>SKMO01000012.1 GCA_007121025.1 Bacillota bacterium | reverse complement strand
TTGTCAATGTCACTGATGATCAGCCGGTCCATTGTCGGAAGTTGGCCTTTTGTTTTGCGGGCATTTTCCCAGGTCTTTTCCTTCCAGGTGAATTTCTGTCCGGCCAGCTCCAGATAACTGCTGACATGACCGGACCAGGCGTAATGCTTGTAGGCCCCTTGAATGCCGCGTCGGGCCCACTCCTCCCAGCGTTTCCGGTCGGACAGGGCGTCCAGCAGCACCTTCCCGATGGCCTCACTGTCCAACGGATCCACCAAAAGACCGTTCTGGCAGTTTTCCAGAATCTCCGTGGGCCCGCCATTTTCTGTGGCCACCACCGGAAGACCACTGGCCGCCGCTTCAATCAGAGTCAGCCCAAAGGGCTCGGTCAGCGCTGGATTCACGAACAGTCCACCGCTCTTGGCCGCCAACCGGTACAAATCCGGTACGTCATCCGGGCTGTGGTGTTTGGGGTATGCAATGTGCCCGTACAGATCGTACCGGTCAATTTGCAGAAGAAGATCCGTCAGCACCGTTCGCGCTCCTTTATCCAGTTCTGGAATATTGTCCCGGTTCCCGGCAACGACCACCAGATTGGCCTTGTCCCGAAGACCTGGTGTCAGAGCGTAGGCATCCACCAGACCGGCAATGTTTTTCCGTTCATCCGGTCGGGACAGGGCCAAAATGATCGGAAGCGTGGGATCTTCAAAAAATCGGTTCAGTTCCTGCTGAATCGGCGGGTGCGGATCGTCCTCC
The DNA here is from genome assembly GCA_007121025.1 of Bacillota bacterium. GTDB lineage: Bacteria > Bacillota > TC1 > TC1 > UBA5767 > SKMO01. The sequence goes on along the minus strand of SKMO01000012.1, from coordinate 31,487 downwards.
TTCGGAGGACAGAAACAGGACAGATCGGTCCCCGGGGGCAAAACCGCCATGTTCTCAGGCTGATAGTTGTCATAGAGTACGTACTGTTCGTTGACTTCCTGCCGGGTGCTGGCCACCACCAGAGATGCTGTATCCAGGGTGGTTTCCTCCGCTTCAATCCGGCGGGTAATGTTGTAGCGTTTCTCAATGGACTGTTCTTTCATGCCCTTGGCCAGCAAACGTTCTTTTTTCACCCGGCCCAGGGAATGACCGGTATGCACCAGAGGAACCTCCAGCAGATTGGACAGCCGGGCACCCACCAGACCTGCATCCGCGTAGTGGCTGTGGATCCAGTCCGGAATCCGGCCAATTTTTCGCAGGTGCAGAAGTGTCCTGTCGACGAAACTGTCCATGTACGGCCAAAGAACTTCCTTGCGCAGGTACCGTCTTGGCCCACAGGGAATCCGGATGATATAGGCCCCCGGGGCCACTTCTTCCTCAGGCTCCCCGTAAGAGGAATCCACCTTGCTGTCGATCACCTGCCGGGTCAGAAGATCCACCCGATCCACCTGGGGATTCTCGGCCAGTGCCCGCAGAAGTTCAACCACGTACTTTGTCTGGCCACCCGTGTCCGCGTCCCGTCCCAATTCCAGATTCTCCCCCCGGATCAGTCCGTGAACGCTGATCAGAAGCAGATACAATCCTTCCTTTTTCTCGTTCATTCGGTCCACCTCGTTCTGTATTTTTGGTAGAACGCCCGGTCCGCTTTCGTTGCACCGCGCTGTTCCACGATTTCTGAAGCAAATGCCGCCGCCCGCTGCAACAGAAGCGACGGTTCCCATCCCCGGATCAACCCCAGGATGCACACCGCACTGAACCCGTCTCCTGCGCCCACCGTATCCACCACGGTGTCCACCGGGGCGGCTTTGGCAAACAGCGTCTGCTCTTCCAAAAACAGATATGCCCCCTGCCCGCCCATCGTCACGATCAGACCGTCCAACCCCATCTTCCGGCGCAGACCCTTTGCTGCGTCAGACACATCCGCATCTTTGTTCTCTTCAACCAGCGTCAACAGTTCATCCCCGTTCATCTTGGCCCAGGTGGCCATATCCAGCAGGTACCGGACGTAGTGCCTGCTCCACCAGGGGTCCCGAAGATTCACGTCCACAAACACCGGGCCACCGCAGGTCCTCACCGTCTCCAAAGACAGGCAGGACGCCGCTCCCCGCAGGGCCAGGGTCCCGTGGTATAGCAGAGACACTTGCCGGTCCTCCACGGCACGACAGACGGCCGTCCTGTCAATGTAGTCATAGGCCTGCTCAGGCAGAATGTCATACCGGGGCTCACCGTCCCGGATCCGGACGTCCACCGTCCCGGTTGGCCTTCCGGAATCCGTCTGCACGCCGGTGGTTTCCATGCCCCACTGTGTCATCCGTTCAAGAACACGTTCCCCCAGCCGGTCGTTTCCAACCCGGCTGACAAACAGCGGTTCCAGCCCAAAGCCCTGCAGGTGCCAGGCCACATTAAACGGCGCGCCACCCAGCACAGCCTCATCATCGAACCGGTCAAACAGCACCTCACCGAAGATCAGTGGAGACCCGACCATGTCCATTTCTTTTCTCTTCAAGTTTCCACCTCCATCGTTTTCTGCAAACAAGTTCTTTCTATGACTTTCTACAAACGAACCATAAACCCTGCAAAAAAGTCCCATTTCCCCCTTGGTACAGCACTCCGGAAGAAAGCGGAAACACTGACAGCAGGGCCCTCTTCTCCCGGGAGAAGAGGGCCCTGCTGTCAGATCATGGTTCCGTTCTATGGTTGTCTCAACTGTGCCCGTTCAAATGCCCTCAGGCCAGATCAAAACGGTCTGCGTTCATGACCTTGGTCCAGGCGGCCACGAAATCATGGACAAATTTTTCCTTCGCATCATCACAGGCATAGACTTCCGCAATGGCCCGCAGCTCGGAGTTCGCCCCGAAGATCAGGTCCACCCGGGACGCGGTCCACTTCTGCTTCCCGGTTGCCCGGTCAAAGCCCTCATAGAGGTCTTCGTCCTCTTCGGACTTCTTCCAGAAGGTCCCCATGTTGATCAGGTTCAGGAAGAAATCGTTGCTCAGGGTTCCCGGTCTGTCCGTGAACACACCCCGTTTCGACCCGTCAGCATTGGTCTCCAGCACCCGCATGCCACCGAGAAGAACGGTCATCTCCGGTGCCGTCAGAGTCAGAAGCTGCGCTCGATCCACCAGCAGTTCTTCCGCTGAAACAGTGAACCTGGTTTTCAGATAGTTGCGGAACCCGTCAGCCACCGGCTCCAGAACATCAAGTGCTTCTGCATCGGTCTGCTCTTCCGTGGCGTCCATCCGGCCCGGAGCAAACGGCACCTGAACCTGGTGTCCGGCTTTTGCAGCTGCCTGCTCGATGGCCGCACTGCCTCCCAGCACAATCAGATCGGCCAGGCTCACCCGTTTGTTGCCGGACTGTTCTGCGTTAAACGCCTCCCGGAGATCTTCATACACCTTCAGAATTTTCGCCAGTTCGTCAGGCCGGTTGACCGGCCAGTCTTTCTGGGGAGCCAGCCGAATCCGGGCCCCATTGGCCCCGCCCCGCTTATCCGATCCACGGAACGTGGATGCCGACGCCCAGGCTGTGGTCACCAGCTGTGACACCGTCAGGCCGGAATTCAGGATCCGTTTTTTCAGCTCAGAAATGTCTCCATCGTCGATCAGGTCATGGTCCACATCCGGAATCGGGTCCTGCCAAATCAAGTCTTCGTCGGGCACTTCCGGTCCCAGATACCGAACCTTGGGTCCCATATCCCGGTGGGTCAGTTTAAACCAGGCTCTGCGAAATGCTTCCGCAAAACCTTCTGGATCCTCGGCAAAGCGCCGGGCAATCGGTTCGTAAATCGGGTCATAACGAAGGGACAGGTCTGCCGTGGTCATCATGGGGCGGTGTTTCTTGTTGGGATCATGGGCGTCCACCACCATGTCCTCTTCGTCCACGTCCTTGGCCAGCCACTGCCAGGCTCCGGCCGGGCTTTTCACTTTTTCCCAGTCATACTTGAACAGGACCTTGAAGTACCCCATGTCCCAGGTGGTCGGATTGGGCTTCCAGGCACCCTCAATCCCGCTTCCAATCGTATCGCAGCCTTTGCCGGTTTTGTAACTGCACTTCCAGCCCAGGCCCTGTTCCTCCAGGGGAGCCCCTTCCGGTTCGGTTCCGACAAACGCCGGATCGGCTGCACCGTGAGCCTTGCCAAAGGTGTGACCGCCGGCCACCAGGGCCACGGTCTCCTCGTCGTTCATAGCCATTCGTCCAAAGGTCTCCCGGACGTCAATACCCGACGCCACAGGATCGGGGTTTCCGTTGGGGCCTTCCGGATTCACGTAAATCAGGCCCATCTGCACAGCGGCCAGCGGGTTTTCCAGGTCCCGTTCGCCACTGTAGCGGTTATCGCCCAGCCACTCAGCCTCGGACCCCCAGTAGATGTCTTCTTCCGGTTCCCAGGCGTCCTCACGGCCGCCGGCAAACCCGAAGGTGTCCAGACCCATAGACTCAATGGCGCAGTTTCCCGCCAGAATCATCAGGTCTCCCCAGGACAGCTGTCTGCCATATTTTTTCTTGATCGGCCAGAGCAGACGCCGGGCCTTGTCCAGATTGATGTTGTCCGGCCAGCTGTTCAAAGGAGCAAACCGCTGGGTTCCCGCTCCGGCACCACCCCGGCCGTCACCGGAACGATACGTCCCGGCACTGTGCCAGGCCATCCGGATGAAAAAGGGGCCATAGTGACCGTAGTCCGCCGGCCACCAGTCCTGTGAGTCGGTCATCAGGGCGTACAAGTCCTCCTTGACCGCTTTGAGATCCAGGTTTTTGAATTCCTTCCGATAATCGTAATCCGGGCCCATCGGGTTTATGATGTCCGGATTCTGATGCAGAACCCTCAGATTAAGCTGATTGGGCCACCAGTCTTTGTTCTTTGTTCCACCGCCTGCAACCGGACTTGCCGTTCTTCCGGTTACCGGACACTTTCCGTTTTCACTCATCCAATTTCCTCCTCTTCTGATCATTGATCAATACACTTAACAGCATTTTGAGGATCCATTCTGGCGCCAGGGGAGACATACCCGTCTCCCGGATTGCACGCCATGGCCCGGACTTGGCACAGGCCAGCTCCCATCGGCCGTGATTCATGGCTGGTCCCTACCAACGTTCAAACAAGGAGGACACCGATTGCCATGTTCTTATATTATTCGTCCTGAATGCCCTGTTTCCTTCATTCACAAGCGCAATGTCCTTGAGTTCTTTTTTCCAAGAGACGACTCATCCATGGATGAAGACCATCCACCGTTTCGATATTCAATTACGGTCTTCGATCAGAATATTCCCGGTGGATCCATCCACAGTCACCACAGCCCCCGGTGATATGGCCATCACATCCGGTACCGAGACGACCGCCGGAATCCGAAACTCCCTGGCGACGATTGCACTGTGGGAAAGCATGCCCCCTGACTCGGAAAGAATGGCCCCGGCCCGGATCAGGACCGGTGTCCAGCTGATGTCCGCATAGGGGATCACCACCACATCGGAAGCACTCACCTGAGCGTCATCCGGTGACCGGAGGACCTTCACCGGCCCCCGGAACACCCCTTTGGACACCGGCACACCGGAAAACTGGTGTGACACCTCGGTGATCGGGGGGGGCGGATCCTCCCCGATGATTTCAACCGGAAGGATCAGGTCCCGGTAGGCCTGAAACTCCTCCCGGCGTTCCTTGATCTTCTCTGCCCAGTCATTGTGGCTTCCCGCCAGCTCATCCCTGTACAAAAAGAAGACGTCCTCCGGCTTCTGAAACCATCCCGCCTCTGTCCAGCGTCTGCCCAGTTCCAGATAGCAGCTGCGGTACAGCCGGTAGCCCCGCAGGTAATGGGCACTGATCTTCTCCTTGAGAAGACTCAGCGACACCGCCCTGTCGTAGAGCGTCTTCAGCCGCCGGTTGTTTCCCATCTCCGGAACGCTTCCGGAGGGGACGTCCGGTACCTGGGCGATCAATGCATCCAGCGCCGGCAGATCCTCCTGCCAGGAAGCCACCGAAAAATCATTGTTGTTCGCGCTCAGATGCCCGAAGATGTTCACAAACCGTTTCAGCCCGTCCCGGTATGCCGGGCTTTCCGGTCCCTGCTCCTGTCGGAGAATCGACAGTTCACGCATCCGCACAGTAGGGTCATCCTCCCGCAACTGCTCGAAATGCCCCCGGGGAGGAACCAGTCCTTCAAACCGGATTCCCGCGCGCTTCATCTGTTTTCTCAGCATGGCGGTCCGCGCATTCCGGATCAGCGGTGTCATCACATTGTAGTACGCCGCCGGGTGCATGTCTTCGGTCAGCCCGTCGATGACCTCCAGAATCTCCCGGTCCGACAGATCAGGCAGCTGCCTGGAAACCTCCTCCAACCGCCGCCTGAACCGCTCACGGTTTCCGTCCAGATAGGCTGACGCCTCCTTCGGAAACGAACGGACTTCCCGCAGGAACGAAAACACCCGTGGCACATGGGGAAGCGAACGGAACGTCGGCCGAAACCGCGGCCGCCTGGGGCCCGGTCGTTCGTTGCCCCGCAGCAGTTCCAGGGTTTCCCTGGGCAGACCCAGAGTTTCCAGCACGTCCCCGATCAGCCCCATGTTGAAATACGCCCGGTAATAGAAGGCCTTGGTCAGAGCGTCTGTCCGGATGTCCGAGCGGCGTCCAACCAGCCGGGTCAGGATGGTCTGCCAGGCACCATTGACTAGTGGCGTGTTGGTGGACCAGACCAGCGGGCTGATCATGCCGGGCAAAAACTCCCGGGACGCCCGGCTGGAGTAATACCGCAGCTTCTCCAGGCCGGTGATGGGGCGGGCCTGCACCCAGTACAGGGCACCGCCGTCCCAAACCCACTCCAGGTCCCAGTCTCCGGGAAACCGTTTGCGGAAACGGAGCGCCTCGTCACGGACAGTCTCCGCAATGGCTCTTGTCTCCTCGGAACCCGCGACCGGCGTTTCCGTCCACAGCCCCCACTTGTCCACGTAACGAAGGGGCGTTTTACCGTCCTGGACCAGCCCTTCCCCGGAACCGGCCACCATTTCCACGATCATCTCCGCTCCCCCGGTCAGCGGGTTGCGGGTGAACAGCACCCCGGAGTACACCCCGTCGATCTGTTCCTGAACGATCACCCCCATCTGCACATCTGTCTCTGTTCCCCCGCCCAGGTACCGGGTGAGCTCCGGGTCCCGGGCACTGTCCCAGACACCCTGAACCGCCTGAAGGAGGCCATCCCTTCCGGAAACCTGCAGAAAAGACCGGTACTGGCCGGCAAACGAACGCTCCGCATCGTCTTCGAGACTGGCGGAAGACCGGACTGCATAAAGGCGGTCTTCCGGCAGAACACGCAGTGCCTCTTCCAGGGAAAGAAGCACCGCATCAGGGTCCTTCCGGTACTCGTTCCAGGCTGCAAAGTCTATGGCCCAGGACTCCGGGATCCGCAGACCTGCCCGTTGCAGCTTTTGGAGAGAGTACGCCTTGGAACCGGCCGTTTTTGCCGAGCGCAGGCGGTTGATCGGGGTTAATCGTGTCATCGTATCCTCCCTGTTCTGGTCTGCGGCTCACAACGGCCGCTCTGTCAATGTCTGTCCGGTCAATACCATCCCGGAATGCAGGACGGTCTTTCCACCCTCAAGCTGGTAAATCACTGAGCCCAAAGCCTGTGCCGCCCGGCTGTCATGGGTCACCGACAGAACCGCAGTCTGCCCCTGCCTGATCATGTCCTGCACCAGGTGAAGCATGCTGTCCAGACTCTGGTCGTCCTGGCCGATCGTCGGTTCATCGAGAAGAAGCACCTGGGGCCGGCCCGCCAGGACGGCGCAACAGGCCACCAGTCGTTTCTGCCCCTCACTCAGAGAAAACGGATGCCGGTCCAACAGGTCCCCGATCCCCGCTGTGTCCACAATCCACCCCACATCATCTTCCGAGGCCGCGCCCATCATGATCTCCTCCCGGACCGATTTCATGAAGAGCTGGTGGTTGGGGTTTTGAAGAACGTAACCCAGCACGTTGCGCAACCGTTTGCGCTTCCAGGCCCGCAGTTCCCGTCCCAGCAACTGGACGGATCCCCCCTGATAGGGCACCAGACCGGCCAGGACCCGGAACAGGGTCGACTTGCCCGAGCCATTGTCCCCCATGAGAACGGTTGATGCCCCCCGGGCCAGTGTCAGATCAGCCCCCTGAAGCACAGGTTGGCCGGGGACGTAGGAAAACCGCAGGTCGCTGACATCCAGCACGGCGTCCGCCGGTTCAGTTCCCTTCCTTACCTGGTTCTTCACGCCCGGACTGTACCTGCCCAGATTGACCACCTGGTCGGCCCATTGTTCCACCAGATCCACCCGGTGCTCAATCATGATCACCGTCTTTCCCTGATCGGCCAGCTTTCTGAGCTGGACCAGGAGAGACTGGCTGCTGTCGGCGTCCAGGTTGGACAACGGCTCATCGAGAATCAACATTTCCGGCTGCATGGCCAGCACCGCTTCCAGAATGAGTTTCTGTTTCGTTCCTCCGGAGAGCCGGTCCACCGGGGTATTCTCCGGCCAAGAGGACACAAAGGCAGAGCCCAGCAATCGCCGGCTCATTTCCTGTCGCTCCACATTGAGATTTTCCATCCCAAAGACCAGCTCATCCCCCACGGTGGTCTGGATGATCTGCGCTTCGAAGTTCTGAAACACACTGCCCACGGTCCGTGAGATCAGCTGGGGACTGCTTTCCCCCAGTTCCCGGCCATCCATCAGCACGGACCCTGTCACTGTAGCCGGTTCCACCTGGGGGATCAGACCGTTGAGGACTTTAAACAGGGTGGACTTCCCACAGCCGCTTCGTCCATGGATCAGGACCAGCTGCCCCCGGCGAATGGTCAGGTTCACCGGCCCCAGTGCCGCCACGGTGGTATTGGGGTAGCGCACCTCCAGGTTGTCGATTTGAAGAATGGGGCCACTCATAGGATCACCGCCAATGACACGGTGGCCACCACAAAGAGCACCGCCCCAACATCAATCCGCCGCCAGGGAAACTCCCTGTACTGACTTCTGGTGCATTCATCGCAAAACCCTCTGGTCACGATGCCCGCATAGATCTCATCACTGATGGATACCAGGCGAAACACAAAGGGCACCAAAACGGCCCGGTATACCCTGTCCCAGACCGGCGCCGACGACCGAACCGGCCGAAGCAGGGACGCTGTTCTGATATCCTGAAGCTCTTTGAGCATGACCGGAATAAACCGAAATGCAATGATCAGACCCAGGGCCATTTTGGGCGGAACCCGTCCGCCCAGGGCCCCTACCAGTTCTGCCGGAGTGGTGGTCGCACTGAAGAAAACGTACGACAGTCCGAACAGGCAGATCCGGATCCCCGACAAAAACGCCGTGACCGGATCCCGGAAGCCCAGGTAATTGACCATCCCGATAAACAGGGCCAGTGGCAGAATGAACCGGGCCATCCGGGCCATCGGTTTTCCCAGCCGCGACCACAGCATAATGGTGACAATCACCCCAAAATAAGCCGCCAGACTTCCCGGTTCCCGCCACAACAGGCCATTGATCACAATGGCCAGGGACAGGACCAATGTGAGCAGCGGATGGATCCTGTCCAGAAAACCGCCGCTTTTTTCGCTGAACCCTCTGCCGATCACAGTTTACCGATCTCCCTTAACTCCGCCCCGATTTTCCGGCCCACCATGCCTCCCAGGGCTCCCAGCAGAAATGCCGCCAGGAACATTCCGGTCATCACCGGGACCGTCACCACGAAGGCCGCCACATAGTCACCCACAAAAATGGACCCGAACAACACACCAAAGGGCACCTGGAACCCGCAGTAAAGCCCCGACAGGACCACAGGAGCCCACTTTGCCCTGTAGCCACGGAACACAACAAACGTGATCAATTCTGACAGCACCGCACTGGTCGTGAGGAAAAAGAAGATCGTCGGGCTGATAAACAGCATCACGGCTCCCGTGAAAACGGCCACCAGCGTCGGCATGCCAAACCGGGGCACCTTGAGAATGGCGATGACCATCAGGACCCCGTAAAATGGAGCGATCAACAGCGTCCGGGCTCCCGGAACGGGAATCGCCGTGGCCAATGGCACTGCGATAAAACTGACCACGTTCATGCCCACAGACACGATGGCTGCAAAAATAATCTCCTTGATTCCGAATCGTTTCATGAATGGTTCTCCTTCTGTCCACTGACAATGTACAACATGTTGGTCACATGAGTCAACAAAGTCTGCTCTTTGAGCTGCTCCCAGTGGGCGCCGTCTGCCTCCGCCCCCTGCTGGCCAAAGGGTCCCGTCCCCCCGGAGGGCTTCAGGGACTGTTCCATAAATTTCCTGTAGCCCCGTTCCCGCCGGGGTTCATAAGGTGGAATCAGCTGGTAGACCGCATCGTTGAGGCGCATCTCCACGTTCCGAAGGCCCTTTCGTGAAAAGATGTCTGGAAGCTTCCGGCCGATTCGAAAGTCGCCGCGTCCTGCCTCCTGCATGGCCGTAAACTGGCGCAGCCGCTGGCCGGCTTTGTCCAGCCACTGCTCGTCGGTGTCGTCAGGATAGTACCGGCTCAGGGACGACAGGAGCATGTCCGGCTCCATGCAGACGATCCATCCCCCGGGCCTTAAGATCCGAAGCATTTCATCGATGGCCCTTTCCGGTTCTGCCAGATGCATCAAGAGGGTCTGGCAGACCACCCGGTCCACCGACCCATCCTCTGCCGGCAGGGCGTACGCATCCGCCTCCTCAAACGACAGGTTCCAGTCCGGATGGTCGTCCAACAGGCCCGCCGCCATGGACAGCGCCTCCCGGTCCACATCATACCCTGTAAAGGATCCTCCCGGATGCACATACGGATAGTACGTCCGGGACAGATACCCGTCTCCACAGCCCACATCCGCCACGGTCTGCCCCTCACGGAGACGCAGAACATTGCGGGCCAACACCTCCTGATAATCATCGTTCCACATAAAGGAACGGATTGCTGCCACTGTGTTGTTCATCTTATGTCCTCTCTCTCGTCAATAACCCTCTGGATCAGGCGCACCACATCACCGGTATGGGCAGCCGGCAGATCGTGCCCGGCCCCTGGTATCACCACTGCACTTGCCCCGGGCAGAAGCCTCACCACCTTCTGTCCGTCTTCCGGAGGGATCACCCGGTCCCTGTCTCCCCACACAACCAGCGTTTTCTGCCTGATCCGGGGGAGAATGACTTCCAGGCTGCCCGTGTCATCGTCCCGCTGAAACCGGTGCAGAAACCGCCCGGGAATCCGCCGGTTGATCACATACTGAACGGCAAACCGCTCCCGCTGTTCCGGGGAGGCCTGAGACCAGTCCAGTCTGCTGAACCGTCTCTGCACCAGGATGTTCTTGAACAGCAGGGTCACCAGGGGTGTGGGAATCACCGGAAAACCCCGGCTGCGCAACCCACCGGGTGCCAAAAGAATCAGATCTCCAACGGTCTCCGGATGGTTGACGGCCAGCATCCCGGCCACTTCTGCCCCCATGGAGTGCCCGGCGACCACCGCATCCGACACCTCCAGGCTGTTCAGCAGCCAGTGCAGCGCCTCACTGAGTGACTGCTTGCTCAGGCTCACACCTTTTGCCGGTACACTGAACCCAAACGAATTGAGATCCACGGCAATCACCCGGAGCCCTTCCGGCAGCAGGTCCGTCACCGGACGCCACTGCTCGGCAGATTCGAGAAACCCATGGATGAGAACCAGTGCCCGGGGTCCCCTGCCACGCATAACATACGACAGCCTTCCATAGGGCGACACAACGCTGTGCCGGTCCCGCATCACCGATGGCCGCAGCCGGGGCCACCACCGAAGAAAAGTCATCAGGTCGGCAGCCGGCAGGAACCCCACGGCCGGGACCAGCACCAGGGCCAGGATCGGGAGGCCGTCCATCAGCGCTCACCGGCCTGTTTTCTGCGCTCGCGGATCAGCTCCATCTGGTAGGCAAAATCATCCCGGTTTTCCCCGTTGTTCACGGCATACAGAGCGGTCAGCCCCAGCGCCATCAGAAAAACCGGAACACTGCCCTCAGCATAGCCCACCAGAGGGGCAATCAGGGGAAGCATCCACCAGACAGCCTTCCGGGACCGCCCCGTCACGGCAAACCCCAGTCCCCAGATCCCTGTCAGCACCAGAAGAACCAGCGGCTGCAGATACAGCATGCCCCAAAGGCTCAGGGTTCTGCCCTTGCTGCCCCGAAACGACAGGAAGACGGAGTGCATGTTGCCGGCGACCATCATCAGGAGCCCAAAATAAAGGGCTTCCCGGGACAGTGCCCAATAACGTTCTCCCAGCCGAAGGAACCCCAGCATCCGCAGAATGTCCAGCAACACAATGGTTCCGCCAAGCCAGGGCGGACCTGCCCGGAAAGCATTGGCCACCCCCGTGTTTCCCGTCGCAAAACGATCCAATTGGATTCCTGTCACCCGGCGGGTCAGCCAGTAGCCCAGAGGCAGGGCCCCCAGTAGGTAGGTCCCTGCTCCCAGAACGACCCACAGGAGGCTGAACTGGTTTGTCATCTTGCCTGCTCTCTTTCTTCCCGTTACGGGAACGGCCCAGCACCGACGGCTTCAACCCATGTTGCAGCACCGCAACGGTTGGCTCTGTACGATTCAACATACATAGTTCAACACGGGAGCTCTCACTTCCTGCATTCATTACAATTTTCTTCTTTAAACGACTCCTGTAACCGCTGTTATTCCGGTCTCCTTCCAGCTCACACCACGCCCCTTCCTTTCAGGAAACAGTTGGATTGTCACCCACTAAATACGGGGGTCAGGGGACTGAGACCGTTTCCCCAACTGCAGCACCTGTCCGGAGACCGGCAGGTGAATCAACAGGGCGGTGACCGGTTTCCCGGTGGCCCGTTCCACAGCCTCCCGGTAGGTCAGCAATTGTCCCGTGTAGCGCATCGCCTGCTCCCGGCCATCGGTTCCCGGGTACGACTTGTGGTCAATGATCACGATCTCATCCGCAGTTTCCAGCAGCAGGTCAATCCACCCCTCCACCCGCTGTCCCCGGTCGTTTCGGCAGGACACCGGCCACTCCGGAAACGCCCGGGCCTCTGGGTAGCGTTCGTCCACAAACGTCCAAAAATGGCCGGCCGCCGTCACCAGGTCCTCCGCCTCCAGAACGGTCTCCAGACCCCAGTGCTTCAGGATGGTTGCCGCCGTCTCCACCCTGTCCTTCCGGGACCATCCGTCCCTCTGAAGAGCCAGGTAGCCATGAACCGCGTTTCCCATACAGGCCATGTCCGGCTTCCCCCGGATGGCCATCCGGTGTCCGCTCCGGGCCACCGTGGTCCAGTCCCAAAGCCGCTCTTCTTCCTCATCCAGGTCCGTGGCACTGGGCGCCACGGTGGCGGGAAGATATTCCGGCACCTCGTCCGGAAGAACGGGGCCGTACACAACCGACGGTGCCTCCCTTCTCAACACAACCGCAGAATCGGGACTGTACGTCCGGATGTTCAGGGTGACCGGCTGCGTCCCTGCCAGCATCTCCCAGTCTCCTTCCGGCCCCATCAGGTCCAGTACCGGGTGAGCCTCTTTGTCCCTCAGCGTGTCCAGCCATCCGGTTTTCAGGCTCACCCCGGCCTTTCCGGACGTCTTGCGGACAGCCAGTACCAGTCCGTCTCTGGCCCGGGTCATCCCCACATAGAGAAGGCGCCGGGCTTCCTGTTCTTCCATGTCCCGGATCGCCGCGAACACCGGCAATGCCTGAATGGACTCACTGAGAGTGGGCACCTGGCCCTGGGTGCCAAAGGGCCAGGGCCAGTAGCGGATCGACCGGCCGGCCAGGGGCTCCTCGGGACGAAACACCGCTGCCGGTTCCACATGGACGCCAAACACCTCCGGATCCCGCCGGGAATCCAGTCCGGTCAGGACCACCCAGGGCCACTCCAATCCTTTGGCTCCGTGGTAGGTCAGAAGCTGGACCGTCCGTTCCCCGGTGCCCTGGGCCTTTTCGCCGCCGGTCTGCTGCATGTAGGTGATAAATCCGCTGGCCGTTGCGGCACTGCGGTGCGACTGGCACTGTTCAATGTACCGGTTGCAGGCCCCCCGCAGGGCATCCAGATTGTTTCGGGCCCGCCGGGGGTCTGGCCACAACCGGACGACTTCCAGAAGACCCGTCCGAAAGATGGCCTCCTCCAGAGCTTCCAGGGGGGTCCAGTATTTCATGTGTCCCTGGCCGTCCTGCAACCCGGCCACCAGAGGATCCTTCCGCCAGCGTTCTTTGGCTCCCGCCGGATCGGCCAGCAGATCGGCCAGCCAGTCCTTCCGGTTCCCGGCCCGGGGATCCAGACACATGATTTCCGCCAGGGCCAGCTCGTCTTCCCCGTTGTTCATGTACCGCAGCCCGGCCAGGGCCAGCCGGCACTCCGGTGCATCGGTCAGTTCGCCCTGAGACACGGACACCTGGATCCCCCGTTGTTCCAGGGAAGAGGCAATCTGCCCGATCTGCTGCCGGGTCCGGCAGAGCACTGCCACATCCCCCGGCCGGACCGCCGGATTGCGCTCCAGCAGATCCACAACGCCGTTTGCCACCGCCCCGGCTTCCTGTTCTGCCCGGTTGGCTTCCAGATGCCAGGCTTCCAGGGTACCCCCCCGGGCCGCCTCCCGGCGCTGAGGGGGGATCTTCAGACAGGTCTTCTCCGGGCCCAGGGCATGGAACACTTCAGAGAACACCCCGTTGGTGAACCGGACCAGGTTCTCTCTGGACCGCCAGGAATAATCAAGCACCCCGGTGTCCGGAATCCGCCGGACCACTTCGTTCATCAGCTGTGGATCCGTCCCCCGGAACCCATAGATCGCCTGCTTGGGATCACCCACCCAGACCGAACGCCCGGCCAGCTCCCCCAGGGCCAGAAACAGGGCCAGCTGGACCGGACTGGTGTCCTGAAACTCATCGACCATCAGGATGTCCAGCCTCTCGCCCATGGACTTCCGAAACCCCGGATTGTGACGGGCCAGATCCAGCACACTGGTTTCCTGGTCCGCAAAGTCCATCAGCCCCTGGGCCGCCTTGTAAGCCTGATACTCCTCCAGGGCACCGGCCGCACAGTCAAACACCCCCACGGTGATTTCCCGAAGATCCGCCTGCAGTCCCGGATGCCGCAGAACCTCACCGGCTTGTGCCTGGACCCGTTCCACCGCGACCTTTCCGTCTTTGGCCGCCTTCAGCTTGGACAGACGCACCCAGTCCACCCAGGAAAGGTCTCCTTTTTCCATGGCCTGCAAGGCGGTTTTCATTGTCTCCAGGGCTTTTTCTGTGGTTTTGGTCAGCCCTTCCTGTCCGTCCAGTTCGCCGATGGACAGAATCAGAGCCTTCCTGAGTGCATCGTCAGGATGCGTCTCCCCCGGGTCCCCCAGAAGACGCTGCAAAGACGCCCAGGAAACCTCACCGCAGACCCGCAGGTCTTCGGGGCCAATCAGGTTGCTCCGGGCCAGATCGACAACAGCCTTCACATCGCTGCGCCAGTCCCCGGTCTTCGCGTACCCCTGTCCGCTTCCATCCAGACTCATCCGGGCGGCCGGCGGTTCCATCCGGTCCCCATGAGCCGCAATCACTGCGTCAATGGCAATCTGGAACAGCCGCTCGCTGTCTTCTTCGGGCATCACAACGACGGCCGGGGACAGTCCGGCCTCCAGGGCGTATTCCCGCAGAAGCCGGGCACAGATGCTGTTGACGGTGCCAATAAACCCGTCGCCCACCCGCTCTGCCTGTTCTGTGTCCCCGCTTTCCAGAAGCTTCACCCGGATCCGTTCCCGCAGTTCGGCGGCCGCCTTGTTCGTAAAGGTAGTCGCCATCAGGGCTTCCGGAGCCATCCCTTCCTTGAGTATTGCCACCACCCGGGCGGTCAGACTGTAGGTTTTTCCAGACCCCGCACTGGCGTTGATCACTTCAATCTGTTTCATGAGTGTCCTCCTGTCAGGCCACAAAGGGTCCCGAAATCACAGAACCCGCAGGGCGGCCTTTGGTAAAGCAGGCCTTTTTGCCAAACCGCCTCGGACAACTGCCGGCGCAGTCTGTCGTCCTTCTGTCCGGTGTCCTGCTGCACCTGAAACTCTTCAACGCCCCGGGCCTCGACCACCCCGCCGGCCAGTCGTTCAAGGGCGTCCTCCATGGCGGCCATTCCCCGTGTCCAGGTGTCCTCCTGGGAACAGGCCGGTGTCAGTGCGTCTTCACCCAGAAGCGGACTGTCACTGAGAAGACGGCCCTGGGCCAGCATGAAATACCCGGTGTGAATCCGGTCCGCCTCTGCCTCTTTCCCCCGGAGCATCCAGGCATACGCTGCCAGCTGCAGGGCCTGGCCGTCCTCGACCTCCTGGTGGCGGTACTTCGCCGATGTCGTCCATTTCAGGTCGAGGATAAACGGGTGACCCTGCGGGTCCCGCAGGAGCAGATCAGCGAATCCGGCAAACACAAGACCGCTCTGCGCCCGTTCCAGAGGGATCTCCGCGGCTTCCACCTGCAGCCGGTATCGGTTGATGGCCGTCACCAGATGCCCGATGGCACCGGCAACCGCCTGGCGGCAGCGGCGGTTCTCGATGTGCCGCCCGTCCAGCAAAAGCTCGGAGGCCAGGGCGGGAACCAGCCGGTCATAGAGTATAAAGGCCTCGTTCCGGGCCTCATCCGGCAACCAGTGTCTCCCCCCCTCCCCATAGAGCTCTTCGACAATCCGGTGGCACAGAGTACCGATCATCCGGTTTCCCTCCGGAATATCCTGTTCCCCGGGAACCTTTAGGCCCCCATGATACTGAAGAGCCCATTTCATGGGGCAACCGATCAGCGTGCTCATCTGGCTGTAGGACATCTTTTGCGGCCGGGCGATCGTCCCGGCCTGAACCCGGCGGACCGCCTCCCGGACAACCGGCAACGCCGGTGTCACCGCCCGTTTTGGGTGTTGGCGGCCGGCAAAGAGTCCTTCTTCCGATCCGTCATCGGGCCGGCAGTCCCTGACAAGCACCGCCTCCACGTCGGCTTCACTGCGTCCCCCGTCGGCCCGGGCAGCCGCCTGGCAGATGGCGTCCCAGAGTGGATGATGGTAGGCCAGCTCCCCGTCGAGCTGCTGGACGGTGACCCCGATAAACTGTTTCCGGGCGGCCAGAATCCCCCGGGACCAGCCCCGGGCTTCCCGGCGGCGAAACGCCCCGGAGTGCTCCACAAGCACTCCGGCCGCTTCCAGCACAGTCCGTTCGCTGTCACTCCACCAGGTGGGTGGCATGGACAGCGGATCGTTAAAACCCCACCAGACCACCACGTCACAGGGGTCGATCACCTGTGCCGGGTGGTCGACCACCTGCCAGGGAGCCACCTCTTCCGGGCGGTCCGGCGCCCGGCTCCCCGCCCCGATGATCGTATCGAGCATCCGCTCAAGAGCCACCCGGGAAATGTGCCCTTTGCCTTTTGAAAGCGCCTGCAGTTCCCGGGCATGGTGGACCACTTCACGAAGCATCGGGTCGTCGTCTGCCTGCCAGCCGAACCAGTAAATCAGCCGGTCGCAGCGCTCCCGCAGTTTTTCCTCCGGAATGCCTGTGTTCGGATCAAAACGGTCCCCGACCAGCAGATCCTGCAACTGCCCGACAGTGTCGTCTGCCTGCCGGGAGGCATCGGCCACACCCTTTTCACGCAGGTCCTTCTCAATCGTTTCCCGGATCCCGTCGACGGCCTTTTCCCAGGCCCGTCCCCCGGTCCCCGGCTCCTCGCCCATCGCGCGTAACAGCCGCCGGCACATCCAGCGGGGAAACACCGGGTTGCTCATGGACAACAGTTGCGCCAGCAACCGGATGTCAAGCGGCGCCCAGCCGTTGGCCAGAAGAAGCGGCAGCACCTGTTGCAGTTCCCGCCAGCGGGAGGGTTCGGACCGCCCCAGCCGGGGCAGCCCCTGCCGGTGCAGGACCCCGTCCAGCACACTGGTGTCCATCCCGCAGACAATGGTCACCCCCTGGTTTTCCTGCTGGCCGGCAGCCAGCCACAAAGCCAGCTGTTCTGCCGCCTCCCATTCGTTTTCAGCCCTCAAAAGGACCAGGGAATCGTCCGAAGGACAAAGCTCCCGGGAATTCTCTTGTCCCGACAGGGCCTTCTGGACAACACCAAGATTGCCGGGCTCCCGGTCGTCGTCCGGCACCCCGGGTGTCGGGACCGTCTCCACTGACGCTCCCTGTTCTTCCAGCCGCAGGAACAGCTCCTGCCAGACCTGCGGCAGAAACCCGGGTGGGTCGGCCATGCGGACCTTCAGGCCGTCGACCCGGGCCCCTTCCCGCAGACTGCTGAGCAGTGCCTGCAGACGATCTGCCCGGCCGGAGGGCAGACGTACGCCGGCCTGTTCAAGGGCGGCCAGCCCGTCCAGCCGCGGGGAGCCGTTTTCAAAGGGCCGGCCATCCCATCCGGCTTCCATCAGCTCGTCCCGCCAGGACAACAGCTGCCGGGCCGTCGACCAGGCATCTGCCCGGAAGGACGCCCCGTAGTAGGCGGATTCCCAGTCGGTCGACTGGATCCGCCTGACCGTGGCATCTATCCGATGGACCGGATGGATGTCCGGTCTGCCCAACCCCAGGCGGGTCTCCAGAATCCCCAGAAGTCCCAGGGGTCCGGTCCGGACCTGGCCAATCGCCGCAGGCCGTTCCGACCAGCAGACCCCATCCAAATCAAACCCAAAGACAATGTTCATGACACACCCGTTTCCTTCCCTCAGCACAGACCTATCCATTTTGGCGCCTCCGCTGAAACACCCGCTGGGCGTTCCCGCAAAGATCCTCCACAAACTCCCGGCGGACAATCGTTTCAAGCCATTCCGGCGCAATGGCCTCCGACCCATAAAACAGCCCCGCCAGGCCGCCGGCCACAGCGGCCACCGTGTCCGTGTCGTCTCCCAGGTTGACCGCTTTCAGAACACAGGTCCGGTACCTGTCCGTCCCCAGAAAACACCAGAGTGCTGCCTCCAGGGTATGGACCACGTAGCCTCCACTGCTGATCTGTTCTTCCGAAAGATTGGCAAAATCCGGATCCAAGAGCCGGCTGTATACCGTCAGCTCTTCAGCGTAGCCCGGATGCTCTTCGTACCACTGAGCCGCTTTCTGGAGACCCTTTCGCACAGCCGTCTCCCGGTCCTGAGCGCCAATCAGCTGCTCGGCAATCAAAACGTAGATCCCACAGGCAATCTGGCTTCGCCGGTGACCATGGGTCAGGCGGCACACGTCATGGATCACCTCCATGATCCGATAATCCTGGTGGATCCGCCCGGCCAGCCCTTCTCCATGGGTGGCCCGCAGGTAGAACACCAGCGGCAGGATCCGCATCAGGGAACCGTTCCCGTTGTTATGTTCACCCCGGCCCCCGCATTCCAGAGGGTCCGCCCCCTTCAAAAAGCGGTCAATGGCCATCCGGGTGCCCGTCCCGATGTCAAACGCGTCCCCATGGGGCGTATACGCCCCATGGACAAACCAGTCCGCGAAACGCTCCATGGTGTCCCGGAGATCCAGCCCATGGCTGAGGCTGTCCAGCAGACAGAGCGTCAGGCTGGTGTCATCTGACCAGGTCCCTGCCGGCTGCTGGTGGGTTCCGTAAGCCCGCATTCCGGTCACAGGGTATTCCGCAAGGTCCTCTCTTGCCATAAACTCCACCGGAACGCCCAGTGCGTCACCCACACACAAGCCCATGATCCCATCTCGCAGTTCTGACATATGCATCACCTCGCAATCCTTTCAAACTCCACTTTTGTCGATTATCTCATTCATTCCACGTCCAGGGCCAGAACCCTTTTTCCCGGCACCAATGGCTCCGAAAACGCCGTTCGAGAACCGTTCTTGGCACACGTTTAGCCGTTGACCCAATGTGTGGCATCATGAACAGTCCGTCCCGGTGTTTTGTTTGCCAGAACAATGAGATACCCCAACAAACACAGCGTACACCGGATTGTGGTATGTTAGGGGCAATATCCAGAGGGATGGTCAACGCCATGTCCCTTCCTGGAAGAAAAAAGAAGACTGCGTTATAATGGAATTGACACATTTTGATGCCCACTGGACAATCACGCTGTTTAAGCAAACTGTTGCTCTGATGCCACACATGTTTTCTGATGAAAAGAGGTGCCCATCTTGTTTGAAAAACAAATGAACATCATGGCCCATAACCCCGGGTTCGTTGCAGCCCTCGATCAAAGCGGCGGCAGCAGCCCCAAGGCCCTGAAGGCTTACGGGGTGGGCCGGGAAGCGTACGACAGTGAGGACGAAATGTTTCAGCTGATCCATCAGATGAGAACACGGGTCGTAACCAGCCCCGCATTTACAAATGAACGTGTTCTGGGGGCCATCCTGTTTGAACAGACCATGGACCGGACCGTTGGGGATCTGCACACGGCAGACTATCTCTGGAAGAAAAAGGGAATCGTCCCCTTTCTGAAGGTGGACAAAGGATTGGCCCCGGAAGACCGGGGGGTCCGGTTGATGAAACCAAACCCCGATTTGGACCAACTCCTCCAGCGGGCCATTGAACGGAATGTTTTTGGAACGAAAATGCGTTCGGTCATCAGCGAAGCGGATCCCGCGGGAATCGCGGCCATCGTTCAGCAGCAGTTTGAATGGGGCACGGTTATTCTGGAGGCCGGACTGATCCCGATTCTGGAGCCCGAGGTGGACATTGGCAGTCCGGACAAAACACAGTCTGAAGAGCTGCTGAAAACGGTGATTATGAAACACCTGGCGACTCTGCCCAAAGGCCACCGGATCATGCTGAAACTTTCCCTCCCCACAGTACCGGATTTCTATGCTGATCTGATTGCTCACCCAAACGTACTGCGGGTGGTCGCCCTGTCAGGGGGATACAGCCGGGATGAAGCCTGCAGACTGCTCGAACAGAACCCCGGCCTGATTGCCAGCTTCTCGCGGGCCCTT
The DNA here is from genome assembly GCA_007121025.1 of Bacillota bacterium. GTDB lineage: Bacteria > Bacillota > TC1 > TC1 > UBA5767 > SKMO01. Next base: position 11,536 of record SKMO01000012.1, on the reverse strand, counting down.
CTGGAAGGTCTCCACGCAGAACAGACCGACGCCGAATTCAACCAGATGCTCGGCGACTCCATTGAGCAGATCTACCAGGCATCAGTCCGCTGATCTGATCAGCCCTCATTCACTGAACCACACACGCCCAACGGGACCTGAGAGTGTTCTCAGGTCCCGTTGGGCGTGATCCTTTTCCTCATGTAAAACGACTGAGCCACCACTTGGGCTCAGTCAGCCGTTCACCCGTGGGTTGCCGGGCTGCGGTCGTTCCGGGAAAACAGAACACACCCGGCCAGATCCACACAGATGACTTGGCCGGGTGCACTGCATCACTGTCTATTCTTTGGAGATGCCCGCGTCCAGGGAGTTCACGTATGGCTGCTCGCGGGTTCTCACCTGCAGCTCTTGGTTGGCCTCTTCGACCAGGGTGGGATTGTTCAGAAGATCGTAGCCGATCCCCGTCATGATCCTGGCTGCGTAGTGCATCGCCTTGTACCCGATGGACGAACCGGAAGCAGCGGTGGCCTGCCAGGTGTGGGGCGGGACTCCCACCGGCCAGGTGGCTGTCACAAAAAGACTGGTCGGGATGTTCCAGGAAACATCGCCTACCTCCGAAGAGCCGTTGACCATGTTTCCACATGGCTTTTCAGGGTCGTAAAGTCCCTGGGAAATCACCGGGTCTTCCCGGCCGGTCATCGAGGCAGTCCGGGTCACCTCAGCCCGAATGGCCTCCGGGGAAAGTGCCTTCTGCAGCTCCTTTGCAAAAGCCAGTTCTTCAGGGGTGTACTCCGGTATTCCGACCTCCTCCATGTTCTGGTGGGTCACTCCGAACAGCACGTCATTGGGGAGAAACTCGTACGTTCCGCAGATAAAGTCCTCTTCCACGGTTGTATCGGTCATCATGGCGGCACCCTCGGCCACATTCATCAGGCGTTTGGAGATGTCCTCCACGTCCCGGCGCCGGGGAGCCCGGACGTAATACCAGGATTCTGCCAGATCCGGAATGATGTTGGGCACACCGCCGGTTTCCGTGATGGTGTAATGCATCCGGGCATCAGACGTGATGTGCTCACGCAGATAGTTGGCCCCCACGTTCATCAGTTCCACCGCATCCAGGGCCGACCGCCCTTTGTCCGGGGCAAAGGCCGCGTGTGCCGTGCGGCCGTGAAAGCGGAATTTCACGGAATTGTTGGCCAGAAAGGCTTCGTTGAGGGCTGCATTGATCGTCAGGGGATGCCAGCTCAGGGCAATGTCGCAGTCACTGAACACGCCGGCCTTCAGCATTTTGACTTTCCCGGAAAGCGATTCTTCCTCCGGACACCCGTAAAACCGGACGGTCCCCGACAGGCTTTCCTGGACCAGGTATTCCTTCAGGGCCAGGGCGGCCCCGAAGGCCGCTCCTCCCAGCAGGTTGTGCCCACAACCCTGACCCGGTCCACCGGATATGAGGGGTTTTTTCTCTGCCACTCTGGCCTGGGACAACCCGGGCAGTGCGTCGTATTCACCCAATATGGCGATCACCGGGGCCCCTTCCCCAAACTCTGCGATCAGGGCGTTGTCCATGCCCGGCACGTCCCGGATGGAAAACCCATGTTTCGACAGCATCTGTCTGGACAGATCTGCGCTGGCCATCTCCTGGCCCGCGGTTTCCGGATGATCCCAAAGGGCCTGGCTGTAACCGGTGACTTCATCTTCCAGAGACTGCAGAAATTCGAGAAGTTCCCGTTTAGTCATCGCTGTCCTCCCCCGTCTGCTTTCGCTTGTAGAACCAGACGCCGATCAGGATGGTCCCCACCACAGCGCCCAGGGTTGTGGTCCAGAAGGGCAGCACGCCGCCCCGGACACCCAGAGTCAGAAGGAGTCCCAACCCCAGGCCGAAGGGGGCCAGTTCAGGTTTGGCAAAGGAAAACTGCACGAACAGGGCGCCAAACAGTGCCGGCAGGAGATAGTTCAGAGCGTCCAGTATGCCCTGGGGCACCATGGTCAGGATGGTCGTTCCCAGAAGAACGCCGATCGTCATGACGATGACATTGGAGACCACTGAGATGGCAATCCCCAGGGTTGCAATGATGTTTCCTTCACTGGTCCCCGGCTCAACCTCGGCCACCTTCTGGGCCACGGTGGCACAGGGAATCCGCAGATTCGAAATGTTTCCGGAGATAAAGGACATATAGGTTCCCGGAACCCCGACGATCGGGAAGTAGGAGACCGGCTCCACCACCCAGATCACCCCGACCACCGAAGCGATGGACACGAATCCGGTCACGATTGCACTGACCGGCGGAACGGTCTTGTAGACCAGAGCCAGAACCAGGGCCGGTCCAAACGCAATCAGGATGGCCAGCCAGCTGGTGATTTTTCCCCAACGGATAATCCCGGGCAGATACTGTTCTGTATAGATTTGATCAGCTTGTTGTCTTTCCATGGTTTTTCCTCCCTTTCCCGGCGCCTACACGATGGCGGCAACGATCATGCCGCCAAACAGAGCAAAGGCCAGCGACCATTCTTTGATCCAGGTCCTGTGGCTGAATTTTTTGGAAATCAGAATCATGACGGCCATGATCACCCCACCGGAAATGGCCGCCACGGTGTTGCGGTTCATACTGAGCAGATGCGGGGGCAAAAGCGCCCCGAACGCCCCCACCAGAGCTCCGATGGAAATGACTTTCATCATGCCGGGATCACCCTTGGTGAGCTTTTTCTGGGCTTTGCCCATCTTGTCGGCGGTCAGCACGGACACCAGGGTCCAGCCGATGGAACCCAGAGCCATGGTCCACAGGGCGTTGGCAAACGCGGTGTTGCTGATCTGGTCCACACCCAGGGTTTGCCCCAGGGCCCCGGTCCCAAAGCCAGCCGCCATCATCTCAAACATCACCGATCCGATGAACGACAACCGCATCCAGGCGGTCGGTGAACCCAGATTGACGATCAGAACAAGCAGCGCGGTCAGGATCACCATGGTCGGTCCGATGGACGTAATGAAACTGCTGACCATGGCACTGCGCATCTGCTTGTCGGTCAGTCCCATGTTCTTTCCGGCGGCCACTGATTTTTTGGTGAACAGGATGGACTGGAAGAGCACCAGAGCCACTCCCAGACCCGCGGCAATCCACATGGGGGCGCTGTTCGCAATCACAAGATAATCCATTGATTTCCCTCCATAAACTCAAATTTGGCGTTTCTTTGGTTGCAGTATACAACGGCACTGAACCGCAGGGTATGAAAACATTTTTACAATTTCGCACCCAAAAGAAAACATTTTTGCAGGGAACCAAAAAAAGAAAGCGGCATGAACCGCTTCCCGTGACCTTCAGGATGACGTTGTATGTTCTTCTGGATCTCACGGATCATGTTGAGCCTTGTTTCCCGCGAAGCGAATCTCCGTCAAACAGCGCAAGGATCAGTTCCAGTTTAAGCCGGTCGAATGGGTTGTCCAGATCATAGGAAATGAACGCCCGGACTGTCTCAATCCGCTTGCGGACCGTGTTGATGTGCACAAAGAACTCCTGGGCCGTCAGTGAATAGTTCATCCGGCAGGCCAGATAGGTTTTCAGGGTATGGAGCAGCTCGTCTGCATCCTCGGGCTGCGGCAACGAGTCCCGAAGGTCACGGACCAGCGACTCCATCATCTCTTCATGGACGTCAATCCAGGCAAACGGTCCCAAATCCGAATAGAAATGCACGCAGCGGTCTGCCGTCAGCCTCCGCCCGACAGACACGCTCCGCCGGCAGCGGGCCAGATTTTCGCCGGTGTTCAGAAGAGGCTCCGGGATCAGGGCCACACCGAACTGCACCGGGGCGGTCTGCTGGGATGCCTCTGTCCGTTTCGGAAGTTGGCCGGCCAGCTCTTTGATCTGTTCAACCCGGCGGGAATCGTCTCCCACGGGGATCAGAAACAGACAGCTTAGTTCCCCCAGTTGGACCTGCCTGGCACCAAGGGGAGCCAGGTGTGCTTTGACACGCCGTAAGTCGTCGGGCGACAGACCTGCACCAGGCTGTTCCATATACACCAGACAATACTGTCCATACAGGGAGATCGCGTATTCTTTCGACAGAGCAAGGATCTTCTTGCTGGCCACCCCTTTGCTGTCGATGCAGTCATGGACCAGATTCCGGAAATGCGTGTCCTGAAGCAGGATGGAAAACCGTTTGCGCTCATAGATGTTTCGAAGAAGCGACTGCCCCACCCGCAGGGTCATCCGGTCAATGCTGTTCAGTGGCTCCCGTCCCTGCAGGACGATCAGGTAGGCGTCCGTCTGGTTGTTGACCACCAGAGGAGAGACCATCCAGCGGACCGGATCTTCCGTCCCTCTTCCCGGCATTTCGTAGATGCTCATATGGCCGCGCACGCTAAGGGTTTCCTTCTGAATCCTCAGAGAATCATTCACATAGTCTTCCGGACGGGCAAAAAGACTTCGCTTCTTGAATTTGCTGGAACTGTGGTATTGTTCTTCCGTCAGCCGGTCGTACAGCATCGCCGGCCGTTTGGTGGCGTATTCGATCCGCGAGAGAATCCGGGCAATTTTACCCTCATCGTAAGGACTGGTTTTGGACGCGGAGATTTCCCCCTCATGAATGTCAAACATGTGCAGAGCGTTGTTGAATACCAGCATGTTGAACTGAAAGATGCTTTCCGGCCAGGAGCATTCTTCAGGGACAACCAGCAGAGGAATGTCCTGTTGATTGAAATAGGCCAGCACGTGGTCCGGGATACGGTCGAAAAACCGCATTTTGATGCCAAGGGCCGCGATGCGCTCCAGCTTTTTCTGCCGGATCAGTTCATCAAACAGACCCTCGCGGGCCGCAAACACATAGCCGGAGCTCAGAACCAGCTCGCTTCCCCGAGCCCAGTCCAGTCCGTCCGGTGCGTCGAGAATCGCCAGGCCACTGACCTGACGGCCCGTGCCTTCCTGTCCGGCAATCACCCGCATCCCGGAAAAATACTCTTCATTCAACAGCTCCCTGATGGTCATGCCCATGCCCGGTGCTCCTTCCCCGGTTCAGCGCCCCTTTGCCGGCAGCGGCCGTCCGGTGTTTCCATTCGTTAATTCATACCACGGGTGAAAAGCCCGGTCAAGGCCTGATGCCAAAACATCCCCCGGTCAGTGATCAGAAAACGTCATGAGCTGATGCCGCCGGGTCACCATCCGCGTGGTGACCACCTTCACCTCTCCGTCGCGGTCAAAGAACAGACTGTTGCCCAGCTGTTCCCGGAACGTCCACCCGTCTCTGCTCTGATTGTGAATCAGCAGTTCAACCGATTCCACCGGAAACCGGAGATACTGGCCCTCCATGCCCCGGAGGGCCACCACCTGCCAGCGGGACAATTCCAGCCGGAGGATGGCTTCCCCCATCAGGAACGGGTGTTCTTCATCCGGCAGTGCGTACCACAACAGTCCGGCAGAGGACAGCAGAGCCGCAATCAACAGACCGGTCACAATGTACAGCCGGTATTTCCCCCGCCATAACCCGTTCCGGCCACCGGACGAACCGCCGGGCTTTCCGTCATCATTCCCATGTCCACCGGTCAGTTTCTGAAACCGTCGTTCCTGCCCGTTCCACAGGGCCAACCCGCCAATGCACCCCAGAAACAGAAGCCAGACCAGCCGTTCCATCAGGATTTGCCGCCGGATGTCCGGCGGGGTGTCCTGCAGGGGCATTCCCCCTTCCGTGGCCAGCACCAGAAATCCGGTCACCAGCAGCAGCCGAAGGACGCTCAGGCCGGTTTCCCGGGCCAGAGCAAGACCGGTCCCCCGGGAACGGATTCTCTCCCACCGGGCCAGAAACAGGGCGTTTGCCTCCTCCCGGGGTCTCTTCCAGGCCAGCATCACCAGCAGGGCCAGACCAGCCCCGGTCAGGACGTAGTGTCCCGGGTCCGGCGTCAGGACAGGGCCCAGAAACGGGACGACCAGATACCTAACCACCAGGACCCCCGCCAGACCCCTGAACATTTTTCGTACTGTTGTCCTCCCCATGGTTGTCTCCTCTCTGGGGTTCGTTCATCTCGGCCGCCTGGCGGCCCTCTCCTCAGGCCAGTTCCCGGGCCAGTTCGTCAAAGCGTTCCAGGATCACCGCGAACAAATCGGCGATCTCCAGGATCCGGCTGTCCTCCAGTGTGATGACCCGCCGGCTGTCGGCGGCAAATGCATCAAGTCCCAATGCCTCATAATCGGGAGCAGGCTCAAACAGGGTGTCCAGGACTGTGCGGGAGGCCAGATCCACCCGGAAGATCACCTGCGGGCCGTCCACTGCCCCGGTAACCGATCCGGTGGCCCGGATCATGGAAAAGGTCAATACCCCTTCCCGCAGAGTCACGTTCCCTTCATTGGCCGGACCGAATTCATCCAAGAATTGAACGTTGGCCAGATAGACGTCCCCTGTTTCCAGCCGGTAGGCCATCATCTCAGCCAACTGTCCCTCTGTCACCTCAATGTAGATCCCGTCTGTCGTGCCGGAAAAACCGTCCAATCCGACCGGTTCGTCTCCCGATGGATTATTGCAGCCGGTCAATGGACACACCAGCAGACCAGCCAGCAGGCCGACCAGCAGGACCCTCATCCTCCTTGCGTTTCTTCTGCAGCATCTTCCTTCCGCCACCTGATCGGACCTCCCTTTGGTCCTTTCCCGCTATTCTGTCCAGGCCGGAAAAGGATTGTTGAAAACAATGCATTGCATTTCTCTCATCTTACACAAAACAAACGCCTCTGCCAAGCAAACAGAGGCGTTCAATTCAAAAATGAGTTAAAGAAGATCCAATGAGGGAAGGCAAACCGCCCGGTCCGGCCTACCGCCGTCCCCGGGCCGGATAGCTCAACTCCCGCAAGCCACCGGTCCGGTAGGCTTCGGCCAGTTCTTCCAAAGCCTGTTTCTCACGGAGGATTTCCCGGGCATCGTCGGTGTCCCCGACGGTCACCCGCTTCTTCATCCGGTGAACAATCGTGGTCCGGGGAGTCAGATCCACCGGTCGGTCCGCCGTGTCCCGGACAAACGGATCGTGTTCAGCCAGGGCCAGGTACCGGGAATTGTAGATCAGCGTGTAGCCCCCGATTCCCGTGGTCTCCTGGTAGGCTTTGGAGATCCCTCCGTCAATCAGGAACAGCTGGCCTTCTCCACGGACGGGGCTTTGTCCCTTTCGGACGCTGACCGGCACATGACCATTAATAATGTGGGCCTGCTCCGGATCCAGTCCGAAGGAACCCAGGATCTGACGGATCACATCCCGGTCGTCCAGAAAACCGTAGTAGGGATTCATCTGCTCCTTGTGGGTCTGTTTGTCCTCCAGAAACGTACGCTCAAAGGTGGTGATCCGGTCTTTCCCGTACAGGGGGGAATGCTGTCCACACCACAGATACCACAGAAAGTCCCGGGCCTTGTACTGTTCCGGGGTGTGGGCCGGGGCCCAGTGGGCCCGGCGGACCACAGTTTCCATGGCGTCCAGAAGCGCCTGGCCGGACACCGTCTGTCCCTCTACCTCCATGGCGGCAAAGGTCCCGTCAGGATTCAGGGGAACACATCCATGATACAACAGATTGCCGTTGTACACCCGGTACATGGATCCATGGGTGTGGAGAAACCGGACGTGGTTCTTCAGCCTCTGGGAATGGCGAAACGACGTGATGATCGTTTCCACCAGTTGGCCCTCTTCGTCCGTCAGGGCCAGGGGATCGGCTGGGTCGACCGTGGGAAAGAAGCTGTCCCGCAGAAAGACTTCGTTCCCGTCCAGAGTCAGGCTGCGGCGCGTCCAGTCCACCTGTTCCCAGAGGCGCCGGTCTGCCATCCCGTATTCCGGGTGTCGGTTCATGAGCTGCCCTTCCAGTTTGAACCCGATCACCGAAATGGCCTTGTGCATTTTGGCCGCCAGTTCGGCGTCCACCGGATTGTAGCGGTTCCGGTAGAGTTTTTTGGGCCAGAAATGGGTGCAGGGGTCGTCCCCGTAAACGGTCTGGGCAAAGACGGCCAGTGGCCTGAGGTTGATGTTATAGCCGCCCTCCAGCACATCGAAGTTGTTGTATTTAACCCCCTGGCGCACCACGTTGGCCATACAGGGCCGGCTTCCGGCGGCCGCTCCCATCCAGAGAATGTCGTGGTTCCCCCACTGAAAGTCCACTTCCTGGAACCCCATCAGAGCGTCCATGATCTTATCGGGCCGGGGCCCCCGGTCGTAAACATCTCCCAAAATATGAATCCGGTCGATGGCCAGCCGCTGTATGGTCAGGGCCAGGCTCTGGAGAAATTCGGGCATCATGTCGCTTTGGTAGATTCCCCGGACGGTCTCCTGAATGGCGCCCGATTTGTACTCCTCATTGCCATGCAGAAGCTCATCGATCATGCCCGCCCAGTCGGGAGGCAGCTTTTTGCGCATATAGGACCGGGTGTACTTGGCCGAAATGGCGTTGATCAGGGCAATCAGTTGGTCGACCACCGTCCGGTAGACTGTCAGATCTCCCCCGGCCTCATGCCTGAACCGGTGGCTCTCCGTTTCAGGATAATAGATCAGATTGCACAGCCAGTCCAGTTCCTTTTCGGTCAGCGTGCTGCCAAACAACTCATCAAGTTTCAGCCGGATGTACCCGGACGCCGAACGCAGCAGATGGGAAAACGCCTCAAACTCCCCGTGCAGATCACTGAAAAAATACTCGGTCTCCTTGGGCAGCCGCAAAATCCCCCCCAACCGGATGGCCTCGGCGGCCGCTGCCTCCCGGGTGGGGTATTCCCGGGCCAAGAGTCTCATGTAGTGCTGATCCAAACGAAACACCTCCTCGATGCGATAGGCCAAACAACACAGATAATTCGGCCACCTCTGGTCCTGGCACGCAGATCCTTTGAACGACAACCGTCCTTCTCAACCGTTCCATCAACTCTTGTTCCGTTCGCCTCAAGCCGGTCCCCCGCCCTGTTCAGCTCAGCGTGCTCATTGATGTCCTTGGTGTTTGACCGATCACAGACTGTCACCTCTGAGTAGGGACAAGGTCCCCTGTTCTTAAGACCCTTTTCTGATCAGACCGCCTCTGCCGTTAATGCCGGCCTTTGCGGATGGTGCGCAAGCAATTTCCGGGCAGACGGTTCATCTTCCATCCACCTGCGGATCTCAGGCTTTCGAAGAATCAACGGCATGCGGTCGTGAACCCCGGCCACCGATGTGTTGGCGGCCGTGGTGAGAATCACAAACCGGCTCTCATCCCCGTCATTGCGGTACAGTCCGGCCATGTACAGCACAGGCTCATCCGGGAGGCGAAACAGAATTTTTTCTTTGGTCTGGCCACCGGTTTTCTTCCACTCAAAGAAACCGGTCCCCGGAATGACACACCGGGACTGCCTGACACTACCCGCAAACAGCGGTTTTTCTGACGCCGACTCTGAACGGGCGTTGATGATCACACCGCTGCCCTTGAAATGCGGAAATCCCCAGGTCATGGCCCAAGGACGGATCCTGCCATCCCGGACCATGAGCACCGGCACCACGTTGGTGGGGTAAATCTCCCCCGTCATGATCTTCTGTGCCTGCTCTCTGTCCAGATTGTCCAGAATCCATTTGACCTCTTCGAGTTCCTGCGTGGTCAGCAGTTGAAATCGCCCGCACATGGTCTTCACTCCCAGTCTTGTTTCTCGCTATGGCCTCAACCGGTGCCACCATCTGCAAACCGCAGTTGTGCAATAATACTCTCAGGCAACACCGGGGTCAACAAACGCCGGTTCAGTGGGTCCTGCAATCCTCACGCCCTGAAACACTATTTCAAGAAAAACACGATGTGTTTAAGGTTCCCTGTCATCTCATCCAGATCGGGCTTGACCGTCTGCACAAACGGGTTCTTTTGAATCTCGCCGATCATCTCCCGTTCATTGAGTCCGTCACCCCTTCCAACCGGGTATGACCCTGCAATCCTGCCGGCTTTCACTCTCTCTTCAATGAACCGGGTAATATCCGCCCGGGCTTCTTCTTTCATTGCATTTGTTTTTTCCATAAGGACTCCTCTCTGTTGGTGAAACGGTCTGCTCTGTGATACCCATTCTACCATTTTTTTCCTTGTCTTTTTGATGGTTTCCATGATCCGCGTGCGAATTTTGCATGAAGCGCCCAGAGCGGTGAAGTTGGTCGCGATGAAGATGCGCTGATTGCAGAGGGCTAGTCTTCCTGCTTGGTTCTCCAGCGGGACAACTGGTGCCCTTCCTCTGTGAACAGGCTGTGGAACCCCTGTCAATGCCTCCAGCAAGCAAAGAAAAATCCGAACACCGGCGGCTGATGCGCCAGTGTTCAGATTCCTTTTCTCCAAAACCACTCTAATTATGCGCCGACCCATTGTGTCTTGATAATCTCTACCACTTCCTCAATCCGCTGGGTGTTGGACTCATAGGTTTCGTGTCCAATATGAGGCGTCAGCGAAACGCGATCATGGGCCAGCAATTCCCGGTTTGTGGTCGGTTCCTGCTCGTACACATCCAGACAGGCCCCAAAGAGATGAAGTTCTGCCATGGATGGCCCCAAGGCCTTTATGAGGGCCTGTTCGTCCACCAGTCTGCCATCGGACGTGTTGATCAGGTTCCCCCCTTTTTCCATGGACATCAGTTCTTTTTCGGTGAACAAATACCCTTTTTGGGGATCATAGGGGACATGGAGGGAAAGAAACGTCGAACTTTTCAGGACATCCTCAAAACTCATATACTGATAGTCCTCATAACCTTCGGCGGGCCCCTTCTCATCATAATACTGCACTGTCAAACCAAGCGCCGCTGCTTTCCGGGCCAGAATCCTTGCGGTTTCATCAAACCCCACCAGACCCAACGTTCTGTTCGTCAGCTCAATCCCGGTGTAAGAGGACTGTTCCCATTGGTTTCTTTTCATGGTAATAAATGCATCGAACAGAAACCGGGAAACGGAAACCATGTGCCCGATAATCAGTTCTGCAATGGCATTGCGGCTGCATTCCGGGGTGTTCTTGACGATCATTCCCTTGCTTTGGGCATAGGCCAAATCCACGTTGTCCAAACTGATCCCGGCCTTTATGATCAGTTTCAATTTCCCGGTTTCTGCGGCAGCATCAATCATTTCGGCATCCATGATTGTGGTGTTGCCGATAATGATCGCATCAAAATCTTTGATCTGGTCTTTGAGTACTTCCGGTTCATAATGTTCCACTACAACCTCGTGACCCAGTTGTTGCAATTTTTCCATCAGCAACTTGTCCAGGGATTCCCATTGAATCGTCACTTTCAGTTCTGAACCATCTGAAATCAAAATTTTTGCCATTCTCTGCACCATTTCCTTTCAAACCCAGATCACATGCATCAGTTACCCGACTGCTTAAAATGCAGTTCCTTGCCAATCCTTTTCTTGAATCCAGTTTGCAACAACACCAATCTTCCATTTTCTCCTTTGCGACCGCCGTCATATCGTAGCGTTTTCTCAACTCCTTCATGGAAAACGATGATATGCCCCAGTTGCATTATAATGATATAACATTATAATCACTAGCAAGATGATACACCATCGGTTCAGCACTGTCAATCGCCGTTTCTGAAAGGAGCCGGGCCATCCCCACCCTCCCACCTCCTGGAA
>SKMO01000113.1 GCA_007121025.1 Bacillota bacterium | reverse complement strand
GGCCGATGTAGGCCAGGATGTCACGGATCTGGTCTTCACTGTACCCAAGACGGTTGAGGGCCGCTCCGATCACCGGATTGGCGATGGTCATGAAGCCGCCGCCCACCAGCTTCTTGTAGACACTGTGCGAGAAAAAGGGCTCGACTGACGTGGCGGCGCAGTCCATGGCAAAGGAGATGGTCCCGGTGGGTGCCACCACGGAGACCTGGGCGTTACGGTACCCGTGGGACTGCCCCAGGGACAGGGCCTCGGTCCAGCACTCCCGGAGGGCCGCCGAGACGTCCGCCAGGTCCAGCCGTTCGAGGATCCCGTGGTCCACGGACAGGGGCTTGGTGGGCAGGTCTTCGTAGGCACCGCCCAGGGCGCCGGCCACCCGGGCGTGGTTGCGGATCACCCGGAGCATGTGGGGTTTGTTGAGGTCAAATTTGGCAAACGGTCCCACGGCCCGGGCCATCAGGGCGGACACCCGGTAGCTTTCCCCGGTGGCAATGCCCATGAGGGAGGCCGCCAGGGTCCGGGCTTCCCCGGAGTCGTAGGGAAGGCCCCGGGCCATCAGGAGGGAGGCCAGGTTGGCGATTCCCAGACCGGTGGTCCGGAACATCCAGGTTTTCCGGGCGATGTCCTCGGTGGGAAACTGTCCCCACACAATGGACGCCTCGAGAACCAGCTGGGTCATGCCGATCATGTGGCGGTAGCCGTCCAGGTCAAAGGTGTCCGTGTCCGGATCGTAGAACCGGTAGAGGTTCAGGCTGGCCAGGTTGCAGCTGGTGTCATCGAGAAACGCGTATTCCCCGCAGGGGTTGGTGGAGTTGAGCCGGTTGTGGGGAGCCCACAGCTGGCCGTCCTCTCCTGCCGGGCAGGTGTGCCAGGCGTTGAAGGTGTCCGTGAACTGGGGGGCCGGATCGGCGGCCCGGCAGGAGGCGTCATTGAAGATCTCCCAGAGCCGGGCCACAGAGATCTCCCGGTTCACCCGCTCGTCCACCCGGCCGGTCAGGGTGATTGTGGCGTCCGGGTCGCTGTCCAGGTTGGTCACCTTTTGCATGAAGTCATCGGACAGGCGCAGGGAGTTGTTGGAGTTCTGGCCGGAGACCGTCTCGTAGGCCTCCCCGTCAATGTCCGCGGAATAGCCCATTTTGGCCAGGGCCCGGACCTTGTCTTCTTCCCGGGCCTTCCAGAGGATGAAATCCTCGATTTCCGGGTGGTCGATGTCCAGGCAGACCATCTTGGCGGCCCGGCGGGTGGTCCCCCCGGACTTGATGCCCCCGGCGTTTCGGTCCAGCCCCTTGAGAAAGCTCATGAGGCCGGAGGACACCCCGCCACCGGAGAGCCCTTCCCCGACCGCCCGCAGGGCGGAGAAGTTGGTGCCCGTGCCGGAACCGCCCTTGAAGAGCTTGGTCTCCGTGACGTAGTGTTCGGAGATGGAGTGTTTGCCCAGAAGCTTGTCTTCAATGGACAGGATGAAACAGGCGGACGCCTGGGTCCGGGTGTACGCGTCGTGGGAGGCGACCACCGCTTCCCTGTCCGGGTCGTAGTAGTAGTTCTCATTGGAGTTTCCGTGAATCCCGTAGGACCGGGCCAGCCCGGTGTTGAACCACTGGGGGGAGTTGGGGGCCATCATCTGGTTCAGAAGGCCGTAGGCCGTCTCATCGTAGAAGATTGCCCGCTGCTCCGGGGTCTCAATGATCCCCTCGTCTTCGAGGGCGGCTGCCCAGAAGTCGACCATCCGGTGGACCAGCTGGCGCATGGAGGTTTCATGGCCGTCGGGTGTCCCGACCCCGGCCTTGCGGAAATACTTGGACGCGATGATGTCCACGGCGTTCTGGGAGTAGTGGACCGGGAATTCCAGACCGTTCATTTCCGTGAGCACCCGTCCGCTTTTGTAGTCTTTCAACAGGACGTCCCGGGTGGACCATTCGAACAGATCGTAAACGGTCCGGTCGGACTGCCCGTCCAGGTCCCTGGTGTAATAGCGTTTAAACAGTTGGCTCAGTTTCTGCATGTCGTTCGCCCCTTTCCTTGCTGTCTCCAGTATATTCCTATATGTTGTATGTTTCAAGAAGGAATAATACCAGATGTTGAATTTTCACAGCGGTTGACCGGGTTTAGCTTCAAGCGCCAAGAAAAGGAGCATTCCCGAGCATGAGGGCCGTTTTACCGGACTTTTCCGGGACAAACAGGGAATGGTTTGAACAATGATGAACGGCATACTTGACGACTCTGCGAGAGTTGGATATAGTTATGAATGTGTTGCTTTGGAACAAAACCCGTTTGTTCCAATCCGGTTTTATCGTTATTTATTTTTAAACCTTAACATTTTAAGCGACAGGTCGAACAAACAGAGGAAGAGATCACCCGCCGGAAAGCGGGTTGAATACACAGGTGTTCCATGAACGACGTGAAAAAACGCCGTACAACGACAATGCTCCTGGTGGCAGGAGCCATCGTACTCAGTCTGGGGACCGGATTCTGGATCCCCCGTTTTTTTCATGCGGTGGAACCCCTGGACGAGGAGATTTTGTATGAAAGCCGCCAGCCGGCGGACGGGCAGACAGACAGTGACGAAGGGGTCTTCCGGTCAGACCTTCCGGGAAGCGATGAAGGGGGTTCGCCGGGGGGAAACAACGGTGAGAACAACGGGGACCGCCGGGAGCCGGAAGGCCGGGAACCGTCCGACTCCGGCAAGACAGTGTCTGCCCAGGATGCCAGCGGTCAGGAGACCACCCCGCGGGACGACGGTGCTGCCGGTGGTATCCCCCCACTGAGCGATGAGGCCTGGATGCAGCAGCGCATCCGGGAAGTGGAAGACCAGGTGGCCCCTGAGGACCTGGAGGATTTCCGGCGGATTACCGGAAAGCTGGACATGGGACGGGTGGAGACCATCCTGGCCGATGGCATCACCGAGGAGGCCACCGAGGAACTCCGGGTGTACCTGCGCTCCAGGCTGACGAGTGAAGAGTACGTCCGGGCCAGAGATCTTTTTGCGGCCTACCTCCATCTGCTGACCGACTGAAGGCTCTGACACTGACATGACACGGAAGATCAGCGGCCGATGCCCAAACCAGATACAGGAAAGATGAGTGTGAACCGATGGAACCAAGAGAACTGATTGACCTGCACGCCCATATTCTCTATGACCTGGACGATGGGGCCCGGAACCGGAACGCCATGATGCAGATGTTCCGGATGGCCCGGGATGAGGGGATCCGCCGGATGGTGGCCACCCCCCATTTTATTGCGGGGGCGAACCG
>SKMO01000027.1 GCA_007121025.1 Bacillota bacterium | reverse complement strand
ATAATTTTACTTTAGGGGTTCATGGGCCACCCGCAACGTCCAAAAATCGGCGCCGGTCGTTTCACAACAGGCCCAAGTGGGGTATCATGGAACCATCAACCACCCGGGCAACCCGTCCGGCACCAGAGGAGGACCCGAACATGAAAGCCATCTGCATTGATTTTGAAACCGCCAACCACTCCCCCCGCAGCGCCTGCGCCCTGGGGGTGACCGAACTGCAGGACGGCCAGGTCACAAACACCTGGTACACCCTGGTCCGGCCCCATACGGAATACGGAGTGTTCAATCCCTTTAACATACGGATCCACGGGATCCGTCCCCGGGACGTCGATAAAGCTCCACCCTTTGACGTTCTCTGGGAAACGCTTCTTCCCCAATTGGCCGACGGCTTCCTGGTCGCCCACAATGCAGCCTTTGACATCGGGGTTCTCACCCAGACCCTCGACCTGTACGGCATCCCCTATCCGGAGATCCCCTACCTGTGCACCTGCAAACTGGCCCGCCGGGTCTGGCCGGATCTTCCCAACCACAAGCTGAACACCCTGGCCGCCCATCTGGGCCACCGCTTTGTCCATCACCATGCGGGCGAAGACGCAACGGCCTGCGGCAAGGTGCTCTCCGCCTGCCTGACGGACCTGGGAGTTCCATCCTGGGACAACCTTCCTGAAGGCACCCCCCTGCACCCTGGCCGCCTCTGGCCGGGAGGACACGAGCCCTGCCGGGTCAGGCCAAAACAAAGGAGGTAGCCCAATGCGCACCCTGCAACAACTGATCCAGACTACACCGGTTGTCGGCAAACTTCTGCTCTTTGCCGGGCTGGTCATTCTGCTCTGGATCTTCGTCTGGTTCGTCCGACGACAGCTCAACGGGCGGATCCCCGACCGGGACAGCCGCTACCGGGCCCGAAAAGCCGTCAACGGAGCCGCCTATCTGGTCATGGTGCTTCTGTTTGTCACCATCTACAGCGAAAACCTCAGCGACATCACAGTAGCCCTGGGTGTGGCCGGGGCGGGCATCGCCTTTGCTCTCCAGGAAGTCATCGTGTCGTTTGCCGGCTGGATCACCATCATGGTGGGAAACTTTTACAAGACCGGTGACCGGATCGAACTGGGAGGCATCCGGGGCGACGTCATGGACATCGGGGTTCTGCGGACGACCCTGATGGAAACCGGTGACTGGGTCCATGCAGACCTTTACAACGGGCGTATCGTCATGATCGCCAACAGCCATGTGTTCAAGCAGCCCGTCTTCAACCTGTCCGGGCGTTTCCCCTTCCTGTGGGACGAGATCCACATTCCCATCGCCTTTGGAAGCGACTACCGGCGGGCCGGAGAACTGTTTGAAGCGGCTGCCCGGGACGTGGTTTCCGAAATCACCGCCAATTCTTTGGACCAGTGGACCACCCTGCAGAAACGTTACTATCTGGAAGACGCCCAGACCACCCCCATGGTCACCATGACCATCACGGCCAACTGGGTGGAATTCACCCTGCGGTATGTAGTCCCCTACCGCAGACGCCGGCAGATTGAACACCGGCTTCACCGGCGCATCCTCGATGCCGTCGAAGCATCCGGCGGCCGCATCCGGTTTGGGACACCCTCGTTTCATCTGACAGAGACACCGGTCAGCAACGGCCAGCTAGCCCCGGATCCCCGGGATCCGGAATCCGCTGACACAGAATAGACCATCAGCGGACGATCAGCCGGCTCCTGCAGGACTTGTCCCTTCCTGATGGACACCCCAAACTGCCAGACTGCCCGAACGGTCCTCCTTTCCCATTCCCGGAAGACGCCCACCTGTTTCAGCAAAAGCCTTCTGTTCCCGGTGGCAACCGGAAACAGAAGGCCAGATTGTTCAATGGTATTTTGTTGTTTGGTTGATTCTCAGTCGGGTGGAGTACGCGTTTGGTAAGATACACCCTACTTAAAGGTATCCACCCGCTTTTGCACGTCCAGAATGTTCGTGATCCGGATGCCAAAGTTCTCATTGATGACCACCACTTCGCCTTTGGCGATCAGCTTGTCGTTGACAAACACGTGAAGCGGTTCCTCGGCAAACTTGTTCAGTTCAACCACAGAGCCCCGGGACAATGCGAGGATCTCCTGGATGGTCTTCTTGGTCTTCCCAAGAACCACCGAAACCTCCAGAGGCACATCCATGATCAGATCGATGTTCCGGGGGACATTCTGTCCATCCTGTTGCTCGAACTGCTGCAGGACGGGCTTTTGAATGCTCACCGGTTCCTCGTAGACCGGATCTTCGTTGATCACGTGATCCGTCCGGGGCGCTTCCCGGCGGGTCGGCCCGGTTGAGGAAGCCACCTGCTCCTCCTGGGGTGGCACTGCAGGGGCCGGATCCGGATCAGAATCCGACTGCACGGCCTGAGGATCCGGGGCCGGGGGCACAGGTGGTGCCGCTGCCGGTTCCGGTTCGTCCTCCGCCAGGGTTCCCATCATGGATCCAATGATATCATCGATGGTCTCCCGGGTATACACCTGCATGATCTCCGAGTCGATCAGCGAACCCACGGTCAGCCGAAAGCCGATCCGCGCCACATACTCCTCGTCCTCGATGACATCGGTCGCCACGTCGGCTTCCTCTTCCCAGAGGGTGATCGTCGGGGGGGCGATGTTAATGGACTTCCCAAGCATCTGGGAAATTGCCGTGGACGCCGAGCCGATCATCTGGTTCATGGCCTCCGACACTGCCGACAGTTCCATCTCTCCCAGTTCGTTCTGCGGGTTTGAACCATCGCCCCCCATCATCAGGTCGGCAATGATCGACGCATCCGGTGCGTCAATGAGCAGGACGTTCTCTCCCCGGATCCCCGACTCAAACCGCACCCTGGTCACCACTTTGGGCACCGAAAGGTTGTGGGTCAGCTGGTTAAAGGGCACCCAGGTGACCACCGGGGTGGTGATGCTCACCGGATGGGAAATCAACGTGGACAGGGTGGTCGCAGCTGTGGACATGGAGATGTTGCCCACCTCACCGAGGATGTCTTTTTCTTCCTCTGTGATTCCTTCGGTCTGCATCCCGGGCTGCTCCTCACCGGAAGGCTCCTCCGGCACGTCACCGGAGTTTCCGGTGGCCGCACTGTTCAGCAACATATCGACTTCTTCCTGAGACAAAAATCCGTCATTCATCCATACTCACATCCTCTTCTACAATGTCCGCAATCTGTACCGCCATTTTGTTCTTGCTGGTACCCAGATAACCATGAAATTTCAGTTTGTTTTCCACAAAAATCTGCAAAGGATCGGCAATCTTCTGGTCCAGCTTGATCACATCCCCGGCATCCAGCTGGATGAAATCCCGGATATGCAGGCTGGTCCGCCCCAGCTCCGCCTTGACCTCTGCCGTTGCACTTTGCAGTTTCTCTTCCAGCTGTTCCGCGTAAGACGTCTGATCACTGCGTCCCTTTTCGCTTTCAAACCAGCTGTGTATGCTCAGCCGGTGGATCACCGGCTCCAGGGACAGATAAGGCACACATAAATTGATGAAACTGTTTTTGCCCTTGAGTTCCGTTTCAAAGCTCACCAGAGCAATGGACTCGTTGGGGGGAATCGACTGCTCGAGCTGCGGACTTTTGTCCACCGACTCAATGGTCGGGGTCAGGTCAAGAATCTCCTCCCAGGCAAATTTCATGCACCGGTTCATGGTTTCCAGAACCTCACCGATCACCACCAGCTCGATGTCCGTAAACTCATTGTCCCGTTCAGTCTCCTTGGCCATCCCACCACACAAAAGATCGATGACCTGAAACCCGAACGTCGGGTTCACCTCCAGGAAAAACTTTCCCTTAAGTTCCTCCATGTTCAGGGTGGCCAGAATGGTCGGAGAGGGCACCGATCGGACGAACTCCTCGTAGGTCAGCTGCTCCACCGAACTGACCCGGATGCTCACAGTGTTGCGCAACTGCCCGGTCAGGTAGTTGGACACGATCCGGGCATAGTTCTCATAGATCATGAACAACGTGGAAATATGGTCCTTCGACAGCTTGTTCGGGCGACGGAAATCATAGACCTTGATCTTGTTTTCTTCCGCCTCTTTTTGAATTTTTTCCGCACTGACCTCTCCTGTCGACAGGGCACTCAGAAGTTGGTCAATCTCTTTTTGCGATAGGACGTCCGCCACATTATCCCCTCTGTTCCATTAAGTCTCCGATGTCCACGTAATTGACGATCCGGTCGCCCATCTGGACGATCCCGGAGACGCCCACACTGTCCCGGTCGGAGAGCTTTTCAATTTGGGCAGGATCGATCTCCGTGACTTCCTTCACGTCACGAACCAGAATCCCCGCCTTTGAGTCACCCGTTTTAACGATGATAAAATTATTGTATTCCCCTGTAACCTCTTTATCAAGGATCTTTTCAAGATTCACCAGAACCACGATCTCCCCCCGGAGGTTGACCAGGCCTTCAATCCAGTCCTGAGCATTCGGCATCCGGGACACCGGCTTGGTCTTGCTGATCTCATCAATCTGTTCCGTTCGGAATGCATAATGGTTCTCTCCCAGTGTAAATACGACGACCTGCATACGTATGCCCCCTATCCCATGGCCTTGCGCAGTGCATCCACCACCCGGCCCTTGTCAAAGGGCTTCACAATGAAATCCACCGCACCAGCCTGAATGGCTTCCATCACCATGGACTGCTGGCCCATGGCAGAGCACATGATCACCTTGGCGCCCGGGTTGATTTTTTTGATCTGCTTCAGCGCTTCAATGCCGTCCATCTCAGGCATCGTAATGTCCAGTGTTACCAGGTCCGGGCTGTTGGCCTTGTATTCTTCCACCGCCCGGGTTCCATTTTCCGCTTCAGCCACCACTTCAAACTCATTCTTGGTCAAAATGTCCTTAAGCATCATCCGCATGAATGTTGCATCGTCCACGACCAGTACCTTGTTGCCCATTGTCACCACTCCTTCGTTGTTGTCCGGCCCTTGGGGCCTAATTGACACCCAGTTCAGCAAACAGTTTTTCCAGCTCCCCGGGAACCGGGATGAAAAACAGCATGGACTCAATCCGGCTGTCCTCAATGCAAAAATCATTCTCGATGATCAGAATCGTCTCATCATACTGTCCAGCCTCAATGTACGCGGTGGACAGAATCGCACCGAACATGTCCTGCACCAGGACCGGCACCGACGAGATGATGTTGAACCCCAGCATCGCCGACAGGGCGTTCAGATACGACGAGACAATGATGTTCACCGTTTCTTCCACCGCCGACCGGCCCATGATCTCCTCAAGCCGCAATGGAGACCCTGTTATGTATTCTATCAGTTTTTCCACTGCTTTTTCATGGGTAATGAACAGAAAGATGCCATCGGCGTCACCCATGGCGTGCATGGAGATGGCCACCACTTCTTCCTCGGCACCCCGAAATCCCTTGTACAATTCCTCATAATTCTCAAAGCGGACCACCGGAACAGCCATCTGCACCGGCATCCCGATGAACTTTGACAGGGCGGTGGCTGCATTGCCACCCCCAATGTTCGTCAGCTCACGCAGGGCATCGATCTGAATCGCACTGTACTCCATGGTGTCGCTCCCTTCACTCACCGCAGATGTTTCCCACATCCAGAATCAGGGTGACCATCCCGTCTCCCAGGATGGTGGCGCCAATGTACTGGTCGGCCGACCGCAAGATGTCCCCAAACGGCTTGATGACGATTTCCTGCTGCCCAAACAGCGAACTGACCGCCAGACCGTACAAGGTGCCGCCCACCTTCACAATGATCAGGTTGCCGTCATCCTGATCCGACTCAAGCTCCAGAGCGTCCCGCAGCCGGACCACCGGGATGGCCCTGCCGGTATACACGTAGACCTCTCCGGAAGAGCTCATTTTGATGTCTCTTGGCTGAATGCTGACCACTTTCTCAATAAAGCTCAGAGAAATGGCAAACGTCTCTTCGCCCACGTTAACCAGAAGTGCCTGAATGATTGACAGAGTCAGCGGAAGCTTCACGGTAAACTCGGTTCCCTTGCCCACTTCCGACTGCAGTTCAATGGTTCCGCCCAGCTGGTTGATCTTCTGCTTGACCACATCCATGCCCACACCGCGGCCCGACACACTGTTAACTTCCTCGGTGGTCGAAAACCCCTGGGCAAAGATCATCTTCTGCATGTCTTCATCGGACATCTCGGCGACATCGATTCCCTTGCGCTGGGCCGCCTGGCGCAGCCGTTCGGGATCCAGCCCCTGGCCGTCATCAATGATCTTGATGACCGCTTTGTTGCCCTCCTGGTAGGCCATCAGGTGAACGGTTCCCGCCGGGTTCTTGCCGGCTGCCCGGCGATCGGCCGGTTCCTCAATGCCATGGCCCACCGCGTTGCGGATCAGATGAACCAGCGGCTCGCCCAGTTCCGACACCACGGTCCGGTCCAGCTCTGTGTTCTCCCCTTCAATGATCAGGTTGATCTCCTTGCCAAGCTCCCTGGACAGATCCCGGACCATCCGCGGGAACCGCTTGAAAACCAGATCAATGGGCTGCATGCGAATCTTCAGCACCATGTCCTGCAGAGACGATGTGATCCGGGCCACCTGCTCCAGGGGTTCCAGCAGTTCAGCGGCCTTGTGGGCACCGGCCATGTCCTCCAGCCGGGTCCGGTAGATGACCAGCTCGGATACCAAATTCATGATGTTGTTCAGCCTGTCCAGATCCACCCGGATCGTCTGGTTCAGCTGGGCTTTCCCGGCCCCATTTCCCGCAGCCGGATCCGCAGTGCAACCCGCTTCCCGGACGTTTTTTCCCGCCGGTTTGACTGGATTCATCAGATCGGGCGTCTCCGAAAGACCCAGAACCGAATCATCCGGTTCCCGGTCTTCAGGGATCGGAGCATCCTCGCTGACCGCTTTGACGCTGTCCGCATTCAGAGGGGTCACGTCCACCCCGTCGATTTCAGAGACTTTCATCACGGTCGCCTCCACATCGACGCCGGATCCTTTGGTGACATAAATCACCTGGAACGAATGTTCGAACTGCTCTTCCTCAATCTTTTCCACTGTGGGAAGCGTCTTGATGATTTCCCCTTTGGCCTCCAGCTGATTAACCACCAGATAGGCCCGCGCCGATTTCAACAGACAGCGCGGATCCAGATTCACCGTCAGATGGTACCCGTCGTATCCCCGGGTTTTTGCCTGCCGCAGAACCGTCAGCTCGTACTCGTTGAGCTCTAGTTCTTCGCAGACCGCCTGCTCGTCAACAGGCGCCTGAGCCGCCAGTCCCGCAGCATCACCTGCTGTGGGAACGCTTTGCGAAACTACTTCGTCGGCCCCAACGGCAGGGGCTCCCTGGCAATCGCCGACCCCTTCAAGCGATCCGATTTGTTCCAGTTCCCGCTGCATGGATGAAATGTCATACGATTTCATCTGTCCCTCTTCCACCACATCTGACACCATGCCCGAAAGCATGTCCAGGCAGGAAAACAACTTGGTGATCAGGGTGGAATCCGCCTCCAGCGTTCCGCTTCTGAACAATTCCAGCACGTTCTCCATGGTGTGGGTCAGCTCCGCCATCTGGGTATACCCCATGGTGGCGGCCATGCCTTTGAGTGTGTGCGCCACCCGGAACAGCCCGTCGATCAGGTTCTTGTTTCCCGGTTCCTTTTCCAGCTTCAGCAGACTTTCATTCATCTGCTCGAGATTCTCATTGGACTCTTCCAGAAAAATCTCAATATAATTGGAAATGTCAATGCCCATGGTTTCCTCCTAATTCTTGGTGTAGATGCAGGTCGACAGTTTCCCAAACCCCAAGGAACTGAAGTTGTAAATGGTTTCCGTCGCCCCGATAAACAGAATGCCTTCCGGATTCAAGGACTGGTAAAACTGCTGAAAAATCCGGTTCTTCACGTCTTCGTTGAAATATATCAGTACATTGCGGCACAGGATGATGTCAAATCCGTTTGGAAAGGGATCCAGGATCAGATCGTGCTTTTTGAACTTCAGCCCGTTCTGGTACTCCGACCGGATGCGGTATCCCGAGCCCTCCCTTGTGAAATGCGACTGGATTTGCGCTTCTGTCAGCCCTTTAAGCTCCATCTCCCGGTAACTGCCTTCCCGGGCCTTCTGGAGCATCTGCTCATCGATGTCCGTGGCGGTGATTTCATAGTTGGTGAACCCGCTGTCTCTGAGCATGATGGCCACAGAATAAGGTTCAGACCCGTTGGAACAGGCAGCGCTCCAGATTCGAAGCGCAGCGCCCTTGCGGTGCCGGGCTTTCATCTTTTTGAATTCCCCTGCAAACGAATCGAACATGTTCCGGTTGCGGAAAAACTCGGTCACATTGATCGTAATGTGATTGATAAACTCATGGCGGATCCGCTCATCTGAACCGATCAGCTGAGCGTACTCCTTCAGACAAGACGCGCCGGCACTGTTCATTTTCGACAGGATCCGCCGCTGCATCTGTTTGGATTTATAGGAGGCCAGGTCAATCTTCAGGTTGTCCCGTACCCACCCCTCAAAATAACAAAAGTCTTCCATTTCTGCACTCCTATAAGATACGGTTGAGCTCTTCGATGATTCCATCGAGGCTCATCTCTTCGTCCACAACGCCGGCAGCCACCGCCGAACCGGGCATCCCGTAAATCACGCTGGTGGCCCGGTCCTGGGCAATCACCCGACCACCCCGTGACTTGATCTCCCGAAGGCCCGGGGTTCCGTCGCTGCCCATGCCTGTGAGGATCAGGGCCAGCACCCGGCTTCCATAGGCGGCCGCCGCTGAACGAAACAGCACGTCTGCCGCCGGCCGGACGCCGTGGAGTTTGGGCTCCTGGTTTAACCGGATGGTTCCGGAGACCACCTCCATATGGTAATCCCCCGGCGCCAGATAGATCGTCCCCGGCACCACGTTCTGCCCCTCACTCGCCTCGACCACCCGGCATATGGCGTGATTGTCCAGACGCTGGGCCAGCGACCGGGTAAATTCCCGGGGCATATGCTGGACCACGAACAGGGGAACCGACGGTTTCCTGCGTATCCCACCGATGAGTTGCATCAGGGTTTTCGGTCCGCCGGTGGACGTCCCGATCACCACCGCATCCAAGGGGCCGACAGGTGCCTGCGGCCCCTTCCGGAACCTCTGGTCCGGCGGGCGGACGGTTGGCGGCGCCGGTTGAGATGTTTCTGTCGTTCCCAGGATGGCTTGGAGCTTTTCACGCAGTTCCTCCCGGACCCGGGCCAGACCGTTCTGGTCACCAAAGGCGCTTTTCTGAACAAAGTCCACAGCGCCCATCTGCAGTGCATCTATGGTGATCTGGCTTCCCTTGGCTGAGTGACTGCTCAAAATGATCACCGGAACGTCAAAACGCTCCCCAATAATTTTCAGGGCCTCCAAGCCATCCAGCTCGGGCATCTCTATATCCATGGTCACGATGTCCGGCTGCAGAAGTGCGATCTTCTCCAGGGCGTCCCGGCCGTTGCGGGCGGTTCCCGCCACCGTGGCCACCCTGCTTTCTTCGATCATTTCGCTGATCAGTTTGCGCATGAAGGCCGAATCGTCCACGACCAATGCCTGTGCTTTCAAGATGTCGCCTCCCTAAATGAAAATCTCCGGTTGACCGGCCAACTTCACACCCACGGTCATGTTGTCCAGATAAAGGGTCATGGTCCGGCCGGTGGTTCCCCCCACATGTGCTGCCAACAGGGGAACGTCCAAACGCTCCAGCACCCGTCGGACCGCTTCCACATTTCGTTCACCAATGTTCATGTTCAACGTTTTATCCTTGTAATTAAACATGCTGGCCCCACCGGCAATTTTCGCTCTGAGTCGTCCCCGGCGAACACCGGATTTCACCAGTTCGTCCACCAACATCGGAACGGCCAAATCGGCAAACTTCGGCGCTTTGATTTCACGACTGAACGCACTGCTGTCCGGCAGCATGATGTGGCTCAACCCACCAAGCCCGGAATCCGGGTCGAACAGGGCAATCCCCACACAGGACCCCAATCCGATGGTGGTCAGCAGATCCGGCCGGTTTCCGGTCCGAAGATCTGAAATCCCCACTTTGATTCGATTGATCGTTTCCATAGGCTCACTCTCTACTCAGTCATTTTCGTTCTGTGGCTCAGCTGACAGCAAGACTCCCCAGTTCCCGAATCTGAACCTCCGAAAAAATGCTGTCCGGATCCAGGAGAATGGTGATCTCTTTTTCCTTTTTAATAAAACCCTTCATGTAGGCTTTGGCGACACCGTAAATCTCCGCTTGTGATGCTTCCAGTTCATCCGGCTGGACACCGGAAATCCCCAGAACCTCATCCACCAGAAGTCCCACTTTCAGGTCTGCAGTGTTCACAATCAAAATTTTCGAGGTGGGCCGGCCCTGTTCTTTCTTCTGGTAAAACCGCATGTTGATGTCAATGACCGGCAACACGTTGTCCTGGTAACGGATCACCCCGGTCAGGTATTCCGAAGACTCCGGAATGGGCTTTGGCACTTCGTACTCTATGATCTTCTCCACACTTGAGATTTCCACGGCATAGTGCTCTTCTCTGCTCTTGAAAAACACCGCCAGTATGCTATCGCTCATGGTTACCCTCCGTTTCTCGCGGACCGACATCCTATCCCCCGCAGGGGACAGACCGGCTCCGCTCTTTCTTCCTTCAAGAAATGTATCGGTTCAGGGACGGTAGAACTTAAGTCCCGGTGGGGCATTCCTGCATTTTCCCCTTCATTCGCCATGCACCGGTGTGTTGATGGTCTTCCCGACTCCACGAAAGTTCGCTATAATGAACGCACGACACATAAAAAAGGTGATCCATGGACATCTACGTGGCCAGACAGCCCATTTTCGATCAAAAGATGAATACCTTTGCCTATGAACTTCTTTACCGGCGCAGCCAGAACAACGTCTACGAGGGGACCGATGGCAGCCAGGCAACCGCCGAAGTGATCAACAACGCCTTTCTCTCCATGAATTTCGAAGATCTGACCGGAGGAACAAGGGCGTTTATCAATTTCAACAGTGAACTGCTGCTCCGCGGGGTCCCGCTTCTTCTTCCCCGGGACAAGATTGTTGTGGAAGTGTTGGAAACGGTCGAACCCACCGAAGAAATGGTGGCGGTATGCCGGAAACTGCGGCAGGAAGGCTATCTTCTGGCGTTGGATGATTTCGTGTTTCACCCCCGTTTTGAGCCGCTGATCGCCCTGGCCGATCTGATCAAGATTGAATACCAGGCGTACACCCCCAACCAGCACAAACTGCTGCTGACCAACTTCAGGCGCCACTACCCCCGGCTTCAGTTTTTGGCGGAAAAAATTGAAACCCGGGAAGAATATGAAACCGCCCGGGACCTGGGCTACCACTATTTTCAGGGGTATTTTTTCAGCAGGCCCATTTTGCACAGCCAAAAAACCATCCGGGAACTGAACACCAGCCTTTTGAGTGTACTGCAGGAACTGCAGTCTTCCGATCCCCGCTACCCAAGGATCGCCGACATAATCGGCCAGGACTTCGCCCTGACGTACAAACTGCTGAAGCTGGCCAATTCGACATACTTTTCTCCAGCCAGTAAAATCCGGTCGGTTCAACAGGCTCTGGCCTGGCTGGGCATCAGTGAAATGACCAAATGGGTCCACCTGATGCTTCTTCAGGACCTCAAAACACCTGAACTCAATGAGCTGATCCGGACCAGCATCGTCCGGGCCCGGGTCCTTGAACTGATCGCCTCAAAACCCGGTTCTCCATCACAGCCTTCGGAGTCATTTATGCTGGGGATGTTCTCCTCCCTGGACATCATCCTGGACCGCCCCATGAAAGATGCTCTTCAGGAGCTGCCTCTGACAACGGATCTCCAGGAGGCCCTTCTGGGACACTCTGTTCCCCTGCGGCAACTGCTGGACCATGTCCTGGCCTACGAACAGGGTGTGTTGCAGTCGGATGACCCGAACTACAACCGGTTTCTGGCCCGTTATGATCTGCCAACACTCTATCTCGACGCCATCCGGTGGCAAAACCAGATCACCTGAACCTGCAGAAGACCCTGTGCATCCGCTTGCAAGCGGATAAGCACAGGGTCTTCATTTAAAAAAAGAGAGTCCCTGACGGAACTCTCTTGCTTTTATAGGTTTAGATTTCGTCCAGTACGCCGGTTGCCGCGTTGAACTCTTCGATCATTGGGTCCAGTCTGTCGGCCAGGCCATACACTTCGCCCCAGTAATTCTCGGCGTCATACCACTGAGCGTTCAGATCGTCCAGCTCTTTTCCTTGCTGCTCGATCCAGGTGTAGTACTTCAGGTTGTGAATCCGCTTTCTGTCATTGTAAGACAGTTCCAGCAGGTAGTCCGTCTTCTGTGCCAGCAGGACCTTGGCGTGATCCACTGCAGCGTCCGTTGCATTGTATGCACGACCCAGTTCAGTTCTTTGCTGTTCCAGTCTGGACTGGTACATGTCAATGGAGTCGGTCAGTACGGTGGCCACCAGATCGTCACCGGTCAGCTCATAGTACTTCGCGAACTTGATGGCCATCAGAATGTTGGCGGCGCCGGAAATGCCGACCCACTTCAACTTTTCAATGGTCTCTTCGTCCACACCGTTTTGTCTCATGTATTCCTGTCCAGCTTCGTTGTTGAAGAAGCGAATCATTTCCAGTGCATCGTTGTCGTCAATGGCAATCACCATGTCGGTGTTCTTGACGTTGTGTACCCAGGGGATGTGCTTGTCGCCGATGCCTTCGATTCTGTGGTAACCAAATCCGTTGTTGAACAGCGTCGGGCACTGAGTCGCTTCACCGACAGCCACTTTGGCTCCCTGGAACTGAGACTTCACATAGTCGGCCGCGGAAATCGTTCCGCCGGATCCGGACGTCACACAGGTCCCGGCCACTCTCTGACCAGGCTTCATGGCGTCTTTGAGCATATCAACAAGAGCGCTTCCGGTCACATTGTAGTGCCATGTGGGGTTGGCCATTTCACCAAACTGGTTGAACACAATCACATTTTCTCTGGTGTCGATCAGTTCCCATGTCTTGTCGTAGATTGCTTTAACGTCACTCTCACCGCCTGGAGTCTTGATGACTTCTCCGGCAACCTCCTGGAGCCACTCGTAACGCTCAGCACTCATTTCCTCCGGAAGAACGGCGACAGCATCGCAGGCCAGCAGAGACGAGTTGAATGCGCCGCCACGGCAGTAGTTGCCTGTGGAAGGCCACACTGCGGAGTTGTAGGTGGCGTCAAACTGTCCGGTAACCAGACGGGGCAGCAGACAGGACAGGCTGGGACCCACTTTGTGCGCGCCGGTTGGGAAGTATCTTCCGGACATCGCCAGAATTCTGGCGTCCACACCGCTGATCACGCTGGGAATTTCCACGTAGTTGGGTACATCCTGAAAACCGCCTCCCTCAAGGTTGGGCTCGTTTTTCCAGGTGACCCGGAACAGATTCAGAGAATCCATGTCCCACAGACCAATGCTCTTCAGTTTTTCCTGAATCTTGGCCGGAACCTTGGAAGGGTCCTTCATCTGGGCATACGTGGGCAGCAGGATCTTGTTCTTTTTGGCTCTTTCAATGTTCATTGCCAGAGCCGCTTCTTTTTTGCTCAAGTCTATCATTTCTTAGCCTCCTACACTATATTTAATCGATTCCATCACTATGTTTTACTATATATCTACACAGCGAAAAATTCAATAGGATTTAATAAATTAACGCGAAATTTAATAGGAAACCTTTTTTTTCGATCGATCTGTTCCCGACAAGCACTTCGGCTCCCCTGTTTTCGCTCCCGGAAGCTCGCTTTTCTCCCCGTTTCCTCCCCGTCTTGCCGCCTGTCCCAGGTCCACTTTGCGCAACGCCCTCCTTCCGGTATAATGAGTCTGTAAATTCATCATTCATTATAGCAAACGGACTCTTCCGAAGAAAGGCGTGAACACACATGCAATACCTTGAAACCGTCCTGGATGACGTGATCCAACGAAGCCCCAATGAACCGGAGTTCCATCAATCGGTCCGTGAAGTCCTGCTGGCTCTGGAGCCGGTGATCGAACGTCACCCTGAATACCAGGAACTGGGGATTCTTGAACGGCTGGTTGAACCGGAACGCCAGCTGATCTTCCGGATCCCCTGGGTGGACGATACCGGCCGCACAAGAGTCAACCGGGGGTTTAGAGTACAGTTCAACTCCAGCCTGGGACCCTACAAAGGCGGACTGCGGTTTCACCCTTCCGTCAATCTGGGAATCATCAAATTTCTGGGCTTTGAGCAGATCTTCAAAAATGCCCTGACCGGACTGCCCATCGGTGGCGGCAAAGGCGGCTCCGACTTCAACCCGGAAGGCCGCTCGGATGGGGAGATCATGCGGTTTTGCCAGTCGTTCATGACCGAACTGTTTCGGCACATTTCCCCGGAAAGCGACGTTCCGGCCGGAGACATCGGGGTCGGCCAGCGGGAGATCGGATACATGTTCGGGCAATACAAGCGAATCAAAAACACCTATGAGGGAGCCATCACCGGCAAAGGCCTGTCCTATGGCGGCTCCCTGGTCCGCAAGGAAGCCACCGGATACGGACTGGTGTATTTTGTCAACGAAATGCTTCGCAGCCAGGGAGAAACCTTTGCGGACAAACGGGTGGTGATCTCCGGATCCGGCAATGTGGCACTCTACGCCGCTCAAAAAGTCCAGGAACTCGGCGGGATTGTGATCGCCTTTTCCGATTCATCCTCTTATCTCTATGACGACCGGGGTCTGGACTGCACGCTGGTCCGATCCATTAAAGAAGACCGGCGACAGCGGATCAGTGCCTACCGGGACGACCATCCGGATGTGCAGTGTGAAACCAATCACCGGGACATCTGGTCCATCCCCTGCGACATCGCCCTTCCCTGCGCCACGGAAAACGAGCTGGATGACGTGGCCGCCCGAAAACTGGTGGATAACGGTGTCCTCGCGGTGGGCGAAGGGGCCAACATGCCCTGCACACCCAGGGCCATCGACGTTCTGCAGAAATCCGGCGTGCTTTTCGCGCCTGCCAAAGCGGCCAACGCCGGCGGGGTGGCGGTTTCCGCCCTTGAAATGTCACAGAACAGTCAGATCACCATTCCCTGGTCCTTTGAACGGGTGGACACGAAACTTAAGGACATCATGAATAACATCTACGCCAAATGCGCCGCCACCGCCCAGGAGTACGACCAGGAAGGCAACTTGGCTGCCGGCGCCAACATCGCAGGATTTCTGGCCGTAGCTGAAGCCATGAAAGCCCAGGGCATAATTTAGCTGGCCACCAATCTTCGGGGCCTTTCCGTTCCCGGAAAGGCCCCGATTTTCCGTGAGACGGCTCCTTCATGTTACAATAAACGCAATAAAGCAGAGAGAAAGGAGAACGACCATGTCCGAACACGATCGACCGACAAAACACCACGAAGACCACTCGGAGCACGGACACAGCGAACACCAGAACCACAGCGGCAGGCACTCCTCCCACGACCATACGGCTCACCATCGCCATATGATGAAGGACTTCAAAAAACGGTTCTGGGTCAGCCTGGTGCTGACCGTGCCCATCCTGGCGCTGTCGCCCATGATCGGCGACTGGCTGGGGTTTCGCTTGGCTTTTTCCGGAGACATGTGGGTGCTTTTCGGTCTGTCGACCATCGTGTATCTCTATGGAGGCTGGCCTTTTCTCAAGGGTCTGGTCGATGAACTGAAAGAGCGTTCTCCCGGCATGATGACCCTGATCGCGCTGGCCATCTCTGTGGCCTGGCTGTACAGCTCTGCTGTCGTTTTTGGCCTGGAAGGGGAGCTGTTTTTCTGGGAGCTGGCCACCCTGGTGGACATCATGCTTCTGGGCCACTGGATAGAAATGCGAGCCGTGATCGGGACGTCAAAATCCCTGCAGGCGTTGTCCGCCCTGATCCCGGACAACGCTCATCTTCTCGAGGACGGCAAGGCCCGGGATGTGGCAGTCAGCGAACTGAACAAAGACGATCTGGTTCTGGTGAAACCCGGTGAGAAAATTCCCGCAGACGGAACCATCACGGAAGGAACCAGCACAATCGACGAATCCATGCTCACCGGCGAGTCAGTTCCCGTTGAGAAATCGACTGGCGATCAGGTGGTTGCCGGTTCGGTCAACGGGTCCGGCTCTCTGCAGATCAGCATCGATGCCAGCGGGGACGGTTCCTACCTGTCCAAGGTGGTCACCCTGGTCCGGGAAGCCCAAAGCGCCAAATCCAAAACCCAGCGCCTTGCCGACCGGGCGGCCTACTGGCTCACCCTGACGGCCATCTCCGTGGGAACGGCGACTCTGATCGGCTGGCTTCTGGCCGGTTTTTCCCTGGCCTTTTCCATTGAACGGATGGCCACCGTCATGGTCATTACCTGTCCCCACGCTCTGGGACTGGCCATCCCTCTGGTGGCCGCCGTCTCGACCACCGTATCCGCCCGCAACGGACTGCTCATTAAAAACAGGACAGCGTTTGAAAGCGCCCGGCGGATCACCACCGTGGTCTTTGACAAAACCGGGACCCTCACAGAGGGCCGGTTTCAGGTCACCGAGATCCACCCGGTCGGAGAAACGTCTGAAGAGCAACTGCTGCTTCTGGCCGGCGCCCTGGAGTCCCGGTCGGAACACCCGATCGCCCAGGGCATTCTGCGGACTGTGGAAGAGCGGGAGTTGAGCCTGCCGGAAGCATCCGGATTTGAGGCCATCAAGGGCAAGGGCGTCCGGGGTTCTGTGGACGGAAAAACCGTCCGGATTCTCAGCCCGAAAGCCCTGGCAGACGAGGGTCTGGACAACCCGCTGGAGAGTGAAACGCTGTCCGGGACAACCGTTTTTGTTCTGGAAGAGGACGAGGTCCTGGGAGCACTGAGCCTGTCCGACCGGGTCCGGGACACTTCTGCGGAAGCCGTCAGCACACTGCAGGACATGGGGATTCAGTGCTGGATGCTCACCGGAGACAATGATCAGGTGGCCAGGGACGTGTCCGACACTCTCGGACTGGACGGCTATTTTTCCGGTGTCCTGCCTCATGAAAAACAGGAGAAAATCCGCGAACTTCAGGCAGACGGACAGGTGGTGGCCATGACCGGGGACGGCGTCAATGACGCTCCTGCCTTGGCCGCTGCGGACATCGGCATTGCCATCGGCTCTGGCACAGATGTGGCGGCAGAAACCGCGGACATTCTGCTGGTCGACAGCAACCCGGCTGACGTGGTGAAGATGATCCGGTTTGGCCGGTCCACCTACCGGAAAATGATCCAGAACCTGATTTGGGCCACGGGCTACAATCTGGTGGCCATCCCGATTGCGGCCGGTGTCTTTTATCCCCTGGGAATTCTCCTCTCCCCGGCTGTGGGAGCCATCTTCATGACCCTGAGCACCGTGGTGGTGGCCATCAATGCCCAGTTGCTGCACCGGATGGAACAACAACACTGAAAGACACTCCAACAAAGCCGGCGACTTCTGGTGGCTCACCAGTAGTCGCCGGCTTAACTTAAGCAGAACTGAAGCGCGCTTCGCTCAGTCCCAGTACTCTCTTCCCTTTTCTTGAATCTGTACCGCCACATCCAACCGTTCTTCCCAAAGGCCGTTTAACCGCTCCCCAATATCCCCTTCGGAAGAGATGAGAATCAGTTCCACCCCGGCACTCTCCCGGCCAACCGGCCGAGTCTGCACCTGATCACCCACCCCATTGACCAAAACCGTCCCCTCGCCAGTGGACGCATAACCCTTGATCCGGTAGCACACGTCTAGGGCGCTGTGGACAAAACCCAGAAGAGCGTCCAGTTTCACAGGTTCCCGGGTTTCCAGCAGGTAATTCAGCGGCCGGACGAACTCCGTTTCCAGACGCTCCACCTCCCGGGTGAATGCCCGGGCCTTTCCATTGAGAAAAGACAACAGCTGATCTTCTGTGATCCGGCCAAATTCCGTTGCCCAGAATGCTGCATCCGGATTGAGCTGGCGCAGGCCTTCCATCACCTGATCCAATCGCAAACTGTCCACAAGATCGACCTTGTTCACGATCACGTATTCGCTTTTCGCCAACTGTTCGCGGACCGCATTGACCGCTTCCGCCAGTTCAAGTGTCCGGGTGGCATCAGCCACACAGATCATGCCTCTGTATTCATAAGGCTCTTCGGCTTTTCGTGCCACCGCCTCCAGAATGGTCGCGATGTTGTGTGGATTGGCCATTCCGGATGTCTCGACAATCAGGTGACGAATCGGAAGCCGCAGGTACTCGCAGATTGTCTCCACAAAACTGCCCGACACACAACCGCAGAACACCTGCCCGTTGTTGATTTCCCGGATGGGAATTCGCCCCCCGGTGTCCACCGCCTCGCCGTCCACCCCCAACTGGCCGAACTCATTGATGATCAGTCCGATCTTCTCTGCCGGAAGCATGGTCAGGATATGGTTCAGAAAGGTGGTCTTCCCGGACCCCAAAAATCCTGTGATAAAATATATATTCACCGGTTCTTTCGTCGCCGTCACTTCTCTTCCTCCTTGTCTCGTTCAGCCTGCACAGCCTCAATCCTGTAGAGATCGGTTTGCCGTCCGTGATAGTCGTATCTGTCGATCAAAGACATACCGGCTTTTTGCAGTACCCGGCGGGAGGCTTCGTTTCGCTGATCCACAATGCCATACACCCGGGGTCTGCCCAGCCGTTCCAGTGCGTGACGCACCAGATGCGTCGCCGCCTCCGTGGCCAGCCCTCTTCCCCAGTACGGTTTGCGGATCCGGTAACTGATCTCCAGCGCCATCTCCTCTTCATAATAAAAATCGAAGAACCCGGCCACACCCACAAAATCCCCGGTTTCTTTCAGAAAAAGGCCCCACTGCCCCTCGCCTTCCGGGTAGCGGATCCGGCTTTCCTCGACAAAATCCAATATTTTGATGTCCGATTTAACCCCGTCGACTGAATACATCATGATCTCCGGATCACCGAACACCATTCTGAGCCGGGGAAGGTCTTCCGGGGTCAGTTCCCGAAACACAAGTCTGTCAGATGCCTTCAAAACTTCCTCCTGAAACCGCTTTTCAACCATTATAACACAGGGCCGGCGTCTGCCGGCCCTGTAACGGGTTTCAGCCTGGTCCACCGGCCGTCAAACAAACTGTCCTTTGTGTTTAAAGGGACGTTCTGGCGTCGCAATACTCACATCTGTACTGTTTTTTGTCCGGATCCACCAGAGTGAACTCCACTTCACCCACTTTCTCATGATTGGTAATGCAGCGGGGATTTTTGCACGTCAGAATTCCCCGGACCGTCTCCGGCAGAGACAACTTGATTTTGTCTGCCCGCTCCCCGTTTTCGATGATATTAATGGTTACATTAGGGTCAATCAGCCCCAGAACCGTCAGGTCGATGTCGATTTCGTTCTCCACCTTGATCAAATCCTTACGACCCATTTTGGCACTGGGAACGTTCCGCATCAGTACCACCACGTCATCACACTGGTCCAGTTTGAGCTGGTTGAAGATTTTATACCCTTTGTTTGCTTCAATATGGTCGATGACGATGCCTCTTTTGAGTTTCGATACATTGATCATGTTCATGTCCTCCATCACACACCCAACAGCTTTGTGATCAGAGCCATTCGGACAAACATGCCCAGCCGGGCCTGCTCAAAGTAGACGGCCCGCGGATCGCTGTCCACTTCTTCGGCAATCTCATTCACCCGGGGCAGCGGGTGCATGACAATCATGTCACGACGGGCCAGTTTCATTTTTTCCCGGTCAAGAATAAAGAAATCCTTCAGGCGCAGGTACTCTTCCTCGGAGACAAATCTCTCTTTTTGCACCCGGGACATGTAGAGCACATCCACTTCACCAATGGCTTCTTCCAGATTGCTGGTCTCCTGATAGCTCCCGTCTATGAGATCATCAAGCACATAGGAAGGCATCTTCAGCTCGTCCGGAGAAATCATGATGAACCGGGTGTTCTGGTAACGGGCCATTGCCCGGACCAGCGAGTGGATGGTCCGGCCAAATTTCAAGTCCCCACAGACCCCGACCGTCTTGTTTTCAAAACCTGCCAGGAAATGGCGGATCGTCAGAAGATCAGTCAGCGTCTGTGTCGGATGCTGATGTCCTCCGTCTCCGGCATTGATTACCGGCATCCCTGTGTATTTGGCCGCCAACTTGGCGGTTCCTTCCCGGGGGTGACGAATCACCGCAACGTCTGCGTAACCGGCAATCGTCCGAATGGTGTCGGCCAGGGTTTCACCCTTGGCTGCCGATGAGGTGTTGGGGTCATCAAATCCGATGATCTGTCCCCCCAGCCGGAGCATGGCCGTCTCAAAGGAAAACCGGGTCCGGGTGGATGGTTCATAAAACAGCGTTGCCATCACCATGCCCTTACACACATCCAGATAATCTCGGGGTCGATCGATCATCTGATCCGCAAGATCAAATATTTCATCCAGCTCCTGCACCGAAAAATCATAGGGCTCGATTAAGTGTCTCCCTTTCAACATCGCAAACCTCCCAAAAAAAAGCCCTCCCGCTAAACGAGAAAGGCATCGTACTTCAGCAATATTCTCAGGCTTTACCTTTCTGGCCTTTCGACCTAGATTGAGCTACCTTCCAAATAATTATAGTCCAGGACCGGTCATCTTTCAAGAAATAATTCAAAGGATGTCGCTTTTTTGGCCTTTTTTTATCTCACTGTTTTTTAATAAGGGCCAATGCATCTTTGCCTCGGGTCGGGGCAGATTTCCAGCCCGGAGATGACTCCCGGTCTGACGACGCTTTCGTTGTGACCTGCTGTCTGAGCCCTCCCCCCTCGAATGACTGAATCCATTCCGATCAATCCGAGCATGACTCCTTCGTGTCCGTCAATTCGCCCGGTCACGACAAACCAAGGATGGTTCAGCACCTTCGACAACAAGCAGACAGGTGACATCCATCATCGCCTGTCTGCCTGTTGTGTGCCGAAACACCGCTTCATCGAACCTCAGTTTCATTCGCCTGCTGTCGTCCCATCCAAATCTGACGGGCGTCCGACAGCAAATCTGCGGCCAGTCCCAGGAAAACAATCCCCAGAACAAAAGGAGCCATTGACTCCAACAGAGCCAGAACCGGCGTGATGTCAGGAGGCAGTTCCACCGGGATCTGGAAAAACGGCCGGTCAGACCACAACCTGACCACCAGAAACATGGCACATACTGTGATGGCCATCCCCACACCGCGCAGGATCATCGTCTGGATTCCGGTACGCAGAAGGACCAATGTCCGGGCTGCCGACGCGATCAGGATCACATTCAGAAGCCAGAGATTTCTGGCCAGCGCCGAATACACAAACAACGACACCGAGGCAAAGCCCCCTCCCTGTTGCCGGTAATACAGTCCCAGATGCTCCCCGTACAGATTCAGGACTATCAGGGCTAGTGCCAGAAAAAGCAGGCTTGCAGCGGCCGCCGGTCTGCTCACACGGGCGTTTTCCTGCACCAGGGGTGGAAGATCCGCCGGATCCCAGTCCTTCTGGTCGGTTTCCAGGTCCTGCGGATCCGCAAACCGCTCAATCAGAGCGAACACCAGGGTGACCGAACCAAACGAGGTCAGCCAGGCTGACAGCACTCCACCGATCACGCCTGTAAACCAGAGACCCAGTGGCACAAATCCACCATCCCAGAGCATCAGGGTACGGGCTACGGCAATCCCGATCCCCACCGCCAGCAGCACAATTTTCAATACCATCAGATACACGGGAAACAGCACCGGCCCGATCAGCCGCTGATCCTCCGGATAATAGCGTGCGGCCACTTCCGCCGGACTCCCGTATTCCTTCAACAGGCGCTCCACGTCATCTGCTGCAAGGTTCTTCGGACCGCCCCTCTCGTCCACCTGATCCTGCAGCACCGACCGCAATTCCCGCTCAATATCCGCCCGGTCCCGGCTCCAGATTTTCCGACCGACTGCAGCCACATACCGATCAATCAGTTCCATGATCCAATCCCTCCTTTTCAAGCAGTTCTCCCACCGTCTGGACCGTCCGGGTCCATTCTTTCGCCAGCTCCTCCAGGACCTCCCCGCCAAATGCACTGAGCTTGTAATACCGTCTCTGACGGCCGTCTTCAAGTTTCCAGAAACTGTCCAGAATGTCCTGCTTTTCCAAACGCCGCAACAACGGATAAAGGGTGTTCTGTTCGATTTCAAGCCCCTTCTGTTTCATTTGCTGAACCAGCGTATATCCGTATGCCGGTTGCTTCAGCTGACTGAGCACGCTGAGGACAAGCGTTCCCCGCCTGAGTTCACCGGAAAAACTCTCCAGAATCTTTTCCTTGTTTCCCATCGGCACACCTGCTTTCCTTGTTTCTTTGGTCTCCTGTTCCAATTCAATTATACTGTGTAATACACACTACTGTCAATATAATAATACTAAATTTCAACCACTATTTTTATTGCAACAACCCCATAAAAAATCCCCTCTCTTTCCTGAAGAGAGGGGCTTCCTTGCTTATCTGTAAAAGTAATTGCCGCCAATGCGTTCAATGAACCGGTGGCTGATATGGCTCCAGGGCCGGTTGTTGAAGAACAATGCGTCACCGATGTTGTTCTGGCCGTGCATCGCTGCTTTGGCGGCCTGCCAGCTGGACCGGCTTGGGTCCAGGTTTCGAAAACTGTCCCGGTGGGCCGGCGGAAACTGCACGTGGGTGTTGACTTCAAAAATCACATCGTGAACGGTATTGGGAAACCGGCTGCTGTTGACCCGGTTAAGGACCACGTTGGCGACGGCCAGTTTGGCGTTCAGATCGGTCCCGCCAGTCTCCACTTCCACGATCCGGCTCAACCAGAGCCACTGTTTCTGATCGATCGGGTCTGCGATCATCTCTTCAGGGACCTCAATCCCCTCTTTGTACAAATCTACAATGTAATGCCGGTTATCCCAGCCCAGCGATGCGCCGGCCAGTGTTGCCATGTCTCTCAAGGGAACAAACAACCGATTGTCCCTGAAAAGCACCGACCCTTCAGCCGAATAGGGAAACCCATTTTTATACATGCGGCCCGCAGGCACATCAATCCGGAGTTCCGTTTCCTCGCAAAAGCGGATCAGTGCAATCTCCGTATCAAAATCCCAATGCACTTGCAGTGCGTTCAATGCCATTGAGGTAAACCGGATCGGCACGTAGGTCCGGCCTTCCTCGATGAAACTGTGCACATCCGTGGAAATGTTGGTGTCATTGACCCTCAGTGTTACCGGCATTTCAACCGCCCAGGCTGTTGTCGCCGTAAGCAGGACCAGCAAAACGGCCCACAAAACGGCCCATTTAAATTTTCTCATTCTTTACATCACACCTTTGTTGTTAGTTTTATTGTGGCACCAGCTTGCCGCACCACTTCACATAGTTTACCCGAAAACCGCCAAAAAGAACAATTGACGTATATAATAAGCAGGCAGAGCAGGGACTAAATACCCAGCTCTGCCATTTCCGCAGCCAGCTTAACGATCCGGGCCGACGGTTTGACTTTCAGTTCCTCTTTGAGAATTCGACGATAGTTCTTGTAGGTTTGCAACGCTTCTCCCGTCCGGCCCTGTTTTTTGAGAATCCCCACCAGGGTCACGTGCACATCTTCCCGATATCGGTCGTATCCCAGAAGCATATGGCAGTATTTCTCCGCCTTGGCCATTTTGTTCTCCATCAGGGAAATCTTCAGCAACAGATAGATGGTCCGGTCTCTCTTTTTGTGCATCCGCGACCGTTCTTCCTGCGCCCAGCGTTCTTTGGTCTGGGTTTCAAGATAAGGCTGTTCCAGTATATCCAGGGCCTGCCGAAACGCCTCTTCTCCGAGCGCAAATTCCTTGGACCGCAAGTGTTTTCTTCCCTGTTCCAGATGGCCCTGCGCTTCATAAACGTCGACCCGTGTTCCCTCCGGCAGTTCAATCCACGCCTTCTGCCGGTTCCGGTGAAGCATCTCCCCCAGACCGACTTTTTTCAATGTCTTGCCCAGCAGACTCAGTGCAACCCGCAGATTCGACGATGCCTGGGCCTGATCATCCACATCCGGCCAGAACAGCTCGGCCAGTCGCTCTCGGGCCACCCGCTCCTCCTGATGAATCAACAGATAGTGAAGCAACCCCCGGACTTTCCGGGTTGGCCAGTCTTCCTCGAGAAGAGTCCCCCCCGGACCGGAGACCTGAAACTCCCCGAACAGCCGGATCTGGACCGGCGTGTCCGCAACTGCATCCGGGTCCTGAATCACACCGAGCATAGGATCATCCACGCCCTGTTCAGTTACGTAGCGGTACAATTGCGCATAGGTCTGCCGCTCTCTCTCAATCAGATAGACACAGTCGTAGGTTTTGGCGACCTTGAGGACATCCTGGAACAGCCCCGTGATCTCCTCTGCCGGATAGCGCCCTGCGTGCATGGAACGACACTTTTCCAGCATGGCGTTCACCCGCCCCGCATAATAACCAATCTGCTTATTAAGGGCAACGGCCTCCGAGTAGAGGTCATATGATTTCAGCGGTTCGCCTTCCAGCTCCGCCTGCCTTGCCCGTTCCAGAAGGATCCCGGAACGGTTGACCGGCGACTGCCCATAATCGGTGATGTTCTCCAGATCATCCAGGATCTTTGCTGCGCCCGCCATGTCTCCTTCTTCCCGCAGAACACGGGCCATCTGCAGAAGCGCCCGGTGGGCCAGCACCGTGTTTCCTGAGCGATTGCTCTGGTAGATGGTCTCATGCAGATAACGAAGAGCCTCCGGTCGCTCTCCCGCCCAGCTGCGGTAAAGCGCGCCCAAAAACAAGCCCCCTGCTCCAGGACCACTTTGTTCACCCATTGCTTCCAGCCAAACCAGAAAATCCTCTGTATCCCGGCAGCTTATTCGTTTTTCGCCCATCGACAACCGAATCATCAGTGCCGTGCTTTTGTACCAGATATACCCCGTCTGGTCCCCACGCTTCATGGCCTTCCGCGCAGAGTCTTCCAGACTCCGGACGGATTGCCGGCTGTCACGCATGTAATGCAGGGGAACCTGCCCCAGAAGCGACAGGAGGAGCATGTTCCAGAAGTCGCCGTCATACCCTGCTTCCAGAATCCGGGCATTGCGATGATAGAAGCGTTCCGCACCGGCCCCATCTCCTTGCAACAGAAGAATCTGGGCGCGAATGACCTCGACCAACGCTTTTTGCAGCGGATCGTTCAGTTCTCCCGCCTGTAAAAACCGGTCTACCTGCTCTGATGCTTCCCGGAAACGGTAACTGTCCAGCAGGCTGATCACCGAAAAAAACAGGGCGAACACACTCCACCGGGAACCTTTGCGCCGTAAGACACCCGCCAGATCATCCCAGGACCCCGCAATGGCTGCAGACCGGTTCAGATCGCCTTCCATCCGGCAAAGGACCAGCTCCAAGCAGGCATACAGCGGCTCATCTTCGAACAAAGAGTCCGGAAGCGCCTCAAACACCCGTCGCAACTGAACAACATCCATTTTACAGAATGCTTTGTAGGCGATCCGTTCAGCCAGTAGAAGTGCGGTCCCGGAGTCCTTGACCCAAACAGCCAGGTCCACTGCTTCCAGTAGTTTCCCTTCATGTTTAAGCGCCTGAATGGCCCGCTTCTCGTACTGCTGCCGGTCCTGACGGTTGCTCCGGACAATCCGTTCTTCCTGAAGAAGGTCCCGGACAAACGGGAGCAGAAAATAATACCCCTGCTGATCGGACACCACAACGCCATGTGCCCGTAAAAACCGGAAAACCGGAAGAGCGTCAAACTGTCCGTCGTAATAGTCGTCCAGCATCTGAAGGTTGAAG
Organism: Bacillota bacterium; assembly: GCA_007121025.1. Taxonomy (GTDB): domain Bacteria; phylum Bacillota; class TC1; order TC1; family UBA5767; genus SKMO01. Next base: position 45,161 of record SKMO01000027.1, on the reverse strand, counting down.
CGGGCAAACACGCTCAAATGAGCCAGCGTTTCCCCCTGTCCATCCTCCAGTTTCTCAAACAGAAAGTTGCGGGCAGTCTTCAGAATCTTTTCTTTCGTCTGACCCGGATCGTAGTAGGGGTTTTCCTGCTTTTCGCTGGCAAACGTCAGAATCGCCCCCAGATCTCCGCCGCAAAAATCATAGACGTCGCTGATTTCTCGGTGGCTCATCCCGGCGTACTCCAAAAGATTTCCAGCGTCTTCCTTGCTCATGTAGAAGCTCTCACAGGAAAACTCCGCGATGCTGCCTTTCAACAACAGATTCCCCAAATACAGTTCTGCGGTCACCGGTCCATCAATGTACAGCGTCAGCGGAAGACCGGAACGATTCACACAGTCGTTGATAAAACCGGAAAACGGGCCCAAATACCCAAGTGGTTCACGACAGTGAATGGCCACCAGACCCCGTATACTCGACTTATGCAACCCCTCCAGCTGATCAAGCAACCCTGTGATGGATTCTGGCATCTTATTGAGCTCAAACAGCTCCGCAGTCAACCGGATAAATGCATCCTGGAACGTCTCGTACGTTTCGGTCCCGTCCAGGGACAGTTGGGCGACGCGGATGCCCGGATCGGACAGAAGCTGATCAAACATCCGGTCATCGAGCAAAAACCCGGCTGAATGGACCAGCACCAGCCGCTTGGTTTCCAGCGCCTGTCTGAATTCTGCGATTCTGTTGGGCAGCATGAATGGTTGTTGTTCTGCTTTGATCATCTGCTTCCTCCGGGTGCTTAGATTAATGGTTTCAACAGGTTATTTTGTTGCCCTGAAATAGGCGTACGTCATGGGTTTCACATCATCACGCAATCCATCTCCGTCCACGACATCCGCCACGAACAGCCAATGGCTGTCACAGTCAATGGTGTAGCCGTCCTTAACCTCACATTCGAACCAGCCCACACCGCCGGTCAGATAGGGCATCCCGGTGTCCGTGATGCCGTGTTCGATGCCCTTGAATTTCTCAAATTCCCTGCCACTTCGGTAACCGAACCGGCGGACCAGCTTATGGTTGTCCTGTCCGAGAAGATTCACAGTGAACCGCCCGCAATCCAAAATGCAGTCTGCGGTGTAGTTTTCTTTCAGTACCGCCAAGGCAAACGTCGTTGGGTTGGTGGTCACCTGCATCACAGCATTGGCCACCTGCCCATTGAGCTTGTCCCCATCTTTTGAAGCAATCACATGCAGACCATACTCTACTTTTCGCGTTGCTTTTTTCATGGCGGCCACATCCTTGGCCCGGTCTTTGGCTTCCTCTTTGACAAATTTTTCCTTCGGCTGATCGCACACCGGGCAGCCATCCGGGGGCGCCTCTCCCTCAAACACATAATTGCAGACGACACATCGCCATTTGGACATTGTCTGTTCCTCGCTTTCTATTTGGCTATTACGTAAAATAGTTCCTTCGATTTTATTCTTTTTTTACGATCAATTTATCATACAACGTGTACTTTGATCAAGTTCGTTTTACCACTGAGTCCGCTGGGGATCCCTGCAGTCACAATGGCCACGTCCCCTTCCGCCAGATGGCCGGCCTTCCGGGCCGCATCAATGGCCATCATGATGGTCCGGTCCGTGTCATCTGTGTATTCCACATCCACCACGGTCACTCCCCGCAGAAGGGCCATCTGCCGCCTGACTACCGGGTCCCAGATGGCGGCAATGACCTGCGTATGGGGGCGGTATTTGGCCACCATCCGCACTGTGAATCCAGAGTAACTGGGCACGACGATCGCTTTGGCGTTCAGTTTATCGCTCATGCGAACCGCACTTTTGCTGATGCTGTCGGTGATTGGATTGTCTGTGGGGTACTTTCCTTTTCGGTAACGGTCCTTGCGCCAGTTGACAATTTTTTCGGTCTCATTGGCAATCCGAACCATGGTCTGCAGGGACTGGACCGGATAGAGTCCGGCTGCCGATTCTCCGGACAACATCACAGAGTCCGTTCCATCGAGAATGGCATTGGCCACATCGGTCACTTCCGCACGGGTCGGACGGGGGTTGCGGATCATGGAGTCCAGCATCTGGGTAGCTGTGATCACCGGCTTGGCCCGTTCATAGCTGATCCGGATAATCCGCTTCTGGATCATCGGAATCTCCTCGAAGGGTATTTCAACGCCCAGATCCCCCCGGGCAACCATGATGCCGTCACTCACATCCACGATGTCCTCAATGGTTTCCACCGCAAAGACATTTTCAATTTTTGCGATAATCTTCAACGGATTGTTACGCTCATCAATAATCCGGCGGACACTGCGAACATCCTGTGGTCCATAAACGAATGACAAAGCCACATAATCCAGCTCGTGTTCCATGGCGAAGTCAATGTCTTCCCGGTCTTTATCCGAAATAAACGGCAGGTTCATCCGCCGTCCGGGCACATTGATCCCCCGCCGGGCGGCAATTTCTCCACCGTTTAACACCTCACAGCGAATCTCCTCCCGGGTGGTTTCCAATACATTCAGGGCAATCAGCCCGTCATCCAGCAATATGGTGTCTCCGGCAGACACTTCGGTCGGGAGTCCTTCGTAACTGACTGACAGTGTCGACTCATCACCTTGCACCTGACGGGTTGTCAGCACCAGTTGGTTACCCTCCCGAAGAGTTACAGTCTTGTCCTTGAGAAGTCCCGTACGCATTTCCGGTCCTTTTGTGTCCAGCATGATAGCCACGTTGCGCCCGGCCTGTTTTGCCAGTCTCCGGATCATCCTGACCCGGTTCAGATGTTCCTCGTGATTGCCATGTGAAAAATTCAGCCTGGCCACATCCATGCCACCAGCGATCAGGCGGGAGAGAATCTCCTCTGATTCGCTGGCCGGTCCAATGGTACATGTTATTTTTGTTTTTCTTTCCACTTTCTGTCCTCCTGTCAGACTAACCGTTCTGGGCAATGAATTCCCGGATGACCTCACTGGCGTCATCCAATTCCGACTCTGTGACCATGATCTGGAAGGTCCTGCCCGAGCGAATGATGTTCGGCGTAATGTACTCTTTCTCCAGCGCTTGTTGAATTCGTTGTGCCTCTTCGTCCGTTTTAACGATATACACGACCTGCCACATCCTGTTCCCCCCAATGCCTATTCGGCGTCAATGACCCCATGCCTGCTGTACACTGTGGCCTTGCCCCGCACTTTAATGGCCGAGGTGAATTCCGTGAACTGGGCCACAAGCACTTCTCCTTTGTCAATCTTTTCGGAATGATGGCTTTTGGTGTCCCGCCCCCGGGTCAGACCCATGATGGTCACCCCGTTTTCCAGCGCTTTAACCACAATGTAATCGAACGCACCCCTGGTCTCCATGTCCCTATTCTCCCTGTATTCCATATTTTCGCTTCAACGCCCTTTCTACATGCTCTGGAACCAGGCCGGTGATTTCGCCTCCCAGAGACGATACCTGCCGGATCATCGATGAACTGATAAATGTGTTTTCCGCGGAAGTCATCAGAAACACCGTTTCCACGTCGCTGTTCAGGTTTCGATTCATCAGCGACAGCTGAAACTCATACTCGAAATCCGAGACCGCCCGCAGTCCCCGAATGATGGCCCCGGCTTCCCGCCGGACCACATAGTGCATCAAAAGCCCATCAAATCCCTCCACGTCTACGCGCTCATAGTTCCGGACCGCTTCCCGGACCAGTTCGATCCGCTCCTCCAGATCGAAAAGGTTCTTTTTCTGCGTCTCAACGGCCACAGCCAGAATGACCCGGTCAAAAATGGCCAGTGAACGCTCCAAAATATCCAGATGCCCGTTGGTTATGGGATCGAAACTTCCCGGATAGACTGCTGTTTTCAAACTCAACACCTCTTTATCAACGCAATTCTCTCTTCGCCCCAAATCTGTTCAAGTTCCTGCTTCAGCGTCCCCGAGCAACAAATCCCCTCGGCCACCCGGACACTTCGTCCGTCCGGGAGCAGAAGCACCAGGCGTCCGCTTCCCCCTTTACAACCGTCCAGAATCCGGCGGGTTTCCTGCAGATACGCCGTTATTTCTTCCTGGCCATTGAGTGTCACGGTCAGATCCTGTTCCAGTGCTAAACGGTCTTCTCGAGGGGCTTGTCGAGGAGCTTCCGGCCTCACCGGTGATTGCACGTCGGTTTCCTTCTTCTTCGCCCGGGGGACCAAATCCTGTTTTCCACCTGTTTTTTTCTCCGCCTTGTCTGCACTGCCCTCCAGATCGAACTGGATTTTCTCGGCAAAGACCTTCATCCGGTCTTCCCCTTTGTTCAGCCGGCCCTTCAGCAGGATCACCGCGTCCTTTTCAAGCCGCGTCCCTACCGCGCGATAAGTTTTGGGGAAAACCAGCACATCCACATCTCCGGTCAGATCTTCCAGTGTCAGGTATGCCATGTTTTCATTGCGCCGGGTGATCGAACGTTTCAACCCGGTCACAATGCCTCCAAGTGCCAGCATTTCTCCGTCCCGCTTTTCTTCCAGACGGCTGACCGGCGTGATGCCCGGGCGTTCCAAAAGCGTCCGGTAATCGTCCAGTGGATGGCCGCTCACATAAAACCCCAGATAGGTTTTTTCCATGGTCAGAATTTCTTCCCGGGAAAATTCCGGCAGGTCAGGGGCAGTCGTTTTGTGAACCTCAGCCAGTCCTCCCGTATCAAACAGGGACACCTGTCCGCAGGCCTGTTCTTCCTGGCGGCGAATGCCTTTCTCCATCGCCAGGTCCAGAACAGCCAAAATCTGAGACCGCCGCATCCCCAGAGAATCCAGAGCGCCTCCATGAACCAGGCTTTCCATTACCCGCCTGTTGACCTGATGCAGATCAACCCGTTCGCAAAAATCATCCAGATCCCGAAAGACGCCCCCTTCCTCCCGGGCCCGGATGATGGCCCCGATGGCCCCATGACCCACATTGCGGACAGCGGCCAGCCCAAACCGGATGCCCTCAGGCACCGGTGTGAAATCCCCGAAAGACTGGTTGACGTCCGGGGGCAGAACCGCAATGCCAAGCCGCCGGCACTCTGCGATATAGCCGGTCACTTTTTCCGACTGGCTCATCACAGATGTCAGCATGGCCGCCATGAACTCCACCGGGTGGTGTGCTTTAAGCCAAGCTGTCCGAAAGGCGATCAGGCCGTAGGCTGCCGAATGAGACTTGTTGAACCCATAGCCGGCGAAATGGGCCATCAGGGTGTAGATCTCCTCTGCCACCGGCCGCTCGATCCCCCGGCCGGAAGCCCCCCGGACAAACGCTTCTTTCTGCTCTTCAATGATCTCCTTCTTCTTCTTCCCCATGGCCCGGCGCAGGAGATCGGCCTGCCCGAGGGTAAACCCGGCCAGGTCACTGGCAATACGCATCACCTGCTCCTGATAGAGAATCACGCCATACGTATCCCTGAGAATCGGCTCCAGAGTCGGATGCAGATAGCGGGCCTTCTTGCGGCCGTGTTTCCCGTCAACAAAATCCTCCACCATACCGCTTCCCAGTGGTCCGGGACGGTACAGTGCAACCATCGCAATCACATCTTCCAGGGAGGCCGGCTTCAGATTCTTCAAAATGCTCTGCATCCCGGCGCTTTCCAGCTGGAAGATCCCGGATGTCTCCCCCCGGCCAAGAAGTGCGTAGGTGGCCGGATCGGATGGGTCGGCCGCATCCAGATCCACCCGCTGTCCGCTGGTCTGCGCGATGTTCTCCAGGGTTTTTCCGATCACCGTCAGCGTGCGCAGACCCAGAAGATCCATTTTTAACAGACCGATTTCCTCCACAGCATTCATGGTGAACTGGGTGGTGATGGCCTCGTCTTGTCCCAAAAACACCGGGACGTACCTCTGAATGTCTCCCGGGGCAATCACCACGCCGGCCGCGTGCGTGGACGTATGCCGGGGAAGGCCTTCCAGAGCCCGGGCGGTGTCAATCAGCTCCCGAATCGTGTCATCGGATTCATAGGCCCCGCGCAGTTCCGGATTGGCTTCCAGGGCCCGGTCCAGTGTGATGTTCAGTTCACCGGGAACCATTTTGGCAATCTTGTCCACCTGGGGAAGCGGCACGTCCATAACCCGGCCCACATCCCGGATGGACGCCCTGGCGGACAGGGTTCCAAAGGTCACAATCTGGGCCACATGATCCTGCCCGTATTTTTCCGTCAGGTAATGGATCACTTCGCCCCGGCGTTCATAACAGAAATCCGTATCGATATCCGGCATGGTCACCCGTTCCGGATTCAGAAACCGTTCAAACAAAAGATCGTGTTTCAACGGATCAATGTCTGTGATGCGCAAAACGTAGGCCACCAGGGATCCGGCAGCCGAACCCCGGCCCGGGCCGACATAAATGCCCCTGTGCCGGGCAAATCGAATCATGTCCCAGACGATCAGAAAATAACCCGGATACCCCATGGACCGGATCACATCAAGTTCATAATCCAGTCTGCGAACAGCCTCGTCTGTCACTTGGGCAAAACGCTCCCGGAGTCCCTGTTCGCAAAGCTTGCGCAGATAACTGTTCAGATCATCGCCCGCCGGCACTTCATAGTCCGGCAGATACGAGCCCCCAAAATCCATGTCAAACCGGCATTTTTCTGCAATCTTCAGCGTGTTGTCCAGTGCATCGGAAACATGCCCAAACAGCGCTTCCATCTCCCCGGCTGACTTCAGATAGAACTGGTCATTCGGAAAACGCATCCGTTCCTCATCCGCGAGCACCCGGCCGGTCTGGATGCACAGAAGAGCGTCGTGGTGGGCAGCGTCCTTTTGCCGGACGTAATGGACATCATTGGCACACACCAGGCCCACGTCCAGGTCACGGGCAATCCGGATCAGGTGACGGTTCACCTCTTTTTCTTCCCGGAGGCCGTGATCCTGAAGCTCCAGATAGAAATCTTCACCAAAGATGTTCCTGTACGTCTCCACCAACTGGCGGGCTCGCTCCACTTCTCCGCCCAGCAGGCACTGGGGGATCTCCCCGGCAATGCAGGCACTGGTGCAGACCAGCCCTTCACTGTGGGCCCGCAGCAGTTCAAGGTCCACCCGGGGTTTATAATAGAATCCCTCGGTACACCCGGCGGACACCAGCTTGAGCAGATTGCGGTAACCGGTTTCATTCTTGCACAGCAAAATCAGATGATGGCGCTGTTCATCGATCTTCGCCCGCTTGTCGAACCGCGAATCCCGGGCTACGTACATTTCACAGCCGATGATCGGCTGAACGTTCTGCCGGCGACATTCCTGATAGAACTCCACGATGCCAAAAAGTGTCCCGTGATCCGTGATGGCCAGGGCCTGCATGTTCAGACGGGCAGCTTCCCCCACCAGGTCGCGAATCCGGGCAGCCCCGTCCAGCAGGCTGTAGCCGGTATGATTATGCAGATGTACAAATCCTGATGGCTCCATCACATTGTTCCCCTATTCTCCGGTCCGGTAGACAGCCTGAAAAATGGCCAGCATTCCCAGAATGGTCACAATGATTGGAAACACCACACCTTCCGTGGATACCCCTGTGGCCACAAAGATCAGCCCCACCAGGGCGAAAATCCCCAGGGCCTGTCCAATCACCAGATACACACTGTTTTTCCGTCCAAAATAATGCGCCTGCAAAAAGCCCAGTGCTGCTCCCAAGGGAAACACCGGCCAGGCGATAAAGATCAGGCTGGAACCACTCCAGGCCGCCGCCAGAAACAAGACGGAATATGTGATCAGCATGGCTGCCGGAATCAGGATTTCACCATCGAATTTTCCTTTCTTAGCGAAATACACACCTTCGAAATACAGACCCGGCACCAGGATGGACAAAGGCCAAAGCATTTCCATGGTCACACCCAGCACCCCGGACGCTCCCAGCAGGGAAAACACACCCACCACAATCAGTGTCATTCCTGTTGCAATCAATGGTTTGTTCATGGTTATCTCCTTTCATAGTCCTTCCAGCTCAATGACCCGTCCGCGGATGATCCCCCCGTCCACCTCAATGATTCCCACAGTCCCGTTGTCCGTACAGCGCGGATGTGAGACCGACCCAGGATTGAAATACACCGTTCCGTTTTCTTCCAGATGTTCGGGACAGTGGCTGTGTCCGTAAATGACAAGGCCACAGGCTGCCCGGGACAAATGCCGTTTGGCATTTTGCCTGGGGGTTCCCATCCCATGGCCATGGCAAATCCCCACACGAACCCCGCCGAACGTGAAAATCTGCTTGGGCGGAAGCCTGATGGCCACGTCGTAAGGATCCGTATTCCCATAGACCGCCCGAACCGGACCCAGTGCCTCCAGTTCAGTGATCAGGTCCATGGTGTTGATGTCCCCGCAGTGTACGATCAGATCCAGACCCTCAAAAAGCGAAAAGATTTCCCCTGGCAGGGCCTGTGCTCTCACCGGGATATGCGTGTCGGACAATACACCCATTCGCAGCATCCAACTCCCCCTTTCAGCTCAGTCCCTTAAAGCCATTCTGCCTGAGCGCTTCATAAAGCACAATGCAGACCGAATTGGACAGATTCAGAGACCGGGCCTGCGGAAGATCCACCATGGGAATCCGCAGGCACTCTTCCTGATGGGCGTTCAGAAGTGATTCCGGAAGACCTTTCGTTTCCTTCCCGAACACCAGAAAATCATCGGGGCCGAAGGCCACCTGGTGATAGGCTTTGCGGGCCTTTGTTGTCAGAAAGTGAAACCTTCCGCTCCGATGCGTTTCCAGCACTTCCTCAATCCCGTCATAATAAGCAATGTCCACCAGGGGCCAGTAATCCAGCCCTGCTCTTTTCAGATATTTGTCATCGACGGAAAACCCCAGGGGGCGGACCAGATGCAGCCGGCAGTTTGTGGCCGCGCAGGTTCGGGCAATCGTCCCTGTGTTTCCCGGAATCTCAGGTTCCACCAATACGATGTTCATCGAATTTCCTCCAGTTCAATAATCAATTATAACTTATTTTAACCCAGATTTCTTATTGCCGCCCAAAACTGCCGGTGAAAAACACATCCTTTAACTCCTCGCCCCCCTGTTCGGAGGCCATCAGGGCTTCTTTACGGAACATAAACGATCTGCTATGATTTATGGATAGATCGAATGAACAAGGAGGACACAACATGGGAAAAAATATAGTGCATAAGATCCTGGAAAACCATTTGGTGGAAGGCGCGCTGGCGCCGGGAGGCGAAATCGCCATCCGCATCGACCAGACCCTGACCCAGGATGCCACAGGGACGATGGCCTATCTGCAGTTTGAGGCCATGGAGGTGCCCCGGGTCAAAACCGAACTGTCCGTCAGTTACGTGGACCACAACACCCTGCAGACCGGGTTTGAAAACGCGGATGATCACCTGTACCTGCAGACCGTCGCCGCAAAACACGGAATATATTTTTCCAGACCCGGAAACGGGATCTGTCACCAGGTGCATCTGGAGCGTTTTGGCGTTCCGGGCAAAACGCTGCTGGGCTCTGACAGTCACACCCCCACCGGTGGTGGTCTGGGGATGATTGCTATTGGCGCAGGCGGCCTTGATGTTGCTGTGGCCATGGCCGGCGGCCCCTTCTACCTGACCACCCCTCAGGTGGTCAAGGTGCACCTGACCGGGGCGCTGCCTCCCTGGGTAAGCGCCAAGGATGTCATCTTGAAAGTCCTTGACATCATGTCTGTCAAAGGAGGCGTCGGCAAGATCATTGAATACGGGGGTCCGGGAGCTTCTTCCCTGTCCGTCCCGGAACGGGCCACCATCACCAATATGGGCGCCGAACTGGGAGCGACCACATCGGTTTTCCCCAGCGACGAGGTGACCCGGACATTTCTCAAGGCCCAGGGCCGGGAAAGCGACTGGACAGAAATCAGTGCTGACACGGACGCCCATTACGATGACGTCATTGAGATCAACCTGTCCAAACTTGAACCCCTGGTGGCCTGTCCACACAGTCCGGATACCGTCCGCCCGGTGGCCAGCTTCAGCGACCTGAAAGTCAACCAGGTGGCCATCGGCAGCTGCACCAACTCATCTTACACGGACCTGATGCAGGTGGCCACTGTTTTGAAGGGAAAGGTGGTCCACCCGGATGTTTCCCTGGTCATTTCGCCCGGTTCCCGTCAGGTCTACAAGATGCTGGCCGACAACGGCGCCCTTGGTGATCTGATCGCTTCCGGTGCACGGATCCTCGAGTCTGCCTGTGGTCCCTGTATCGGCATGGGGCAGTCTCCGGTTTCCGGCGGTGTTTCCGTCCGGACCTTTAACCGCAACTTCAAGGGACGAAGCGGCACCAAGGATGCGGACATCTATCTGTCCAGCCCGGAAACAGCAGCCGCGACGGCTCTGACCGGAACACTGGCCGATCCCCGGACCCTGGGAGATCCCATCAAGGTTCCACAGCCGGAACAATTCCTCATTGATGACCGACTGATCATTCCCCCGTCCGACCATCCGGAGGACGTGGTTGTGCGCCGGGGGCCAAACATCAAACCTCTACCGGTCAAAGAACCTTTGCGCAAATCTCTGGAAGGGGAAGTCCTGATCAAAGTGGACGACAACATCACCACCGACCACATCATGCCGGCCGGTGCCAAGGTACTCCCGCTTCGGTCCAACATTCCGGCCATTTCACAGTACGTGTTTTCGGCCATCAATGAAAATTTCGCCCAGCGGGCCCTCAAGAAAGACGGCGGTTTCATCGTCGGGGGGCACAATTACGGCCAGGGCTCCAGCCGGGAACACGCCGCACTGGCTCCCATGTATCTGGGCGTCAAAGCGGTCATCGCCAAAAGCTTTGCCCGGATCCACCGGGCCAATCTGGTGAACTTTGGCATTGTTCCCCTGGAGTTTGCTGATGAGCGGGATTATGATCAGTTCAGTCAGGGCGATCTGCTGATCATCCGAAACCTGCACACAGACCTGAAAGAGGGCAACAAGATCCTGGTGGTCAACGTCACCAAAAACCGCGAAATCCCGGTGAAGCACGGACTGAGCCCCCGGTTCATTGACATCCTGCTGGCCGGCGGATTGCTTAATTACACGAAACAGCACGCTTAGTCTGAAGAAACCCCTGAGGACGCCATATCCATGGCATCCTCACCGTTCATTGCCCTGGGAATCCCCGGTGGGAACATCCCTGAGCCCCAGACAGGAACAGACGCAAAGCAGGAGTCGTCCCAGCATGGGGACCGTTTCGGAATAGCTCTTGACAAAAACAGCCTTTGGGAATAGGATTAGCATGAAACCATTACAAAAAAGGATGGGCGCGATGAATACATTTGTTACAAAGAGTCTGACCGAACACAATATCAAGCCGACGTTTCCCCGGATGAAGATCTATGAATACCTGATGGAACACAAGAATCATCCATCTGTAGACTCCGTCTATCAGGAACTGGTGGAAGAAATCCCCACCTTGTCACGGACAACGGTTTACAATACACTGCATCTGTTTTTGGAGCGGGGTCTTGTTCAACCGATCCTGATCAACGAAAACGAAGTCCGTTATGACGGGGACACCACGGTTCACGGTCACTTTATGTGCCGGGAGTGCGGGGTCATCCATGACATTTTCTTCCAGGATCTAAACCTTGACGATGCATCACTGGATGGGTTCCAGGTCGAACAAAAGCAGGTCTATTACAACGGGGTCTGCCCCCAGTGCAAGTAACAACACAATGACCGCAAAAAACCATGCTCCTTTGTGAGCATGGTTTTTTTGCTGCACCTGTTCTTGTTGTGCCTGCTGCCTGTATCATGCCTCAGACTGTCCGGGCCGGACTGTCGCACAACATCAGCAGCGGACAATCCACGCATTTCGGGTTGCGGGCCAGACAGATCCGTCTTCCATGCAGAATCAGGTGGTGGTGCATCAAGCCCCAATGCTCTTCGGGGATGCTGTCCATCAGCTGCCGTTCTACCGCCATTGGTGTGCTTCCGTCAGCCAGTCGCAGCCGGCGGGACACCCGGAACACGTGGGTATCCACAGCAAAAGCCGGGATTCCAAAGGCGTTGGACAGGACGACGTTGGCTGTTTTTCGGCCAACCCCCGGAAGGGCCTCCAGCTCTTCGCGGGTCCCGGGAACCTCTCCAGCGTGTTTTTGAAGAAGAATCCGGGACGTCTGCACAATGGCCCGGCCTTTGTTTCGGTACAAGCCCACACTGCTGATCATCTTGGCAAACGCCTCTTCCGACAGCGCGGCGATCCGCTCCGGGGTGCCGTACTCATGAAACAGAACACGGGTGACCTTGTTTACCTGTTTATCGGTGGACTGGGCGGCCATCATGGTAGCCACCAACAGCTGAAACGGCGTCTCAAACTCAAGTTCTGTACGTGCATCCGGATAGGTCTGCTCCAGAATGGCCATGATTTCCCTGACCCTATCCATGTCCCAGAGCCTCCCGGATCAGAGAGATCTCCCGACCGTGTCCCAGATCGTCATAAGGCGTCTCCAGAAAAAAGGGCAGATCCTTCAGTGCCGGATGTCTCATGATATTCACCATGGCCTCCAGCCCCAGCGTTCCTTCCCCAATGCCTGCGTGCCGGTCCTTTCGGCTTCCCAGCCCATATACACTGTCATTGAGGTGAATGGCCTTCAGCCGTTTAAGCCCCACTTCCCGGTCCAATTCATCGAGGACCCCGTCCAGATCGTTTTTAATGTCATACCCGCTGTCGTACACATGGCAGGTATCCAGGCAGACCCCAAACCGTTCCGGATGCGCCACGCCGTCGATGATCCGGCGCAGTTCCCCAAAGGTTGCACCGACTTCCGACCCTTTTCCGGACATGGTTTCCAGTAATATGGTGGTGGTTTCCCGGCCGGTCACAATCTCATTGAAAATCTCCGTGATCCGGGAAATTCCTGCGTCCGTTCCTTCACCCACGTGACTTCCGGGGTGCAGGTTGTACAGGCTGCAGGGCAGGGACTCCACCCGTTCCAAATCTTCCCGCAGGGTGTTGCGGGCAAAAAGAGCGGTTTTTTCCACTGTGGCCGCCAGATTCAGGGTGTACGGGGCGTGGGCCAGAATCGGACCAAAATCATGCGCTTCCATCAGGTTTCTCAGCTGGTCCACTTCTCCCTCCCGCAGAGCCCGGGCCCGGCCGCCCCGGGGATTTCGGGTGAAAAATTGAAACGTGTTGGCCCCGATGGAAACCGCTGTTTGAGCCGCCTGGGGATATCCTTTTGCTACGGACAAATGACTTCCTAATACCATGTCGTCTCCTTTGTGCTATTCAAAATGATAAAAACAGCTCTGGCCAATGAACTCGCGGATGAGCGAGTTGTTGGGGATTTCTTCCAGTGCATCCATGGGCTCAAAAAAATCCAGAATGTTCAGGAGATTCTTGGCTTCCGCATGGTGGGGCGCTTCTTCATCAATCGCCTCGAGAAACGGCTGTGCAAACTGCTTGAGCACCGACAGCTCATAAACCAGGTGAGAATTAAACATTACATCAGCATTTTCCTGAAACGGGAAAATGTAATTGTTTTCTCCCCGGCGCACAGACTGCCACATCCCCAGGGTGGCATCCGCCGGATACCCCCGGAATTTCGCATCCCGGACCAGCCGCCGAAGCAGTCGGGCGTCCGTGGTCTTGATCCGGTTGCTGCTGTCCAGATTCAACTGGGTCAGAGCGCTGATATATATGTAGAACTTCCGGGACCGGGGAATGGTCTCGGTCAGCCGGTTGTTCAGGCCGTGAATGCCCTCAATCACTATGGGCTGATCATGCCGGACCCGGGTGATCTTACCGGATGGCGCGTTGATCCCTGTCTTGAAATCAAACGCCGGCAACTCGACCTCCTCCCCTTGGAGAAGGGACGTCAGATCACGGTTGAACTGCTCCACATTGATGGCCTCCAGGGACTCGTAATCCGGTTTTCCGTCTTCGTCCAGCGGCGTCTCTTCCCGGTTGACAAAATAATCGTCCAGTGAAATGGCCACTGGATCCATTCCGTTGACCTTGAGCTGAACGGAAAGGCGTTTGGCAAATGTGGTCTTTCCTGAGGACGACGGACCCGCAATCATGATCAAACGGATACGCTCCCGCTCTCTGGTGATCTGTTCGGCAATGTCAATGATCTTCTTTTCGTGAAGTCCCTCCGACACCCGGACCACTTCTCCGATCCGTCCCTCCCGGATGTGCCGGTTGAGCATGCCCACGTTGTGGACGTTCTGGAACTTGGCAAACGCGTCGCTTTCCCGGAGGATGTTAAACAGTTTGGGCTGTTCTTCAAATGCCGGCATGATGTTCGGGTTTTGTTCATCCGGAAACAAGAGGATGAACCCCGGCATGTAGTACCGCAGCTGGAACGTTTGCAGCATGCCGGTGCTGGCCACCATGTACCCGAAATAGTAATCCGAATAGCCGTCCAGGGTGTAGATCGATGTTTCGCTTTTCTGCCGCTCTCTCTCAAAAAGGATCACCCGGTCTTCATGCTGGTGCTCTTCAAAGATTCGAACTGCTTCTTCCGTCGGGATGGTGGTCCGGACAAAGGGCAGGTCCGCCTCCACCAGCTCCCGCATCCGCTGTTCAATCCGTTCCACATCGTCCATCTTCAGGTGCCGGAAATTCTTCAGCTGACAGTACAGCCCGTGACTGATCGAGTGCTCTGCGCTGAGACGGGCCTGTGGATACACATCCCGAATGGCCTTGGACAACACAAAGGTCAGCGAACGCTGATAAACGCGGTTTCCGATGGGACTGGTCACTTCCAGAAATTCCACCTCGCCGTCCTCCTGCAGATGATCACAGCAATTGCGCAACTGGTGGTTGACTTTGGCCACCACGATCGGGTGTTCATACTGGTCCTGAACCATCCGTGCCAGTTCCGCCAGGCGGACGCCTTTGGGGAATTGGTAGTCTTTGCCGTTGATTTTCAATGTGATTTTGCTCATCCGTTTGCCTCCTCTTTTCAGACAGTTCCGAATCGGTTATACTCACTTGGGGTGATCTTATGGAACCAAACACACTGGACTACACCATCAGGCAGGAAGACTGCGGAGCCACACTGGGCACCATTTTGCGCAGGGAGCTGGGCCTGTCACGCCGTCTGATGAATACGTTAAAAGCGATGAACCTGATTTTCCTCAACGGAAGAACCGGCTACCTGAACCGGTTTCCGCTGCCAGGTGACCAGGTCCGTATTGTGCTGCCTGTGGACAAGGCCGCCACTGTACGTCCGGAATCCCTGCCCTTGTCCATTCTCTTTGAAAACGTTGACTATCTGGCCGTGGACAAACCGGCGGGAATGACCGTTCACCCGGTTCGCGCCCACCAGAGTGGCACACTGGCCAACGCCGTCAATGCCCACTTGGCCGGCCAGGGGATCAGCGTCCCCTTCCGTCCGGCCGGGCGGCTGGACCGGAATACGTCAGGAATCGTACTGGTCTGTAAAAACCGTTACGCTGCCGGCGCCTACCGCCGGATGCTTGACACCGGGGTCCTGACCAAAACCTATCTGGCCCTGGTTCACGGCTGTCCTGCTCACCCTGCGGGGACCATCCGGGCGCCCATTGGTCCCGTGGAACCCCGCAGCATCCAGAGACAGATCGCCCCGGACGGAAAGCCGGCAGTCACCCGGTATCAGGTGCTGAGCGACCAGGGCAACCACAGTCTCGTCCGTCTTGTGATGGATACCGGCCGAACACACCAGATCCGCGTGCATATGGCCCATCTGGGCCACCCTCTGCTCGGCGACACCCTTTACGGGGGACACCGCGAAGCGATCCATCGTCACGCACTGCACGCCCATCAGGTGATCTTTCCCGACCCCCGAACGGGAGGGCAGATCCGAATCGACTGCAGCCTGCCTGAGGATATGGTCCGGGCCCTGTCCGAGCGCTAATAGGCCACATCGATCAGCGTACCATCGCTGCTGAGCCCTTTTTCCTGAAACGTGATCTCAAGTTTTCGTTCGAACTTGCGGATCACGAATTTTTTTCGTTCTTCAACAAACGTCACGGCAATGCCCCGGCGTCCCGCCCGGGCTGTTCGTCCTGCCCGGTGCACGTACGTCGACGGATCCTTGGGCAAATCGTAATTGATGATGTACTTGACGTCGGGAACGTCCATTCCCCGGGCCAGTATGTCCGTGGTCACCAGATAACTGACTTTGCCCGAACGGAAATGCTGCATCAGTTTCTTTCGTTCCTGTGCCGCCATACCGCTGTGAATGCCTGCTGCAGAAAACCCATAATCACGCATACGGCGGACAAGCCCCTCCACACCGGCGTTTCGGGTGATGAATATGAGCGCCCGGTCAACGCCCTCGGTGTTTTCCAGTGCCCGAAGGGCGGGAAACTTCCGGGCATCTTCGGCCATCATGAACCAGTGCTCGATCTGTTCATTGACTTTTTTGCGGCTCATCACGATTTCCCGGGCTTCGATGTTCAGGGTTTCCAGCAGCTGTCTGGCCTGCCGGCTTACCGTTGCCGAAAACAGAAGGAACTGCGGCCCCACCGGCAGTCCGGACAACAGAGACTCCACTTCCCGGGCGAACCTCTCATCGGCCAGTTTATCCGCCTCATCGACCACAACCAACCGCAGGCGATCCGTCTTGATCCGGGGCTGTGCCAGCACGTCGGTCAGCCGTCCGGGAGTACCAATCAGAACATGGGGTTTCTCTTTAAGTTTGTCTTGCTGCCGGGCCTTGTTGGCTCCGCCGATAAACAGCCCCTGCCGGACCCCCGGGCCTTTGACGTCTGCCAGAACGCCATGGACCTGGGCCGCCAGTTCCCGGGTGGGAAGCACAATGAGCACCTGCGGCCCCGGCTCCTCCGGATTGATCCGGGACAGCGCAGGAAGCAGATAGGCCAGGGTCTTGCCTGTTCCGGTGGGTGACTGAACCAGCAGATGCTCTCCTGCCATGGCTGGTTCCCAGGTGTCCCGCTGCACCGGAAGAAACCGGGTAATCCCCCCGTTTTCCAGGGCTTCCAGGGTCTGGGGTGCCAGTGTGTATCGTTCAAAATCACTCTTCATGTTGGCCATCCTGTTCTTCAAGCAGTGTCAGCAGATCTTCCGGCCGGTCTATCCGAAAATCCGCCAGTTGCAGTTCATCCTCACCGCCGTACCCATAGTTCACCCCGACCACATCAATGCCATTGCTCCGGGCTCCTTCGATGTCGTGGATCCGGTCGCCGATCATCAGGGCCTGCTCTTTTGGAATCTCCGGATACTGCCGGAGCACATCTCCGATGATTTCATCTTTGTGAATCCTCGTTCCATCCAAAGCCGCCCCCCGGACAAACGAAAAATAATGGCTCAGGCCGAAGTGTTCCAACACCACCCGGGCGCTGCTCTCCGGTTTGGCTGTGGCCACCGTCAGAATGTACTGGTCCTTTAAACGGTCCAGCAAACCGGCGACTCCCGGATACACCTTGTTTTCATAGATCCCCTTTCGTGAGTAGCGCTCTCTGAAACGGTCCACGGCCAGAGCACTCTCCCGTTCATCAAAGGCGAGAATCTCCTGGAACGCCCGCTGAAGGGGGGGGCCGATAAACCGGTTCAGTGTCAGGTCATCCGGCACCTCATGGTTCATCCGGGACAAGGCGTCCCGGATGGAACGGGTGATCCCCTCCCGGGAATCGGTCAGTGTCCCGTCAAGATCAAACAGCAGCAGCTTATACGCCATATCGTTTATTCCTTTCTTCCTTTTCTCTTTTTGAAAACACACATCCGCAGTAATCCTGCCTGTACAGCCCATACGCCCGGGACAGACGGACTGCCTCCAGAGCGCCTCCCTTTTTTTTGAAATCCGCAGGAAGATAACGAAGCGTCTCGCTTTCCAGATCACAGCCAATTTCATGAAGCACCCGGGCATCCTTTCGGGATCCGGTGCTCAGCGTGGTGGTAAAGCAATCGTAGCCCTGTTGTTCGGCCAGAGCCGCTGTGCGCCCCAGCCGAAGCAGGAAACACTCCCGGCAGCGACTGCCCCCTTCAGGTTCTTTTTCCAACCCTGCGATCCGGCGTCTGAACGTCCCGTTGTCATAGGGAGCGACCACCAATTCCACCGGTTGGGGAAACGGATACTCTTTCAGAAAACGGGCCAATTCCTCTGCCCTTTGGTTGTATTCCGCTTCAGGTTCGATATTGGGGTTTTCATACAAGGCCGTGATGCGGAAATAGGGAGCCAGCCGGACAAGGACATGACAGGCACAGGGCGCACAACAGCAGTGCAGCAGCAGCCTTGGCTGATCGACGAGCCGGCCCACACGCTTCAATTCGTTTTCCATCAGGTTGTTGGCATTAAACCCTTCCATTGTCTTCTCCTCCGGGCAGCCCTGCTTTCCATGGCTGATTCATTCATTATACCGCACAGACTCTCCGTGGGCAAAGACCTCCCCCACTGACAAAACCGCAGCACCCTCAGGCACCGCGGTCAGCGTCAGATCACCATGTCGTTATAGATACTGCGAATGCCCTGCTGACCGTCCACCTGCACGATGGATGCCGGTCTTCGTTCGATCATCCGTGCTGGATGGCCCACTGAGGTTGAGTTTTCCGTGGTGTCCTTGACCACAATGGCCCCGGCCCCGATCTTGCTTCCCGAAGCAATCCGGATGTTCCCCAGCACTTTGGCCCCGGCGCCCACCACCACGTTGTCCTCCAGGATGGGATGTCGGGCCGTCTTGGCCTTGCCGGTGCCGCCCAGGGTCACGCCCTGGTACAGGGTCACATTGTCGCCAATGATCGTGGTTTCCCCAATGACCACACCCATGCCATGGTCAATGAAAAAATTCTTCCCGATGGTCGCTCCCGGATGAATCTCAATGCCTGTCAGAAAACGGGTCAGCTGGCTGATCAACCGGGCCAGAAAAAGCAGCCTGAGTCCATAGAGTGCATGTGCGATCCGGTGGGACACCGTCGCCCAGACTGACGGATAGAGCAGGATGATCTCCAGTGCATGCCGGGCCGCCGGATCCTTTGCCCGGATGTTGTCCAAATACGCTCTGATTCCCCTAAACATTGATCTCACCTCGAAACAGTGGGTCCGACAGGTATTTTTCCCCGCCGTCCGGTGCCAGGACCATGATCTTCCTGCGGTTGCCCAGTCTCTTGGCCGCTTTCAGTGCTGCAGCAATGGCCGCCCCGCAGGAAAACCCGAGAAACAATCCTTCCTTGCGGGCCAGCAGCAGGGTGGTGTTCAGGGCCTCTTCACTGGTCACACTCATCACTTCGTCGATCACGGCCATGTTCAGCAGGTCCGGGACAAACCCGGCACCGATTCCCTGAATTTTGTGAGGTCCCGGCTCTCCGCCTGACAGAACCGGGGATTCTGCCGGTTCCACCGCCACAACCCGGATCTGTCCGTTTTGTTCCTTGAGGTATCGTCCGACCCCGCTGATGGTGCCCCCGGTCCCAACACCGGCTACAAACATGTCCAGATCCGGAAGCTGCCGGGCGATTTCCGGGCCGGTGGTCCGGTAATGGCTTTCCGTATTGCCCAGGTTGTCGAACTGAGACAGCATCACGGCACAGGGATTTTCCTGAAGGATCTGTCTGGCCTTATCAATGGCTCCCTTGATCCCAAGAGATCCCTTGGTCAGAACCAGATTGGCCCCAAAACTGGTGATCATGGCCCGGCGTTCCACACTCATGTTGTCCGGCATGATCACGGAAACCCGGTAGCCTTTCAGCCGGCCCATCAGGGCAAGGGCAATCCCCGTGTTTCCACTGGTCGGCTCAATCAGCGTTCCTCCCGCCGCCAGTTGCCGGCTGTGTTCTGCATGCTCAATCATTCCCAGGACCGCCCGGTCTTTGACGCTCCCTCCGGGATTGTATTTTTCCAGTTTCACATAGACCTGAGCCATGGACTCATCGGTCAGATGCTTCAATCTGACCACCGGGGTGTTGCCCACCAGATCCCATACGGTACGTTCCATCGCTATTCCTCCAGACACAAAAAATTCTTCCTCTCTATCCAGAGACGAAGAAAACTCCGCGGTCCCACTCCAGTTCGCCAGGCGCACTCACCGATGGCCCCGAGGCCATCGTCTCTGTAACGGGAGAACCCGGCGCAGCCTACTGGAAACCGTTCGGTGCGCGGCTTGGAAGAGCACTTCAGCCGGACATCGGGAAAGACTCACACCACCCGTCTTCTCTCTGGACCCGAATTGCCGCTTACTTTCCTTCGTCATCGCCATCATCATTAATTTTCTTCATTATATGACCCTCAGCAACGTCTGTCAACTAAAGACCAACTTTTTTGGTCGGATATCTTCAACCCTCATCATTCCCTGCTCCGGGGACTGAGAGGCTGGAGCACCGCCTGCCAGGCATCCCTTTTCTTCGACAGGCTCACCGCATGGGCCGGGCTGGTGGAGGGCAGCCGGGTCCGGGCAATGGTCAGATGACCGAAAAACCGTTCAAACAGCTTTTCTGCAGAAGCCCCGTTCAGGAACACATGCCCGATGTCCTGGTATTTCCGCAAAAACCCCTCCAGATCATTGGGCTTTGGATCCCTGATCCGGGCGTCCAGACTGCCCTGCCTCTGGCAACTGAACAGAACGTCCCAAAGGGCAATCCTGTATGCCAGAAGCATGGCAAGCCGCCGGTCATAGTCGTCCGGGAGAGGCACATCCAGCAACTGGGCCAAAAGAGGCCAGAACTGGTTCCTGCCATGACCGTAATACTGCTGTTTTTCCAGAGACGCGACGCCCGGAAAAGATCCCAGGATCAGAATCCTGGCGTCTTTGCCGGCAACAGGATCAAAGGACCGGTTCATGGATGCGGCGGGCTTTCAGCAAAGGCAGTTCCTCCCGGATCTGATCCACACGACGGAAATCCAGGGTGTGTACCACCAGCTCTTCCTCTTCTTCAGCCGTTGCACACACCGTCCCCCAGGGGTCGCAAACCATGGAATGACCGTACCCCTGGTAGGTCGATTGGCGGTTGCGGGCCGGAGCAGCCATCACCACGTAGGCTCCATTGTCCACTGCCCGGGTCCGCCCCAACAGCTCCCAGTGTACCGGTCCGGTCACATGATTGAATGAGCCCGGAATGATCAGCGCTTTCGCTCCCTGCCGGATCAACTGGCCCAGATACTCCGGAAAACGGATGTCAAAGCAAATGGCCAGGCCAAATGTCTGGCCGCAGGCCTGAAACGTCA
Source organism: Bacillota bacterium (assembly GCA_007121025.1). Taxonomy (GTDB): domain Bacteria; phylum Bacillota; class TC1; order TC1; family UBA5767; genus SKMO01. The sequence goes on along the minus strand of SKMO01000027.1, from coordinate 24,119 downwards.
CATTCCCGGTTCCCGGAGTAATCACCTGGGATTCCTGGAAAGACAGACTGCCCGGGATCTCCACATCAAACAGGTATTTCTTTCGGTATTTGGCAATCCTATTCCCGTCTGCGTCAAACACAAAGGAGGTGTTGTACAGAAGATCTCCGTCCCGTTCCGGAATGCTTCCCCCGACAATCACCATATTGTGAAACCGGGCTTCTTCCCGCAGCATCTCACAGGATGGACCTGATTCCCCTTCGGCCGCACCTGCAAAAAATCGGATGTCATAAGGGCAGTTGAACATTTCGGGCAGAACCGCCAAATCCGCTCCCAGAATCGCTGCTTCAGAAAGCATCTCCCGGGCACGCTTCAGGTTCTCCTCTTTGTCTGCCACCGTCATCATCTGCAGGACCGCCACCGTCAACTTGTCTTTCATGTCTTCTTCCTCCTTTTCCTCCTTTGGATCTCCTGAAGGTCCTGGACAGGGTGCTTTCAGGGGCTCTGTCCGTCCCACCAGCGCAAAGCCGTTTCCATCACGGGATCCCCCTGTCCCCTGAGCTCCGCATCCGTCAATGGCACGTACACATCCGGCAGGAATGCCGTTTCCACCTGACCATCCGGACCCAGCGATTCCCAGAGTGCTGTTGTGACACCAAAACCCCAATCTGAAAAGGGCGTGCTTACTGCAATCCGGCCGGACCGGTGGACCCCGGACCAGCTTCGTCCAATCACCACCACCTGGTCCAGGCGGGACAGTCCCCAAACCAGCTCTGTCGGCGGGACCAGAACATCATCGTCTGTCAGGACCATCACCGGACGATCAAACCTCTGTTCTGCCGGTCTGACCACCCACGGTCTGAGTGACCAGAAGTCCTCGGTTCCTGCCTCGTCGTCCCCCTGAAGACGCCGTTTCAGGGGGCTGTTTCGCTGATTGATCCGCCCCGTTGTCGTATCCTCTGTGATCAACGTCCCGATCACCACCTGAGAAAACGTCGCGTACCCCGGTCCGGGATCCTGCCCCCGCAGATCCAGGATCATTCCCCGGGCCTGCGGGTGTGTGGCCAGCGCGCTCTGCCACTGGGCAATCCGGTCCTGACTGAACCTCCCGGGCCGGATAAAAAGGATGTTTTGCTCCTCAAGCCATTGTGCCCGAAAAGCCTCATCACCGGCGGGTTCGATCAGCACCCCCGCAAAGCCTCTTAAACCCTGCCCGTCCACCCAATCCAGCCAAATGGTGTAGCGGACACCGTTTCGCTTTTCAAATGTCAGTGACGACTGCTGTGGCGGCCGGGTTCGGAGGCGGCGGTCGTAGTAGACCGCAAACAGATGGGGGACAAACCGTTCCGGTCGTTCCGTCAGCGCCCCATAACCGCTGTCTGCACGCAGATTGACGAACAGTGGCTCTGCCAGCAGAGCGTCAATGCGCACCAGCCGGTCTCCCCGCTCAAGCAGTTCCACGTAATCGGGTGCACTGCGTAAAACCCCACTGTAACGGTCCAACAAAAGCCTGCCTTCCTCGTAACGGACTGACACCGGCAACGTCATGTATACGTCCTCGATCGTACCGGCATCCAGACCCGTCAACGGATCGTCCAATAGAGAAAGCATCTCTTCAACCCGGAACAGAAAGCCCGTTTCCAGAAGTGTCTCATCCGAAACCACCGGTTCATAGACAGCTTTCACCTGTTTCCATGCCAGATCATCTTCATCCAACGTTCCGTCGATCTGCGGATAGACGCCCTCCACAATACCCCAGACGGAATGGAAAAACCCCATCCGCGAGGCCATTTCATCGGACTCCCAGGTCCGGGGATAAATCAGTTCAGAAAACACCGCTTCCGGAGACGCCGGTTCCCCCTCACCGGAACCATGCCAGGTCAACAGCACTGTTGCGGCGCTGAGCAGAAACAGGATCAGCAACCATGTTGTTTTTCCCGCCTGTCTGTCCATGAAACCTCCCCGCACACATCCCCCAAGCAAGACCGCCGTATCAGCTCTCTCAGGGACGCTCGACCGTGAATCCATCCCGAACGGAATCCGCTCTGGCCCGGAAAATCCGAACACCAATCGTCAGTTCATCCCCCTGTAGAACGTCCTGCAGCCCTTCAGGAAGACTCCTGTCCACAGCAAAGGTAAACAGATGGACGGGCTCGTCTTCCCCGGTCAGATATACGTCCGCTGCGCCCAACGTTCGTCCGGCCAGCTCTTCATTCAATTGGATCCGGAGACGCCCCTGCCACCGCTCGGGCACTGTGAAGCGGACAGTTTCCTCATTAAGCACCAGCTCGAAAGTTTCCTCCACAGGCAACAGGCCGCCAGAAAGCATCCAGCGGGACCACTGCACCTGCAGAAGCGGCCGGGCTGCCCCCACGTCCGTCTCTGCCAGGATCACCGGGAACAAAGTGCGTCCATGGTTGTCTGTTCGTCCCGGTTTCAGAGGAAACCACCCTCCTGCACGTCCGTAGGTCTCCCGAATGGTCTTCATGACCCAATCGTACGACCCGTCATCATACACAAGCACATCGGAAAAGAACCGGTCCCCAGGCGCAGCAACCTCCACCAGAAGGCCCGTTTTTCCTTCCAGCAGGATAGCCTCCCGGGCATCAATGGCCTGTCCCCAAGGAATCGTCAGATGCGCCACCTGACCCAGTCCCTCACCTCTGTCCCGGTAGATCCGCACCTCACCGTTTGTGTCTCCAACGGAGCTGAACAACACCAGTTCACTGCCCGGTTCTCCGGATAGACTGACCACCTGAACATCTGTCACTGTTGTGGACAGCGCCCTTCTGAGTCGTCCTTCCCGATACTCATACACCAAATATCTGCCTCCGGAAATCTCCGGTTCGGTCAACAGCATGGAAAACTGCTGTCTACCATCCCCTCGCAGATCAAGCACCTCGATGCGCAGCCCGGTGTCTTCGCTGTCCATGGAAAAACCCACCAGCTCGTACACATCCGTCTGCGTTTCCACCGCCACACCAACGTGCCCCTGGACACGGGAAACAAACGCAGCCAGTTTCTGGTTTTGCCCGTCGCCATTCAGATCAAGCTCCAAGACATCCTGCCCATTCTGCCCAATGAACGAGTAACCTTCCGGATACACTTCCTCCAACCTGGCTTCCAGAGGATCGTCCGAACGATCCGGTGTCGGAAGAATCGCCGGATCCTCTGGAAACAAGAGCGAACACCCTCCCAGCAACAGCGTGGCTGCAACCACTCCCACCATCAAACATCGTTTGTTTTTCATATGCGCCCTTCCTGTCATTTCGTTTTCGTAGAATTGTGTCTTGCTGTGTCGTTCTTCCCAATTTTATCACATCTTCACACCTTCTTGAAACCGGACAAACAAATGGCGGCCTGCGCCGCCATCGTTACGTATCGTCCTGTCTCGCTTCATGTCTCTTTATGAGAGGGTGCGGGACCCTCCGAAAAAACGCGCCCAGTCTCCCCGGCTCTGGCGGAATGCCAAAAAAAGATACAAACAGATGGCCACGTTTCCGGTGACCAAGAAGCTCAGAGTCCAGAGCACCTTGGCAACCACAGAACGCTCCCGGAACAGCATCCAGGCGATCATGATGAAAAACCCGATGTAGATGTCGATCAGGGTGACCCGCCCCCAAAGCATCTCCGTGATCACAGCCCCTTCTGCCAAAAAGTCACCCTTCAGGAAGGAATACACAATGGCCCCTGTCAGAACCAGCGCACCGGATAAAGACAGAATTTCTCCCCTTCTCATGATTGGCTTCCCTTTTTGGGAAACCAGGGAAAAAACCGGCTGGTAACCCTGGCGTATTCCTGAAACGCCTCGTTGCCTTCAAAAGCTTTTTCCGTCAGAGGCACACCCGACACAAACACCAGCAGGTAGGTGATCACCAGCGGACTGGCCAGGGCAACATAAAAGGGCATCAGGTTCAGGCTGATCAGATAGATCCCCCACCACATGGTGCTTTCCCCAAAATAATTCGGGTGACGGGTATATCGCCACAACCCGCTTCGCATAATTTTTCCTTTGTTGTCCGGATTGCGCAGAAATGTCCGTAGCTGGGCATCTCCCACCGCTTCGAACACAAATCCGGCGATCCAGACCGCCAGCCCCAGCATTCCCCAGATATTCAGCGCGGTTGCGCTATAGACATGTGACATGTAGATCGGCAGTGCAATGATCATCAGGAGCACGCCCTGCAGCAGATAGACTTCCCCAAACGCCTTGATCCTGGGATACCGATCGCCCCACTTTTTACGCATTTCGACGTAACGGTAGTCCTCCCCTTTTCCAATGTTTCGCTTCCCGATGTGCCAGGACAACCGCAGGCCCCACAGAGTCACCAGGATCACAATAATCGTTGCCGGCGGACTGTTCGTTCCACGCAGGGCACTGATCCAGGCCACCAGGACAAACCCCAGACCCCAGCCGATGTCCACAATGGAGTTGTTTTCAAGTTTCTGCCCCAACAAAAACAGCAAGACATAATAGACCAGGAGCAGAAGAATCACTTCAGTGATCAGTCCCATCAACGTTTCCTCCCTTTCCGGCAGTATACGACACAGCAACTGTATTTTCCCCGGCGTTGACTGCAATCACTGTTGACACCCCGGTCACGTATTCCGGCTGCTTTCCGGTGATCTCCACACAGCGGCGGACCACATCGTCCACCCGGCTATCCCCTCTTCCGTGAACCACGTTGTATGCTTCCACACCGGTGTTCTTTTGTGCCGCTTCCAGCTTTGCCAGCACTTTTCGTTCCGACCCCGCCAGACTGAATGCCTTGTCCCCGACGATCCCCTTTCCTTCGTCATCCAGGGAAATCACCGGCTTGAGATTCAGCGCGTCCAGCACCCGGCCGACCCGGGGATTGATCCGGCCTGACCGGATCATCGGTTTGAGCGAAGACACACTCACAAAGATTTGGGTTCGTTCAACGGTGTCCCGGACAGACTGCACAATGTCATCGTGTGACCTGCCCTGTGCGATCAGACGGGCTGCATGGACGCTGACCAGCCCCTGGGCCCCGGAATTGAGCCTGGTGTCGATCAGATCAACGGGGTAACCCTCCGCTGCCATTTTTGAGACCACCTTTTCAAACGCCCCGTACGTCCCGCTCAGAGCTTTGGAAATCGACAGGACAATGATTGAATCGTAAAATTCCCGCAGCAGCATCAGGGTGGACTCAATGTGTTTCCCATTGGGCAGTGACGACGTCGGCGGTTCCCTGACGCTGTCCGCAATCGCATAGTAACCCTCCGCGTTCATGGACAAACCGTCCAGATACACACTTCCATCAATCATCACCTGCAGGGGGATGACATGAATCTGGTGCTCCTCCACCATTTCAGGGGGAATGTCCGCCACAGAATCCACCACCAGAGCAATGGAATGCCGTCTTGCGTGAATCACCTGGTGCTCTCTGACCATATCGTCGATTTTTTGCTGGGTAATCGTTCCGTACTTACTGACGGTCCGGATCAGTCCCATTGGATCGTTGGTGTGGATATGCACCCGGGTCTTCCGGCTGTTCCCTGCAACGATCAGCGAGTCTCCAAAAGGGGCCAGTTCCTGGCGGAACGACTCCCGGAGCCCGACGTCGCTGTCGATGAGTGCTTCCGTGCAGAACCGGTGGGCCAGAGCCTCCTCGCCGTGATCGTGGCTGTCCACAAAATCAAAGTGCAGAGTCCCGGTTTCTTCCGCAGGAATCTCCGCAGCACGACCGCTTCGGAGGTATTCAACAAAACCTTCCAGAAAACAAACAAACCCTTTTGCTCCAGAATCAATCACGTTGTCCCGCCGCAGGAACGGGTTGAGACGGGCCGTCTGCGCCAGGGTTTTTTCGACACTCACCATCGCCTGATCAAGGATCAGACCGAACTCTTCAAGATGCATGGTTTTTTTCAGGCTTTCCGCCCATTGCTGCATCACCGTGATCATGGTCCCCTCCACCGGATCGCTGATGGCCTTGGTGGCGTAGGGAACCGCCTTTTCCATGGTCCGGATAAAGCCGTCCACGGACAAAACAGGGTCCGGATCCATCTCCAGACTCATGCCATTGATGTATTCCGCAAAAATGATCCCCGAGTTTCCCCGGGCACCGACAAGAGCCGCATCCGCAATGGACTCCATGGTTTCCTTCGGTGACGCCATGGCCGCCGCCTCATCGATGATGTACTGCATCATCGAGTCCAGATTGGTTCCGGTGTCCCCGTCGGGGACCGGAAAAATGTTGATGCTGTTCATATACTGGCGGGCCTTCTTCACCTCGGCCGCCCCTGACAGAAACGCATTGTATAAAACCGTTCCATTAATCTGTGTTTCCATAATGACCTCCCGTGTCCGAAATGGCTTCCACAATGATTATGTTCGCGGTTGAAAAAAAAAATCCTTTTTTCTTTAACAATCGCATTACTTTTGTATCGTTTCCATCTTTTTCTTTTCAAGATCTTTCCGGGATGCTATGGTAAGAGAAACAAGGAGGGTTTATGCGTTTTCCATTCAACCGCTTTCAACCAATCGTATACCAGGGCCAGGGCCGCAAAGAACGTTATTTCGAAGGCTGGTACTACAAGGCCGTCACTGCAGACGGCCGGAGTCTGGCCTTCATTCCGGGCATCAGCCTGGGGACCGATCCCCACAGCTTCATTCAGGTGATCGGATCTGCATCCTGCCTGCCGCACGTTTTCCGGTTTCCACCGGAGGCGTTCCGCGCGAGCGACAGCCCTTTTTCTGTGACAATCGAAAACAACCGGTTCACAAAGGATGGTCTGCAGATCCATCTGCGCGACACCAATTGCCATGTGGAAGGCGCCCTGGACTTTACCGATCAGATTCCGGTCCGGAACAATCTGTTCTGGCCAAACAGCATGGGCCCGTTTGCCTGGTTTCCCCGGATGGAGTGCAACCACGGGGTGATTCATCTGGACACCCGGGTCAGCGGAACCGTCCGGGTCGACCGTCAGGACCTGCCCTTTGACCAGGATGCCGGGTATCTCGAAAAGGACTGGGGAACGTCCTTTCCCCGGAGCTATCTTTGGCTTCAGTGCAACAACTTCCCGCATCAGAACACCAGCCTGATGCTAAGCATTGCCCGGGTTCCTGTGGGTCCGGGGGCATTCACCGGGGTCCTTGGCTTTTTGCAGCACGGACCCAACCAGTACCGGTTTGCCACTTACAACGGAACCCGGGTTCACCGGCTGAACATCCGGGACGACCAACTGGATGTCACGCTGCACTCACCGTTTCACCGTCTAAGCCTCCAGGCGTCCCGCAGGGAAGGGGGACTTCTCGACGCCCCCGTAGAGGGCTCCATGACTGTCCAGATCCGTGAAACACTGGACAGTACCGTGTCCCTCCGGCTGACCGACCGGCAGAACCGTGTGATTCTGGAAAGCCGGGGCACTCCTGCCGGTCTGGAAATCGTCGAGGGCCTGCACAACCGGTGATCGCACTGCCCGCACACAAACAAGGGGGCGTTCAGGCATGGATCCATGTCTGAACGCCCTCTTGCTTCCTTCAGCCCAGTAAGGGGGCCTCCACCGCGAACCCCCGCTGGATCATTTCATCCAGCATGCGGGGGTATTCCTCCAAACGATTGAGAAACAGCGAAACAATCTCCCCGTCAAACTGGGTGTCCCGGCCCAGCTCCAGTTGCCGTTTTGCACCTTCAAGGTCCAGCCGGCTACGATACTGCCGGTCTGAGGTCATGGCATCAAACGCGTCGGCCACCGAGATTATTTTTGACAGCAGGGGGATCTGGTCCCCGGACAGTCCCTGTGGGTATCCCTTTCCATCAATCCGCTCATGGTGGCACTGAACTATCGGAACCACACCCTTGAACATGGAGACAGCCGACAGGATATGGGCGCCCTTCAGGGGATGCTTCTTGATTTCTTCAAACTCGTATCGGTCCAGCGTGTCCGATTTGGACAGAATATCGTCTGCAGTGCCGATTTTTCCCACATCGTGGAAAATCCCACTGATCCGCAGGGTTTCCAGTTCCTCTTCCGGAAGTTCCATGGCCTTTCCAATTTCCACTGCGTAGTAGGACACCCTGTCCGAATGGCCCCGGGTATAAATGTCCTTGGCGTCAACCACAAGGCGGAGCGCCTCAATGGTGTCCATATAGCGGACTTTCAGCTGTTCGTACGTTTTATTGAGTTCATCATTTTTCATGTTCACCAGCGAATGCAAAAACGCATTGCTCAGCGAAGAGGCCGATTGGCTTGCATAGATCTCCAACAGCTGCAGGCCCTCTTCCAGCGCCGATGGCCCATTTTCTTCGCTTTCGACGTAGATCACCCCAATGGTCTCCAGATAGTCATTGTTCAGGGGTAGAATCACCCCGTTTTGCGAACGGACCACCGTCTTGGTCATTCGGGCATGCCCCACCTGCTCAATCATCTCAGGGTCCAGCATCTCCATGAAATCGTCAATGGGCGTCTTGTACTTGCCGATGCCCTTGAAAATACTCTTGTTGCTTTCTGCCCGAAGATCCATGATGTCATCCACCAGAATAAACGCATGCTCACTGTTCACCAGCGGCATGATTTCCGTCAGGATTTCCTCAAGAATGCTGCCCAGTGGCTGCAGCTGATAAATCTTGGGAACCGCCTGCAGAATTTTGTTCAGCCCTTCCTGAAATTTCTTGATGGTCTGAAGCATGGAGATTGACTTGATTCCCGACTCCACCAACAGAATCAGCTGATCAAACTTATCGCTTTTCTCGCAGTATCCCTGAATATCCAGCGCCCGGATGGTTTCCAGGGGTGGCGCCAGTTCCCGGTGCCCCGTCAGCAGCAGGATGTACAGTTCCTTGTTGAATTTACGGATTTCCTCCACCACTTCGTCGCCATGCAGGGGATGCATCAGATAATCAAGCACCAGCAGATCAAAATGTTCTTCGCGGATCCGCTCGATCGCGCGCAAAGGGTCGGTCTCTCCGGCAAATTGGTAACCATTTCGCCGCAGGACCACACCCAGCGATTCGATGATCCCGATTTCATCGTCCACCACGATGATTTTGTATCCCGTCATCCCTGTTTTACGCCGTTTTCTCATCTGTTCCCCCCGGGACGCGTTTCCACTGTCCCTCTCCGAACATGTTCATTTGATACACAAACCTATTATATCACCTGAACAACCGTCCATGGCAATAACATCTAAATTATTGCATATTCGGCTCTTCCGGGGCAAGCCCGCTTCCCTCAGGCATCGACCGGATTGTGCTGCCCTTCAGTGGTATGGTCATGTAAAACGCCGTCCCTTCTCCCTCTGTTGATTCAAACCACATTTGACCTCCGAAACGCCCTTTGACCGTGGCATGAGACATGTAGAGTCCCAGCCCTGTTCCCTGTTTGCCCTTTGTGGTGACCATTTCACGAAACAGTTTAGGCTGAATTGCCTCGGGAATGCCCTTCCCGTAATCCCGGAACACAAACAGAACGTTTCCATCATTCTCTTTGCGAACAGTCAGGTCAATGACACCCCGTTTCCCATCATACGAATGGATCCCGTTGATGATCAGGTTGTCAAAAATCTGCACCAGGCTGTTCACTTCACCATGTATTTCCAGATATCGATCGGCTTCGAAATGGGTGGTCAGTTCGCAGTGAAAACGTTTGAGCTCATGTTTCATCAGAAGATCCACCCGCCGAATCAGCTCATCAAGGGTGAAACTCATCTGACTGTTCACATTAAACTGCGCCGCCTGACCTTTGACTGTTGAAATGATATCGGACATGTACGCACAGTGCGGCCGGATTTTCCCAACCCACTCGTGCATTTCTGCCGCTATCTCCCGGTGGTCTTCGTCTGTGACCGTCCCGTCACCAACAGACCGTTCATACTCATCAACGAGATCTGTCAGCGCTTCAATTCCGCCGGAAATCGACATGATCGGGGTTTTCAGATTGTGGGCAATCCCCCCGATCAGCTGGCCCAGGGAGGCAAGGCGTTCCTGCTCTGTGAGAATTTCATGGTTGCGCTGAATGGTTTCCAATGCTTCTTTGACCTGGGTGATGTCCTTAAGCAATACGATGGTGCTCAGATAGACCTCCTGGTCGTTGAAGATCGGGGTCACTTCGACCGAAAAATGCTTCTGTCTGCCCTCAATCACCACCGACCGTTCAAAGGAATTGGCTTCCCCCTTTTCCACACCGGCTGCAAACAGGTCCATCAGAGCGGCGATCTCTCCGTGTTCACGGATGCTCTCTGCCATGTCAGACAGGTTTTCCCGCCGCCGGACCTTCAGGACCGGTTCAAAGATGCTGGCAAACGTCCGGTTGTAGTCAATGACATAGCCTTCCTTGTCCAGCACAAGAAATCCGTCCGAAATGTTGTCCACCACTTTTTGCAGCGCCACCGGAACCACATTAAGAAAATCGTACTTGAAGATTGCAAAATAGAACAGCAGAAACGTAAAAAAGAAGGCAATCACATTTGAATAAAAGTATCCTTCTATCACCTGAAAGGTCAGCAGGGCATTGTACCCTGTTGAGATGACAATCCCCAGAAGGATCAGAATAGACTGCCGGGAAAAAAACCCGGCATTCTTCACACTGAAATAGGCCAGGTGCCACATCCCCAGGACGATGCAAAAGTATGAGTACACCGTATGCAGCAAAAAATAACTGCCCAGGGCCTGCGCACTGGTCAAATCTTCAAAGCGCATGTACCGGTAGAACAACTGGTGCTGATCGTTCGTAAACAACATGACCAGAGAGATCAGAGGTACCACCAGAAACAAGCCGTGTTTCCAGGACAACCGAATTTTTGTTTTGGCAAAGACCACACCGAGAAACAGGACCGCCACCGGCGTCAGAATAAGGCCGACGTACGCCAGTTCAACCATCCGGGGATTGGTTGGCCTTCCCGCCAAATAGTCAAAGGTCAGGAACACGGCCCCCAGTGCCCAGATGGAAATGGTTCCCATCAGGGTCAAAAAGGCATAATGAATCTGACTCTTGCGTCTCATCCGCAACACCAGCACAGCAATATACACGATGAACAGAAGCGACAGATTGATCGCCAGAAACCCAAGGTCACGAAACACAACCAGCACAGAGGGCACCTCCCTTCTTTCTGGACTTCCCAGATTTCCTGGACTTCCTAGACTTCCTGGCTGATGATAATGCGGGCCAGATCTTCTGAATTGGTCTTCATGAAATAATGAGTCGCTCCGTCAATGATCTGCAGGCGAACCTTGTCAGCATAACGCTCCCACCGGTTGATCTTGCGGCCATAATGACGGGTCATCAGGTCATGTTCTCCCACCACAAAATGCACTGGGATCGCCAGCTTGTCCGCCCTGCTTGTTTCGTAATCGTAGAAAAAACGATAATAATTGCGTACATCATGCCGGAAAGACCGGATCATGTCCTCCAGAACCTCCTTGCCGGCATCGATTCGCGGAAGCCCGATCCGCCCTAAAAACCGCAGAATGTTGCGGTCGGAAACCAGTTTCCAGGGATCGTGGTTGCGCCCCAGAACCCGGGCATTCCCGGGGGGCAGGATGGCACCCAGAAACAGCTGTTCCACCTCCCGGCCCGCTTCAAGGAGCCTGCGGGCTGTTTCAAGGGTCAGCGCATTGCCCACACAGTGACCGTAAAGAATCAGTTTTCCGGGGACCCGCTGGAGAATCTCCTCCACCAGCCGCTCCGCCGCTTCTTCCAGGGAAATGAGTTCCCGGCAGTCTCCCGGCTCGTGTCCCGGAAGATTGACACTGAAGACACTGTGCTCTGCAGATTTTCTGGATACCGCATCGGCCAGATCCCGGTAGATGGTTCCGCTTCCCCCGCCATAAGGAAAACAGATAATCGCCTGGGAGAGCTCTCCGTGAGGCGTCAGCCTCATCAGCAACCGGTCCTCCCTCTGCCCGGTCCGTTTCTGGGCCAGGGCACCGGCCAGCGAGCAGATGGTTGGGTGTTCATACAAATCGGCAAACGTAACATCAGTACCCAGCCGGGTGGCCACGGCCACCACCGCCAGTGAATCTCCGCCCAGACGGAAAAAATTGTCATGGATGCCGATGGTCTCAATGCCAAGAACTTCCCGCCAGACCCGGGCTACGGACTCCTGGGCCTCCGTTTCGGGAACCCGGATATCCTCAACTGCAGCGGCCAGATCCTCGGCAGCCGGCAACCGCTTTCGATCCACTTTCCCATTGGCGTTAATGGGCATCTCTTCCAGCTGGATCAGCACAACCGGAATCATGTACTCCGGAAGCATTTCTTCCAAAAACCTCCGAACGGCATCTTCCGGAATGAGACGTTCCCCGACGAAGTACGCAGCCAGCTGTTTGGTTTCCAGAGCGCCGTCCCGGGTGACCACCACTGCCTCCCGGATCCCCTCGAAGGCCAGCAGGTGGGATTCGATTTCGCCCAGTTCAATCCTGTGCCCCCGGATCTTCACCTGATTGTCGATTCTGCCAAGATATTCCATATCCCCCTGAGGGAAAAACCGGACCAGATCGCCCGATCGGTACAGCCGCTCCCCGGGCTCAAACGGACTATCAATGAATCGCTCAGCCGTCAGCTGGGGATTGTTCAGATAGCCTCTGCCCACCCCGTCACCGCTGACACAGAGCTCCCCTGGAACCCCGATGGGCAGTGGGTTCAGATGGCGGTCCACCACATAGGTCCGGGTTGTCGGTATGGGCTTTCCAATATTACTGATCCCATTTTTCAAATCCTGCTCTCTGAGTTTCAAATATGTCACATGAACCGTGGTTTCCGTAATTCCGTACATGTTGATCAACTCTGTTTGGGGATACCGTCGGTAAAAGGGCTTTAACAGGGACGGTTTCAGTGCCTCCCCGCCGAAAATCACGTAACGAAGGGACAACTCCCGTTTTTCTTTCTGCCCGTCCAGATGCACCAGGTTGTAAAATGCGGCCGGCGTCTGGTTGAGGACGGTCACTCCCTCCTGACTGAGCAGGCTGTGAAAGCGTCCTGTGTCCTGTGCTGTTTCACGGGGGACCAGAACCAGCAGCCCACCGTTGAGAAAGGCCCCATACATTTCCCAGACGGAAAAATCAAAACAATACGAGTGAAACAGTGTCCAGACATCCTCCGGCCCGAAGCGAAACGCAAAGCGGTCATTGAACAGAAGACGGACCACATTGCGGTGTTCAATCATGGCTCCTTTGGGTCTTCCTGTGGACCCTGAAGTGTAAATCACGTACAAGAGATCTTCCGGTGCGTTAACCGCAGGAAGATTGTTTTCATCCCCCTCGTCTGCCGCCAGAACATCTCCCTGGTCTACCGCCAGAAACTCCCCGTCGTACCCACTTCCGGGAGCTTTGTTTCCGGCGGTCAGAAGAAGCCTTGACCCACTGTCGTTCAGCATATAATCGATGCGGTCTGCCGGATACTGCGGATCAATCGGAAGATACGCGCCACCGGCTTTTACCACCGCCAGAATGGCCACCAGCATCTCCATGCAGCGGGGCATCAAAAGGCCTACGATGGTTTCTGGCCGGACACCCCGGTCGCGCAGATGCCGGGCCAGCCTGTTGGCCCGGGCATTGAGCTGCCGGTAGGTCATGATTTCCCCGTTCATTTTCAGTGCAGGGCGGTCCGGATGAATCTCAGCCTGGCGCTCAAACAGGGATGTCACCGTGGCCTCTTTGGGATAGGATGCACCGGTCTTGTTGAACTGCCGCAGGACCCGGTCCATCTCCTTTTCGGACAGCATATGCACTTGGCTGAGCTGTCGTTTGGGGTTGTCCAGCGCATGCCAAAGCAGTCGGATCATGTGATCATGGAGAAACTCAATCTCCTTGTCGTAGAACAGATCGACCAGAAAATCGTAATTCAGCAGAATTTTGCCTTCATCTTCACGGTCATTGATGTGCAGATACAGGGACTCCACCTGATATTCATTGAAATGCCACCGGGTTTCCATGGCCACCCCGGATCCCGTCTGTTCCATCTTGGCGTTCTGGTAGGAAATGGCGATATCAAACAGCTTTTCCACCCCGTTGCTCCGGTTGCGCACATCCCGGACCAGACAGTCATAGGGATACTTCTGGTGTTTCAGCACCGAAAACCAGGTCTTGTCCACCAACCGGGAAAACGCCACAAAATCCAGGGAACTGTCCATCCGGATCCGCAGGGGAACCGTGGAGATGAACATACCGATGGTCCGTTTTTCCCGGGCGTTCGTCCGGTTCAAGACCGGGGTCCCAACGGTGATGTCTTCGGTGTCCCGGACCCTGTTCAGATAGATGCACATGGCGGCAAAAAACAGCGAGAAGATCGACGTCCTGTTTTCCGCGCAGTGGCTCTTGATCTTTCCGACCAGCTTTTCCGGAAGCACAAAGGATTTTCTGCGGGCTTTCAGATCAAGCCGGTTACTGGTCCGGGGCTTGAGTGTGGTCAGTTCGGGTGTTTCAGAAAACTGTTCCGCCCAGAAACCCCGGTCTTTCTCAAAGCGGCTGGATTGCAGATAAACCTGTTCGCTTTCGATGTACTCCCGGTAGGATGGATTGGGCTGCAAAGGAACCGGTTGTCCCCTCTCCAGCATGGTGTAGTAAGCCATGACCTCGCTGCCGATCTGCACCAGGGACCACGCATCAGAAATGCAATGATGAATCCGAACAAAAAAACCGCTGGTGTTTTCATCGATGTGAACCAGCGCAAAATAATACAGTTCCCCCCCTGTCAGGGAAAAGGGCACTGTGGTCTGTTTCCGGTCCCAGGCATAGAGTTCTTCCCGCCCGGTCCTGGTAAAATCAAAGACATCCATCACGTAAGGCCGCGGGGTCGTGAAATGCTGCACCGGTTCTCCGTCCACCTCGCTGAACCGGATCCCAAAGGTTTCGTTTCTTGTCAGCAGAAGATTAACCGCCTGATTCATCCGTACGGGGTCCAGATGCTGGCTGACCTTCAGTGTTCCCGCAATGTTACCGATCCCGGTTCCGGGATACAATTTTTCCAGATACCAGATGCTTTTCTGGGGATACGTTAATGGATATTTCTGGATTTTTTCGTTCAATCGTTTCACCTGCCTGTCCTGTGTTCTCTTCTTCCGGGAAATACGGACCGATTATCCGGACCGGTAAACCCGTTGCGCTACAGAAAAAGGCAAACCACCCCGTGATTCACCCCACCTGTCCAATTCTTCACAAACGCTCACCATATATATTCACCGGAAATCCCGCAAATCCTTCCCTCACAGCAATTTTCAGTTCTTTCCCAGAAGAAAAGACCGGTCCAGGGCTGAACCGGTCTTCTTTCCACCTATTCCTGCAACAAAAACACCGCCAGGAGCAATGTGCGCTCCACCAGCTCACCCCGGTGGATGGCTTCATGTGGGGTGTACATCCCCTGGCAGGCCGGGCCCAATCCACAAAGAGCCGGTGTCTGGCTGACTTCTCCGGCGGCAGAAGCGAGCAGGCTGGACTCTGTTCCAAACGGAAGATTCCAATCCCCACAGATTCTTTCCAGCTTCCGGACAATCGGATGACGCCGTACCTTGCGCAGTGCAGGACGTTCCTCCAGTTTTTCCACACTGCACTTCATCCCGCGGGTATTGGTCCGGAAGATCTTCTTCATCTCCTGCTCTGCGAGCTGGGCCTTTTGCTCGTCCAGATATGAAATGTACACAGTGGACGCCACCCGATGGGGCAGCAGAACACTGTACCGTTCCGATTTGACATCCTGCACCGCCACCGTGATCCGGTCTTTTTCCACACTCAGCCCCCGGAGTTTTTCCGCCCGGTCGATGAATGAACTGAGCACATCCACCTTTTGCTTGTGGCTTCCGATCCGCACCGGGTCGCCTTCCACCACGACGCTGTACTTTTTGGTTCCCCGGCGCTGGTCCACCACCTTGCCGCCTTCAAATCCGGGCATCAGAACCAGAACCTGAGACGCTTCCCGGCTGGCCTTCACAAACGTTGAGGAGCTGTAGCGCATCCCCCGTCCTTCGTCTGCATAAAAGAACACGCCGATTTTCCTTTTCGCCAGGGCTTTGCTTTCCTTCAGGGCGCCCAGCGCCCACAACAGGGTCACCAGTCCACCCCGGCTCGAACCGATCCCCTCACCAAACAACCATTCTTCCTCCGTCCGGAAGGGGATCGGAAAACCAGCCCGATGTCCCGGGATGTCAATGGGAACCGCCAGAAGAATCCCGCCCTCCAGACCGGCCCTGGTTTCGTACGTCCAGGCTGACCGCCCATTGGACAATCGCTGGTTTTCCTGCATCCCCAGTTTTTTCATCCTGTCTTCCAGGCTGCGGACCACCGTGGATATTCCCACCGCATCTTCAGTCCAGCTGGGCATGTTGGTCCAGGCGCGAAGATCCTCTTCGATTTGGTCCCGCTTCCGGGTCACCGTATGAAAAATGTTGATGGCCTCCTGGGAGGCTCCCTCGTGAAAACTCTCCGAAACCATGGGGCCAAAGTATCGTTCACACGTCACATCGATCAGCCGATTGATCAGTTTGGTGAAATCAAGTCCAGCTTTTTCGGCCGCGTACACAAACGATGCATTGGCCCCGAGGCTGGCCATCGAGTTGACTTCCAGAATATAAAACCGCCCCTGACTGTCCAGCCGGAAATCCACCCGGGCACTGTCATAGCAGCCCAGGGCGTTAAACGTGTCCTTGGCCAGCTGCTTGACCGTCCTGGTCTGTTCTTCAGTCAGCGCGGCCGGACAAACCTTTCCCACGGTTCGACCGCTTGCACTGGTCTTGTCCTCGTAAGTGTAAATCTGTGGTCCGTCCCCGAACACCAGCTCCACCGGCGGAAGCGCTTCCAGCGTGTCTGCGTTTCCCAGAAGACCCACATTGATCTCCCGGCCTTCAATGTATTCTTCCACCAGCGTTGGTGACTGGAAGGAATCATAGATCACCGCCACGCCTTCCCGCAGTTCTTCCTCATTGTAAACAATACGCAGCCCAAAGGACACGGCTTCGTTTTTCGGCTTTACGATCAGCGGGTATTTCAGCTCCCGGTCAATGGGCGAATCCGGTTTGTCCATCACGGCAAACAGCGGTGTGGGAAGCCCTTTCTGAATGAGTATCATTTTGGTGATGACCTTGTCCAGGGCAATGGCATGGCTTTCCGGACTGGATCCAACGTAAGGAATCCCCAGCATCTCCAGGATTCCCGGGATGTGCATGTAGCGTCCCTTTCCCTGAATTCCGTAACTCAGATTAAAGACCAGCCCGGGCCGTTCCCCGGAAATCACCGTTGGCATGAACTTTTCCAGCCTTGAAATGATGTTCTTGTCTCCTTCAAATGTCCGCACCTGGTGGCCTCCGGCTTCCAACGCGTCCTTGATGCTTTTGATCGTATCCAGTCCGTATTTCTCCCTGTTCAGTGTTCCAAACAGATTAATCACAGCCTGACTCTCCCGATTGTAGACAATGGCTATTTTCACTGCTCTCCACCCTCCTCTTTCATGATTGTTTTCGGTCCCTTTGCTCTGCCATCCCGCCGGGGATCCGCAACACCAATGTACTGCGTCTCACCTGGTGCAGGGGCCTGCACCCCTTGGACGCAACCCAGGTAAAAACTGTAGGCCCCCCGCTTTTTCACCACGAAGCGGCTCTGTTCCAGCACGTCAATAACATCACTGGAAAACCGCTTCAACTCAATCAACAACGTACCGTTTCCGGATGCGTGAAACCGCGGGGCTGCGATGGCTTCCTCCAGCGACAGGTGATGATCCACCACCCGGGTAATCACCTGGGCCAGAGATGTGGAAATGCGCTCGCTTCCCGGACTTCCCAGAAGAAGCAGCGGATCACCGTTCTGAAACAACAGTGTCGGCGCCACGGAACTCCAGGGTTTTCCGCCAGGGAGCAAGAAATAGGGGTGTGTCATGTCCTCGTACTCGAATGCGCTCATGTAGTTATTGTAGAAAAATCCAAGCTGATCAGCCATGGCTTTGCTTCCAAACACCAGCTCCACGGACTGGGTGATGCCCACAGCGTTTCCTTGCCGGTCCATAACCGACAGATGGGTGGTTTCACCGGATGTTGGCGGCGCCGTAAACCCTTCACCCATCACGTATGTGCCAATCCGTTCGATCCGTTTGGCCAGCTCCTGCCCGTACCCCTTTTCGGTCATCATCTGGTTGGCCGCTTCCGAATAATAATCCGGATGGACAGGCATTTTTTTCCGGTCGTTCAGTGCAAACCGGAAGGCCAGCGCATAAATGAGCGCCCCGGCCGGCTCTTCAGGGTTCAGAAGCTCCGGTGGAAATTCTTCCAGAATGTTCAGAAGCTGGATGAGCACCCGCCCTGCACCCGGCGGGGGGAAAGTGTACACCCGCAGCCCCCGGTAGGATCCTCCCAGGGGATCGCGCTCAATGGGCATGGGGATCTGGGCCAGGTCCATCTCCGTAATCAGCCCTCCACGGGACTGCATGTCTCTGGTGATTTGCCGGCCAATGTCTCCGGTGTAGAACGCCTGCCATCCGGAATGGGCCATGGTTTCCAAAGTGTCTGCCAGCTCCGGCTGTCGGATGATTGTACCGGCTTCTGCCGGATGACCCTCCCGGAAATACCGCGTTTCAATCAGGGAATCACCCCGGAGCGCATCAGCGTGATCTTTGAGCAGGCGGCTTTGCAGACTCGACAGACGAAACCCATCCAGGGCCGTCCGTATGGCCGGCAACATAACCTCTTTCAGAGGAAGGCGTCCATACCGTTCATGAAGCACCCCAAGCATGGATGGTGTCGACGGAACGGTTGACGATTTCAACCCCAGTTTCATCGGCCTTGAACCCAACCGGGTAGGTTGAATGTGAAACGGCGCCCGGGAAGACCCGTCCACCGCAAACACCCGGTCTTCTTCCCGCAGGTAAACCAACCCCATGGACTGCCCTCCGATGCCGGACGCCTGCGGCTCACTCACACCCAGGCAAAGGGCTGCCGCCACGGCTGCGTCCACTGCATTCCCACCCGCCTCCAGAATAGCCACACCGGCTTCAGTGGCTTTTCCCGAAGCTGTAGACACCATGCCATACGAACTTTTGTCCGTTGAAATTTTTCGTTGTCCGGATACCATGCCTATACCTCCACTCTCATGCACTTTGCAGTCCTTATATATTTCACCTTAGCAGACTTAAACTCCTTTTTTCACGATAAAACCGACAAAAAAGATGACAGTTTGCACCGTCATCTTTCCCGGTTACCCGATTTGCTTGCTTGCCCCGGTTTCACCGGAAAGGATCACCCGGTTTCGCCCCTGATTCTTGGCTCTATAGAGTGCCCGGTCGGCCTGGCGCATCATTGCTTCCAGGGATTCGATCCCAGAGCTTCCCGTTTCCACACCGATGCTCACCTCCAGACCAATCACACGTTCATGGTAAACAATCCGCCGACCGGCCACCTGCTGCCGGAATCGTTCTGCCTGTTCCAGCACCCCGGAAAGCTCCCACCCGGGGACCAGCACCCCAAATTCTTCACCACCCAGTCTGCCACAGACCGCATCAGGGCCAAAACCGGCGGATATCCACGCACCCAGGGAGCGAAGCGCCGCGTCTCCGCCTCCGTGACCAAAGGTGTCGTTCACATTCTTGAAGTGATCCACATCGATCATCAAAAGGCTGAGGGGCTCACCTGTATTATGAGACCGGGACACCGCCTGACGGCCCAGTTCCATGAACCGGCTCCGGTTGCACAGACCCGTCAGTTCGTCAGTCGATGCAAGGATCCGTAGTTTTCGTTCGTTCTCCTGCAGAGCGGCTTCCTGCTGTTTCCGGTCTGTCACATCCACCAGAGACACCAGACGCCCAACCTGCCGGCTCCCCGGCCCGCTGATTCCTGTAACCCGTGCACTGAAGCAGGCAACTTGATCTTCCCACGTCAGTTCGATGTCCTGCGGCGCCTGCCAGGAGAGCACTTCCAACAGGGGATGATCCGCTGAAAGAAGCTCCTGCACCGGCTTGCTATGGGGACACGGTGCCAATTCCGGAAACCACTGTCTGGCCACCGCGTTGCAATCCACCAACCGGAGGGCATTGTCGAAAACAAGCGTCAGATCCCGGTGATGTTCAAACACAGCGTCCCGGCCCAGGGAGCGGACCGTCAGAAGATCATACCGGGAAAGAGCCATCAACAAAAGACCCATGGACACCGGAAGCACCAGCGCCGCATAATCAATGCCCAGACCGCCGGCGTCCATAAGAATGAGGATCAGTCCGACAAACGGCAGTGTCGCTGACACCAAAAACAACCGGTAACCCAAACGCTGCTGCGGTGGAGTGTTCTTCATCCAGCGCAGATAAATGCCCACCGCAAACAGAAAGCACAGAATTGAGTACAGAGAGTGAACCACATACCAGGGCCCTTGCACTAACCTGAGAATGCGCAGACCACTGACTTCCTGAACAAAAGCCCCCCGATAAAACAACCCATGCCTGGCATTGGTCAGACGAGCCAGAAATGTGGCCAGTGGAAAGATGAACAAGCCACCTGTCCAGACCGGGATCCGTTGCCGGATCACTCCTGCGAAAAAAAGCCACAGTGTCAGCCAGAGTGTCGGCAAAAAAGGCAGTGCCATGTACTGCGCCTGATGCCAGAACATCATCTGTTCCAGGAAGTGACTGTTCAGTTCCATCAGCGCACCAAACAGATAAACGGTCACAGACAGACAAAGCAGCACAAAGCAGACCACCAGAGGTGATTTTCCCCGGTGGAGTGCATAACTGATCATGTAGACCGCCAGCACGACTGCGGTCAGAAGATAAAGTGTCAGAAGTCCCTGCGCTACGGTCATTGGTTTGTCCTCCGCTTAAATCTGTTCTTCACGTTTTTCTATCGGCCCTTTTTCCTAAACACTAAGGGCCCATTGCACACTTCGCCTTTTTTCCTGTCTCTTCTTCTGATAAGATGAAACCATTAAAATCCAAGGAGAACGCCATGATTCAACTGAACAACGACTGGGACAACCTGTTGGAAGACGCTTTCCAAACGGATCGTTTCCTTAAACTGTGGGCTTTTCTCAACGAAGAATACGATCAGCAAGTCATTTATCCCGCAATGCATGACATCTTCAATGCGTTACGCTACACCCCCTACGGCTCTGTTCGTGTGGTGATTCTGGGGCAGGATCCCTACCACGGCCCGGGACAGGCCCAAGGACTGAGTTTTTCGGTGCAGCCGGACGTGTCTGTCCCCCCCTCACTCCAGAACATCTTCCGGGAACTCCGGGATGATCTGGGCTGTCCCCTCCCCCCAGACGGTCACCTGAAGCCCTGGGCAGACCGGGGCGTCCTTCTTCTGAACACGGTGCTCACTGTCCGGGCCGGGCAGGCTGGCTCTCACCGCAATCAGGGCTGGGAACCATTCACCGACCGGATCATCACCTTGCTTGGACAACATCCCCGCCCCCTGGTGTTTATGCTCTGGGGCAGACATGCCCAGTCCAAGGTGCCACTGATCCCCGGCGACCGTCATCTGATTCTCAAAGCACCCCACCCCAGTCCCCTGTCCGCCCACCGGGGCTTTCTGGGAAGCCGCCCGTTTTCCAGGGCCAACCGGTTTCTGATGAACTCCGGCCAGTCTCCCATTGACTGGTGTCTTTCCTGACCCCTTCAAGGAGGACCACCCCATGCACTGGACCATTTACACCACCGGAACCAAGCTGCACCCCTGCTACAGGGACGCAGCCGAAGAATACATCAAACGAATCGGCCGCTACGCCAAAATCCGAACACAGCATGTGCGCAAACCAGCAGGACTGGCCACCCGTTGGCCGCAGACCGGTATTCGCCTGGCCCTGATACCCCAGGGAACGCTTCTCTCTTCAGAGCAGTGGGCCGGGCAAATCGTCGATTGGCAAAACACCAGTGCAGGCCCCGTCACCATTGTGATCGGGCCATGCGACTTCCCGGTTGACGCCACACTGTCGGTCAGCCCCATGGACATGGATCCAGGCCTGCTTCTGACCATCCTGACTGAACAGATCTACCGGGCTTACCGGATCATACACAACCAGCCTTACCACAAATGAGGGCGGCCTTCGGGCCGCCCTCATTCTGGTTTTATTCAGACAATCCGGTTCAACTGTTCCAGCAGAATGACACGCATCAGCTGATGGGGAAAGGTCATTGGCGAAAAGGATAACGCCCAGTCACTTCGGGCCCGAACCGACTTTCCCAGGCCCAAAGACCCTCCGATCAGAAAACAGACCGGCCGACGCCCCTTTTCGCTGAGCGCCTGGAACCGGCACCGGAACTGGTCTGTATTACACAGAGTGCCCCCTATTTCCAGCGTAATCACCACGGCTTCCAACGGAATCTGTTTGAGCATCCGGACCGCTTCCGCCTCCCGAACCGCCTCTTCTCCTTGGGCATTAAGCCCCTCGGGCGCCGGTTCATCAGGCACCTCCAAAACGCTCAGCCGGTGTCCACGCCTGAGGATGTCCGTCCCATAGCGCTCCAGGGCATCCCCAAGGGCCCTCTCCCGAACCTTTCCCACCGCCACCACAGTGATGTTCATGTCAGTGGTTCGCGCCGTTTTCATCCGGGAGCACAAACGTCCCGACGTAAGCCGTGTTTTCGTCCAACACACCTTTTCCCGGATCGGAAAACACCCAGGATCCTTCAATTCCGTCTTCCCGAAAAGCCAGTTCCAGATGGGCCATGGCAATTCCGGCGTCCACTCTCTGCAGCTCAAATCCCAGTTTGTTTCCGGAGTAGCCAGGCGTCAGGCGCAGGTAGAGGTGAGCCCGGCTTCCGTCTGCATCCAGCAGAATCCGCCAGGGCTGGTGGTTGGATGCAGACGGCCCCAACCGGACCATCCGGAGAGGGTCAGCCCAGATCCCGGCCTTCTCCGGAGAAAGCGGTCGACTAAACGAGCCGACAAAAAACAGCTGATCAAAAGGCTTTCGCTGATCACTCTTGCTCAGACGTCTCATAAGCCGGTCTGGCAGGTCCTGCTTATCGGCAGGGTAACCCAGTGGCGTGACCGCCGGGATGATCTCCTCTTTCCCGGCATCAGCCAGTTCGCTGAACAGTTTCCTGTTAAACAAGCCCCCGAGCCAGCAGGTGCCCAGACCGTGGGACGTCAGAGCAAGCATCGTTTGCTCAAAGAGATAACCCAGATCCATCACCCCTTCCGGGGTATTGACGACCACGGCACCCAGAAAGGCCTGGGGATGGTGAATGACACCGTACGTTCCGATCCGCATGCCCTTTTCGGACCGCCCTTTCTCCAGAAAGGTAAGTACCGGCCGAACACGGTGTCCAAAGGGCCCTGTTGCTGCGGCCAGTCGCTCTGTTTCCTGTTCAATGATGTCTATGGCCTGGTCATTCAACAGTCTCTTCTGAAATGTCCGTATGGATCGTCTGTTCTCCATGGTCTCTTTCATTCCTGTCCCCACTTTCCTGATGCGTAAACTCGCACGTCTGAATGCTTTCGTTGTTCAGCCCTTTCGAAAACAGCAGCTGGTATATATTGAGACCGGTGGTCCGGAAGTTGGCGGCGCAACTGCGCAGGTACAGATCCCACATCCGGGCAAACCGCCTGCCCCGGGTCGCTTCCACGTGTTCCCGGCAGGCCGCAAAATTCTCAGCCCAGTGATCCAGTGTGCGGGCGTAATGAAGCCGCAGACTTTCCGCATGCATCAGATGAAAATCATGGTCCGGAAGCAGCGCCACCGTTTCCCTCAGAGAGGGAATGTAACCGCCCGGGAAAATCCAGGTGGACACCCAGGGATTCACCGGCCTTTCCTCCTGGCTCATGATCGAATGCAGCAGAGACAACCCTCCCGGCCGGAGGAGCTCTTCCACCTTGGTCATGTAGTCATCCAGGTGATCTCTGCCCACATGCTCAAACATGCCGATGCTGACAACACGATCGAACTGTTCCTGCCCACCCGTCAACTCCCGGTAATCCTGAAGCCGAACCTCCACCCGTTCCTCCAGGCCCTCCCGGGCAATCCGGCTGCGGGAAGCTTCCACCTGTTCCTCGCTCAGGGTGATCCCCACTGCCCGGATACCGTACTCCCGGGCCGCCTCAATGATCAGATGCCCCCAGCCACTGCCAATGTCGAGCAGCGTCTGCCCAGGCTTTAGTTGCAGTTTGCGCAGGCTGTGGCTGATTTTTTCTTTTTGGGCACAGGCAAGTGAATCCCCGGGGCTGCGAAAATAGGCACAGGAATAACTCATGGTTTCATCCAGCCACAGACGGT
>SKMO01000070.1 GCA_007121025.1 Bacillota bacterium | reverse complement strand
GCCTTCGTTCCGGCGTCAACAGCTCCGGGGGCATACCGGAAACCACCGGTCTGCGGGCCCTGCGCCAGATTCGACCGGCGTCCTTTTCTCTGAGCGCCTGAAGATTACCCGGCACCAGACAGAACAGCGGTTCCTGCTGACGCAACCGGTATTGGCAGATCACCACATCATGTTCCCGGGAGTCACACAGCGCTTTCAGATCCGGCACCGAAACGCGACGGGTCCGCGGCGCTGCCAAATAATGAAACCCCGGGAATGGTTCATGGATGTATTCCATCAGGTTTGGCATTGACCCTTTAAAATCCCGGTCCAGCAGAAGCGTCTCCTGTCCACGCAGAGAATCCAGGCGCAGCATGCTGTCGGTCCGTTCAGAGGACGAGAGGAAGAGCACCCTCTGCTTCCGCCGGGCCAGTTCCAGTCCCAAAAACAGGAGAAACCAGGTGCGTCCCAGGTAAGGACGGATCCCATCAGCTGTGATCAGCATCCGGTCCATCACCTCCTTCTCCGGACTCCGGCGGTTTATCCGTCCCGTCCAAATCCGGACGGGATGGTGCCTGGTCAGGATTCAGATAGAGCCGACCCAGCAGTTCCTGGTTCTCCTTGACAGCCCAAATCCTGCGTTGCTCCTCATCATCCAGGGGCACCAGAATGCGCGGCGACTGCCCCTCACCAAACCCTGTTGCGTGCACCGGTATTTTCGTGGCCAGCACCCGGTAGTTTCCCAGCCCGTCATCGGCCAGCAGATCAATCAGGGTTCCCGGGGCCAGGACATCCAGCATGAAATCACGGATGGGCAGCTGCACCAGACGATACGGACCATCCAAGCGCTGCCAGGGCTGAAGAAGCGCTTCCGGTGTCACGATCTGGCCTCCCACCAGCGTGGTCGCCAGATTTCGCTCCAGCAGTTCATCGTGGGTCGTCAGATAGGCATCTGGCAGAAACATCTCGGGAACATGCAGCAGCTGGAACGCCTCCCGGTGTTCACCGGTCAGCCGGATTCCCCGGTCAAGGGTATGACCGGGCCGGACCACCAGGACCTCCGTGGTGTTCATGACCGCCAGGTCCAGGGTGGACCTGAGTTGTTGTTCCTGCTGCATCAGAAGAAAGGGGATGTGGCGGGCCTGGAGATACCAGGTGAGAAGGAAAAGAATCAGAAAAAGGGCAGCACAGCAAAACTTCCAGCCATATCCGGGAAACCGCCGGCCGCCGACGGCCCATTTCATAGTCATCACCTCCAGTTGTGGTTGGTTGTTCTCCCCGGGTCTGCTGTCTGATTCGTCTTTTTCTTTTCATTTCCTTGCCGAGCGGCTTCATTTATTGATGATTATATGTTCGTTTTACGCGCAAAAAAAAACGCCCCTTCGGACGCTTTTCTTTCTAGTATGCCAGACTTCTCCAGGCCCGCTTCTTCAAATGAAACGTCCCGGCTCTCCGGGAAAGATCATCGGCCACTTCCTGCCCCCGCCGGGCCAGCCCCTGTTCATCCGTCCCCGTCAGCACCCCATGGTCCAACAGAAACCGTCCATCCACCAGGACCGTCTCCACATTGCGGTTGCTCGAAGAGTAGACCAGAGTGGACACCGGGTGGTGCATCGGCACCGCCTTCATGTCAAGAGACGGATTGAACAAAAACAGATCCGCTTTTTTGCCAGGCTCCAGCGATCCGATCTCATTGTCCAGGCCCACCGCCCGGGCGCCCTCAATGGTCGCCATTTCCAACACTTTCTCCGCCGTCATGATGGTGGGATCCTTGTGGTGAACCTTCTGCATCAGAGCGGTCATTTTCAGCAGTTCAATCATGTCGTTTGAATTGTTGCTGCCCGCTCCGTCTGTCCCCAGTCCCACCGATATACCGGCCACGTTCAATGCTGGAATCGGTGGAACCCCGGAAGACAGATACATGTTGGACACCGGATTGTGGGAAACCTTGGCGTCAAACAACTTGGCCATCCGGATATCCCGGGGGCTCAGATACACACAATGGACCATCAGGAAATCCGGACCCATGATTCCCAGCTGTTCCATTACATCAATGTCCACCGCACCATGGAGTTCCTCTGACGCAGCCCGGTCAAAGGGCGTTTCCGAAATGTGGATGCTAATGCCCGTTCCGATTTCCCGGGCCAGGTCTCTGGTCATTTCCAGAGACTGCCGGGAATTGGACCAGACCGCTGCCGGCGCCAACCAGACCTTCAGCCGGCCATCGTCTTTGTTATGATATTCGAGAGCCAGTCTGCGGATGTCCTTTTCAATGGTTTTCACGTCCTGCATGATCCCCGGTTGCACACCGAATTTCTCTCCGGTATCCATGTAGCCGCGGCCCAGTATCCCCCGGACCCCGAGCTCACGAAACGCTTTGATCACCCCATCTGAGAGTGCCTCCGCCGGATGGGGGTACATGTAATCCAGTTGCGTGGTCACCCCGCTGCGGATTCCCTCTACGGTTCCGATCATGCCCCCGATATAGCAATCCTCCGGTGTCAGGTGGACTGAGCTTGGAAATGTCATGTCTTTGAGCCAGTCCGCCAAAACCTTATCGTCCCCCAGACCTTTATAGAGCGTCTGAAACAGATGGTTGTGCGTGTTGATCAATCCGGGAAACACAGCCTTCCCCGTTGCGTCCACCACCCGGACCGCCTCCGGATACCGTTTGTCCAGGACCTCAGTCGGGCCGATGTCCAGGATCCTGCCCCCATCTATCGCAAGGGTTGTCTCGTAAAGGATCTCCCGCTTGTCATTCACCGTCACCACAGTCCCATTGCGAATCAGTAAATCGATCAATTGTCTCACTCCTTTTGCGGCATTTCGGCCGCGAAAATATGAAAGGCCCCACCTTTCGGTGAGGCCTTGAACTCCAACAGCAGCCCAGAGTTCCCGAACTCTGTGACGAGGCTAATCACATTATAGGGCAGGTTCCCCTGTTTGTAAATATCTACGCTTCCTCTTCAGCCCACATGCTGTCCAGTTCATCATCCGTGATGTCCCAGACCAGGTCGAAGGGAGGCAGCTTTTCTTCTTTGAAAAATTCCGGCACCCGGTCGGTTTCCCGACCCAGTCCGCAAGACCGGTTGTAGGCCCGCTCCTTTAGAATCAGCGCTTTGGACCATTCACTGAGTGACTCGACCGTTTCCTCCCGGTCATAAAGGGCATTGACCATGTCGACCGCCAGCTGTGGTTCACCCAGGGTGGCCGACGTGACAAAGGCACAGATCCCCATAATATCGTAAAGGCCACGAAGAATCTGGGTGTTTTTAGAAATCCCAACCCAACCTTCCTTGTTGTGGTGATCTTTTGGCACAAACACCGTCAGACCGGCGGTGTGATC
>SKMO01000089.1 GCA_007121025.1 Bacillota bacterium | reverse complement strand
GGGGGCACAACATGAGCGCGTTTCCAAAAATACCGTATGATTATGACCGGATCCGACTGACCAAACTGTTTGAGCATCCGGATGTGGCCGGGTTTCCGGTTCCGGGGATCCAGTCCCCGGACGCCCGGGCGGTGTTCGGGGATCTGTCGTTTCCGGCGTTCCCGGAGGAGCGGACGTACACCACCGCGTCCTTTGTGACCTCAGTGGACGGAAAGATCGCCTACTGTGACAATCCGGCCGGGCCCCTGGTGGCTCAGGCGAACGCCCTGGATCCGGATGGGGCCTCGGCGGACTTCTGGGTGCTCAACCTGATGCGGGCCAGCGCGGACGCCATTTTCGGGGGAGCCGGGACCATGCACAAAGAACCGGACGGGATCATCTGTGTCTTTGATCAGGGGCTGGAGGACGCCCGGGTGGCAGCCGGGAAAGATCCGGCGCCCTGGGTGGTGATCTTCTCCCTGGACGGAACCGACCTGCGGTTTGAGGACAGCATGTTTGACAACCAGCCGACGATCATGATCTCCACGTCTCCGGCCGGGCTGGAGGTGGTCCGGGAGAAGCTGAACCGGGATTTCTTTGTGGTGGGTCCCTACGGGTCTGCCGACGAGGTGGACATGGACGAGGTGGCCCGGAGCTTTGACCAGAACCGGGGCCGCCGGATGCCGGTGATCGTCACCGGCAGCGGGGCCATGACCGATTCCCCAACCATTCTCAAGGTGACCAAGGCCATGGGGATCCATAACGCCATGGTGGAATCGCCGTCCTACTGCCACAGCCTGTTGCGGCAGGGGCTTCTGGACGAAATGACCCTGAACTATTCCTGTGTGTACATCGGGGGGACGGCTCCCGGATTTGGCATGGGCATGGAACCGACCACGTCACTGGACCATCCCCACAGCGAAATGCTGTCCCTGCACATGCATTCGCCGAGCTTTTTCTATTTCCGGCACCGGCTTGTCTATGGCAGACGGCCCCGCTTGTCTCCGGACATGGCCGGAGTCTGCGCGCTGGATGAAGAGTGATTCCAAAGAAAGTAAGGGTCTGCATTGAGGCCTTTTGCAAAAAGACTTTCCATCCGGGAAGTCTTTTTGCATCATATTCTGTCCAAAGAGGTCGGACGTTGCTATAATAAAGGCACTTGTATACGTTTGGACCGGCTTGCCGGGATCGCAGCGGACAAATGAGGAGGCACCATTGATGGACAGAACCAGGGAACATGAACCACAACCGCTGGACCACCTGCCTGTGGCCTGTACCCTGCACGAGCTTTCGGGGGAAGCAGACAGGGCGCAGGACGCCTGGTTTGGAGGGGTCAACCGTCGGTTTGAGCAGCTGGCGGGGGTTGCCCGCGGAGAACTCCTGGGCAGATCAGTCCGGGACGTGCCCGGGCTGATCTGCTGGGACGGCGATGAGTGGGCCGGTTATCTCGTTGAGACCGGCGGGTCCGGTTTGCCCCGGAAGGCCCGGTGCTGTCTGGGAAGTGCGGGACTGGTCTGTGAGGTGGTGTCGTTTTCCTTTGGACCGGGAATGGTTCTGTCCATGTACATGGAGGCGCCCGGGGAGGCCGGTGTCCGGCAACAGGGGGAGCTGGAAGAACTGGAAGCCTTTGCTGAACAGCTTCTCCAGTCCGGGGAAGAACTGGATTACGCCCGGTTGACGGACCGGCTGACCGTCCTGGCCGGAGCCCGTTTTGGGATCTGCGACCTGTACGATGCCGGGGAACGGACCGTGGTCACCAGACATGTGGCCGGACTGGATGGTCATGAGGAGACCGCCAGACAATGGTTCGGCGTTGAGATCACCGGAAAAACATGGCCCATGGATCCACAGAACATGAAGCGGGGAAGAGGAAGCTCGGTGGCCGTTTACCCCAGCCTGAGTGCGCTGGCCCGGGAGGAAATGCCTGGAACGTTTCCGGACGAACTGCTGGATCAAATTTCCCGGGCCTTTGGGCTGGGCGAGGCGGTGTTGTTCCGGATTGAAAGCCGGGGGAAGATCCTCGGGGACTTTACATTTCTTCTGCCGGCCGGCAAGGGGCTTGTCAACCGGCAACTGATCGAAATGCACGTCCGGCATGCGGGACTCTACATGGCCCGGATCCGGACGGAACAACAGCTCAAAGAGCAGCGGGACCAGCTCAGAATGATTGTGGACCTGATCCCGTCTTATGTTTTCCTGAAATACGCAGACGGGGAGTTTATTCTGGCCAACCGGGCCATTGCCCGGGCCTTTGGCACCACGCCGGAAGACATGGAAGGAAAGAAGGATGCCAGTTTTCACTACACTCCGGAGACCATCCGGATGTTCCGGGAGAACGAACGGAGGCTCATCGAAACCAACCAGACCCATGTGACCCCCCGGCAGAAGATGATCACCAAGGATGGCCGGACCATTTGGCGCCGGTCCACCATGATTCCCTACCGGGTGACGGACACCGCCCGGCCGGTTATCCTGGGGGTGTCCGAGGACATCACCGAGCAGGTGACCATGCTGGAGGAAATCCGTCGGAGCCGGGATGAATTCTGCATGCTTCTCGATCACATTCCCACCCACATCTGGTACCTCCAGGACCCGCTGACCTATGGACGGGTCAACCGGGCCCACAGTGACTTCCTGGGAAAAACCCCGGAGGAAGCGGAAGGCCGGGACATCCGCCGCCTGTCAGGGAACCGCTGGGGGGAAGCCTTCTACGCCAACAACAGGCGGGTGTTTGACACCCGGGAAGGGCTGCAGGCGGAAGAAACCCTCCGGGACGGGGAAGGAAGACCCCGGCGCTTTCACGTGGTCAGAACCCCCAAGACCGGTTCGGACGGCCAGGTGGAAACCGTGATCTGTGCTGCCGAGGACATCACGGTCCGCAAGGAACTGGAAGAACAGCTCAGGCAGCAGGTGTACACGGACGAACTGACCGGGATCGCCAACCGGCGCCGGTTTTTCGAAGA
Source organism: Bacillota bacterium (assembly GCA_007121025.1). Classification (GTDB taxonomy): domain Bacteria; phylum Bacillota; class TC1; order TC1; family UBA5767; genus SKMO01. The sequence goes on along the minus strand of SKMO01000089.1, from coordinate 9,216 downwards.
AATGGAACGGGCCGTCAGGCTGGCCCGGGAAAACAACACGACTGTGGCGGTCCTGTACATGGACTTCGATGATTTCAAACGGATCAACGATACGGAAGGCCATGAGGGCGGTGATCGGTTCCTGGTTGAGGCCGCCCGGCGACTGGAACGGGGGCTTCTGCCCGGGGGACTTCTGGTCCGGCTGGGTGGCGATGAGTTTGCTGTTTTGATGCCGGGATGCGGCCGGCCCGAAGGGATCCGTCAGGCCAGACGGATCATGGAGGAGTTTAGCCGTCCATGGATCTCCGGGCAAAACCGCTGGATGATGAGCTTGAGCCAGGGACTGGCCATCTGTCCGGAAGACGCGCAAACGGTGGATGAACTGATGCATGCGGCCGACCAGGCCATGTACCGGGTCAAAGAGCGGGGAAAAGCGGGGTTTCGGACCTACAGCGGTGGAGAAGCTCCGGCAAAGGGTGGTCCATAAACGAAACAGTCAAAAGAGCGGCGCGCATGTCCAGGGACATGCGCGCCGCGTGATTGTTTGCTGTCGGGGATTCGATCAGCCGGTCAGGACCGGCGAAACGGACCCCGGTGCTTTTTCTTGCTTCCCCGGAATGAGTGGAGAACACTGAGAAGCTGGGAAAGAATGCCCACATAGGCACCCAGGCTGCTCACGTTGTCCCGAAGATTGGTCAAAATGTCCGAGATGCCTTCGCTGATGTCTTCCACCGTTTCGCTCACGGTTTCCACACCGCTGCGGGCAGCTCCGGACATGGTCTGGGCATCGTCCAGGATATCGGGAACCGTGTCCTGCAGGGAATCGGTTACGACGGCCAGATCTCCAGTGATCTCATCCACATTGATCAGGATCGGGGGAATCGATTCCATGGTTTCCCGAAGGGGATCCTGGATGTCCGCGACGATTCTGTTGACCCCTTTGAGGGTGTCAATGAGGTTTTTCAGGAAGATGATCAGATAGATCACCAGGACCACTGCGACAATCACCAGCAAGGCCAGCAGCAGTTCCATCGGTTCAATGGTAAATGTCATGGGTTACCTCCTTGTCTGGCAGGGGACTAATTCAGATCGTCTTTGATGTCTTTTTTGGCCTGCTTAACGTTTTTTTCCACATCGTCTTTCACGTCTTCTTTGGCGTTCTTGGCGTTTTTGACCACGTCGTCTTTCACGTCTTCAGCGGTGTTTTTCATGTCAATCGTCGATTCTCTGAGTTTGGCAGCGGATTCCCGGATCTGTTCCAGTGTGAGTTCCGCTTTCTTCTCGATGACGTCTACACCTTCTTTGACTTTTTCCAGGCCTTCTTCGGCACTGGCCTTTAATTCGGCCCGGGTCTCAACACCTTTTTTCGGAGCAAACAACAGTCCGGCGACTGCGCCAAACAGTGATCCCAGTGCCAGTCCGCCAGCCACACCGCCAGCCACTTTCTTCTTCTCCTGTTTCTTCTTTTCACCTGTAATGGTATCAACCAAATCTTTAAACATACTTTGTACCTCCTTTTTAGTGTTGTACCATTAGGATTTCGATTTTGATGTCCCAAATCCTTTCATTTTGCCCAAAAAAGTCATCAAAAGTTTGAAAAACGGGGGCATAAAGGACGAAGTCACCGGTGTTCGGGACAAAGATTGACAACTGTGCACGATGTAACTATAATAAAATTAAAGTTGTTACAATTAAGGAGCGTGGGAGCATGGAGAAGTCAGGCAAAGAGATCAAAGAGCTCCTGTTGAAAAACGGTGTGCGCCCGTCGTACCACCGGATACAGATATACGACCATTTGCTCAGGCACAACGATCATCCGACAGCAGAAGAACTGTTTGTCCGGATGAGCCGTGAACTGCCGACGTTGTCCCGGACCACCGTCTACAATACGGTCAATGTTCTGCGGGACGCCGGACTGATCAGGGCGCTGTTTGTGGAAGACCAGGAGGCCCGCTACGATGCGGTGACCGAAGGACACGGACATTTCCGCTGTGGTGTTTGCGGACAGATTGCCGACTTTCCTGTCGAGATCACCCCCCTGGACCCGGAGATTCTGGCAGGTTGTCAGGTCACGGAACAGGGCATCTACATGAAAGGTGTCTGCAGGCAGTGCATCAGGGACGGCCAGACGGCAGACGATCACAGATAGACAGGCAAACAACATGCAACATCCTCATCATATCGATCAACCCCCCGGCCATGGCCGGGGGGTTGATCGTGGGTGGGAGAAAAACCCCTGCATTGGCTGTGCGTTAACGGCGTGGCCGTCTGCCGCACGGTGGGGTAACCGGACAGATCTGCAGGAATCGGAGCAGCATTCCCGGTCACGGGGAAAACGGTTTTGCTTCCTTGCCGGTCATTGGCTATAATATAGAAGACCATTTGCGAGAGACGACAGAATGAAACCGGGTCCGGGTTGTTCATTGACGGGACTGACGTGTTGGATCCAAACAACAGAACGCTGCGTGATCAGGGCAAACGTTCTGAAAGGCACGGGCGCAAAACCAAGGGCTACGTACCGTTTGGGGTATAGGGCAGCCGGTTGCCGAAGGGGTGTTTTTTTGTCTCTCAGCCGACAATGGTTCAAAATGCGATGAATGCGGGGACACAGATGACAGAAAATAGCCTCAAAGAACAGCACCAGGGTCCACAGTCTGGTCATGCACGGATCAGGCTGATTTTTGATGCCCGGCGTGAGCCGGTGGATGGACAGGTTCTGGATGGAGGCGGATTGTTTTTTCCACTGGCCGGACGGCCAAAGGAGGAATGCCTGAACGCCCGCCTCTCCGGGCTGTTTGGCGGGGCAACAGACGAACACCGGCGTTTTCTTGCAGACCCCCGGCGCTGGACGGTGCAATCCCCTCCTGACCTTGTGACGGGGACAGAACCGGCCGCCGGGTTGCAGATCGTCCCTGAAGGGACGGACCGGGTCCTTCTGTACTGGGCTCCCCGGGAAAAGAGGAATTCCGGAAAAAGCTTCGAAGCGTACTTTCACGATGCACCCACCATGATGATCCTTCTGGACCGTCAGGAAGGGACGGTTTTAGATGTAAACCAGGCTTTTCTCCAGCGGACAGGGACAAGACCGGAAGAATTGACCGGCCAGGCGTTTGGACAGTCGCAACGGCTGAACGGGCTGTTTCCCGGTTTTCGCCTTCCCCAACCCCCGGGGAAGGCGACTGACAACGTGACAGTGCAGACAGAGATCTGCTCTTCGGACGGGACGCGTTTCGATGGCCAGGTGAAAAGCGTACGGATCGACAGGGACCGGGACCTTCTGGTGATCAACGATGTCACGCAAGAGGCAGACATCCGGCGGGCTCTGCAGCGTAAATCCGCGCTGGAGGACATTCTGCTGGAAGAGTCGTCCCGGCTGTTTTGCTGTGGGTCCACGGACTTTGATGAGGTGCTCCAGCGGACGCTGCAACGGCTCGGGGAGTTTGGCCGCGTGGACCGGACGTACATTTTTTTGTACTATGATCAGAACCGGAAGATGGACAACACCCATGAATGGTGTGCCCCGGGGATCTCACCACAGAAGAACAACCTGAAAAACCTGGATACGGATATTTTTCCGGAATGGATGGCCAGTCTGTTCCGGGGGGAAACCATTTACATTCCGGTGGTCGGGGACCTCCCCCCGTCCTGGGGGGAGGAAAAGGCGTCACTGCTTGCACAGGAGGTGAAGTCTCTGCTTGTGATCCCCATCATCGGGGGCGGCAAGCACTACGGGTTCATGGGGTTTGATTCGGTGGGAAATTGGACCCAGTGGGACGAGGACGCCCGTGGCCTTCTGGGCTTTTTCGCCAACAATGTGGGTGAAGTGCTGGCCCGGCAGGAACATGAGGAAAAGCTGCGGATCGCGTCCCGGGACAATCAGATTCTGGCCCGGAAGGCCGATGAAGCCAACCAGGCCAAAAGTGACTTTCTGGCCCGGATGAGCCATGAGCTGCGCACACCCCTGAGCTCGATGATCGGGACGGCAGACATGGTGCTGGACAGTCCCCTGGATTCACGGCAGCGACGCCTGATCGGGCTGATGCGAAACAGCGGAGGCACCTTGCTGAGGATCCTCAACGATCTGCTGGATTTTTCCCGGATCGAAGCCGGGCAGTCCCAGCTGAGGCCGGAACCCTTTTCCCCGGAAGAACTGTTGGCGCAGACAGTGGGCCTTTTTGAACCCCGGGCCAGAGAAAAAGCCGTCCGGCTGCGCTCGTCCACCGACGGCAAGCTGCCCGGGCGGCTTTGCGGAGACGCCGGCCGGATTGGCCAGATCCTGAACAATCTGGTGAGCAATGCGGTGAAGTACACTGATGAAGGGCATGTGGCCGTCCGGATGCAGGTTGTGGAACCGGACTCCCCGCAAAAGGCTCCGGTCTGGCTGGTCTTGAGCGTGGAAGACACGGGACAGGGCATGGACCACAATGAACGAAAACACATCTTTGATGATTTCTACCGGGGCTTCGGGGAGGATGGAACCCGGCCGGGCACCGGTCTTGGGCTGTCCATTTGCCGAAGGCTCGCCGCACTGATGGGCGGCACCATCACGGTGAACAGCCGCCCGGGTGCAGGCAGCCGTTTTGAGGTCCGGCTTCCGCTGGAACCGGTGGACGACGAAGACAAAAGCCAGACCTGGGAGGGGCTGCCCGTTCTCGTGCTGCAGCCCGATGACCGTTCTTCCACAACAATAAAGACCGTTTTGGAGGACTGGCATTTCGAACAGCACCATGCGGACAATCCGGGCGAGGCCGTGGCGATCCTCGCGTCAAACCGGGAAAAGGGGCGCCAGGTCTGGCTGAGTGTTGTGGAACTTGACCTGTTGGACGGAACCCCGGGGCCCCTGAAGGGAAAACTGCTGGAAGAACTGGCCCGGGTGCCCGTGATCTTTCTGTCAGGGACCGGTGCGCAGCGCGAGGACCTCCGTTTGGCGGGCTTTCCCCTGGCGTTCCAGGGGTTTTTGGAAACGCCCCTTGATCCTCAGGAAATCAGAGACTGTGTCGGGACCAGTCTCGGCGTGCGCTCGGTCCGGGCGATCCGCTACGACAACCCCCGTTTGGCCGTGATGAGCGGTGCCCGGATTCTGGTGGTCGAAGACATCGACATCAACCGGGAGATCATCGTGTACCTGCTTCGCAACATTGGAATCGTTCCGGACGAGGCCCGCAATGGGCGTGAGGCCCTGGAGGCCATCGGGAAGAACCGGTACGATCTGGTCCTGATGGACATCCGGATGCCCGGGATGGACGGTTACCAGGCGACCCGGATCATCCGGGAGCAGTTCGATGCCGGTCAGCTGCCGGTGGTGGCCATGACGGCCCATGGTCTGCCGGAACACCGGCAGAAATCGTTGGAAGCCGGCATGCAGGACCATCTGACCAAACCCGTTTCATCGGAACAGCTCTACGGCGTTCTGATGAAATGCCTCCCGGAGGAGCAGGCGACGGGCGTGCCGGTCGTACCGGAGACCCAAAAATCCGCAGAACCGGATGGCCCTGCAGACAGCATGCTGGACATCCCGGGTCTCGACGCCCGGACAGGCCGTCAGCAGATGGGGGGAAACGAAAAACTGTACCGGCAGACGCTGGTTCACGTTGTCCGGGATTTTGACGGGTTTCCCCAGAAGGTGGAGCAGTGTCTCAGGGACGGCGACCGGGCAGCAGCCATCCGGCTGGTGCACTCTCTGAAGTCGGTGGGGGCGTCGGTGGGAGCGGCCATTCTGTCCGCCCGGGCAGACAGAATGGAAACCCTGTTGGGTGAACAGAATCTGTCGGTCCAGGGGCTCCTGCAGTCGGCCCAGTGGACCGAACTGGCCGACCAGCTGGACGAAACGCTCCGGGGCATCCGGCAGGCCCCGTTTTTTCCGCCGTCCGATCAGACCCAGGTGAAACGTCCGCTCTGTGAGGATCTGGACGCGCTGGACCGGTTGGTCGGCCGTCTGCGGTTTGCCCTGATGCGCGGCTATGTGGGCCGCAGCCGCCGGGTGATGGGCGAGATCATGGCGTTTTGCTGGCCGCAACCCTGCCAGCAGCTTCTGCAGACGGTCGAAGACCAGGTGAGCCGTTACCGGTTCGACGATGCACTGGCCACTCTGAAGAGCCTGGGACAGACCATCCGGAAAAGGGAGAAGCACTCATGAACAGACGACCTCTGGTTCTGGTGGTGGATGACGAACCCATCAACATTGACATTCTGTATGAGACCCTGCACCGGCACTACCGGGTGCAGGCCTCCCTGGAGGGCGATCTGGCTCTGGACATCATCGAGCGGGACCGGCCGGATCTGGTCCTTCTGGATGTCCGGATGCCCGGCACGGACGGATATGAGGTGCTGGACCGGATCAATGAGCGGTGGGGGCTCAAGGAGATTCCGGTGATTTTTCTCACCGGCCGTGACACCCAGGTCGAGGAGGCCCGTGGACTGGCCATGGGGGCCTGCGACTACATCACCAAGCCCTTTCACCCGGATACCGTCCTGGCCCGGGTGGGTGTGCAGATGGCGCTGAAGGAACACCGGGACATGCTCCAAAAAGCCCTGATCAAAACCCGGGATGAACTGGTCCGGCACCAGGAGGCCACCATTGAGACCATGGCGTACATGTCAGTTCTCCGGGACGCCGAGACAGGCGCGCACATTCAGCGGACCAAGAAGTACATGCAGGTTCTCGGTGACGCCCTTGCTCAGCGGTACCCGAAGACCCTGAGCCCCGAGGAAGTGGAGCTGGCGGTTCTGGCGGCACCGCTTCATGATGTGGGAAAGGTGGGCATCTCCGACCTGATCCTGCAGAAACCCGGCCGGCTGACCGTCAAAGAGTTCGAAATCATGAAAACCCACACCACCATTGGTGTGGACATTTTGAAAAGTGCGGTGGCCGCCACCGGCAAGAATCCGGTGCTTCTCAAGGGCATTGAGTTGTCGGCTTACCACCACGAACGCTGGGACGGGACCGGGTATCCCTTCGGGCTTAAACGGGGAAAAATTCCCATGGCTGCCCGAATCATGCACCTGGTGGATGTGTATGACGCCCTGGTCAGCAAGCGACCCTACAAGGAAGCGTTTTCCCATGAGAAGGCGGTGGCGGTGATTCTGAAAGGAGACGACCGGACCCGTCCGGAACACTTCTGGCCGGCGGTGCTCAACGCCTTTGAAACGGTCCATGAGTCGATGCGGCGGATCCATGAGTCCATGGAGGACTGACACCGGGACAGGGGCCTGAAACGGCCTGTGGGAAAAACGGTGCCAAACAGAGAACCGGACGCCTGCCAGGCAGGCGTCCGGTTCTCTGTTTGGCGGTGGGTTCAGGCGTCCTGGGGAAGGGAACGCTTGCGGCGGACCGGGGGAATCACCGGAGGAAACCGCCGGTGCCGGCGGTACAGCCAGAGGACCAGACAAAAGGTCAGCCCTTCGGCAAAGGGCACGGTCATCCAGATCCCCCGGGCCCCAAACAGGGTGCTCAGGAGGGCCAGACCGGCCAGCAGGGCGAAGAACCCCCGGGTCAGGGAGATCCAGATGGTGGACCGGGAGGACAAAATGGCCTGAAAATAGGATGCCACCACGATGTTGATCCCGGCAAACAAAAACCCGATGAAATAGATCCGGATCCCTTCAGTGGCGACCACCTGCATGGACGCCACACCGTCCGGGTTGAACTGCCTGACGATCTGCGGCGCGTAGAGGGCTCCTGCTCCGTAGAACAGCGCCCCGAGCGCCAGGGCGGACGCGACGCCCCAGAGCAGCACCCGGTGACACCGGTCCAGCCGGCCGGCTCCGAAGTTGTTGCTGGCCAGGGGCTGGATGCCCTGACCGATCCCCACGAACACCGCGATGATCACAAATGCGATGTTCGTGATCACCCCGTAGGCGGCGATTCCCACATCCCCGAGAAAATACAGGAAGGTCAGGTTGAACGTGATGATCACAAATCCTGCAGACAGCTCGGTGATCAGGCTGGTGACCCCGCCCTTGGCAATGGGCATCAGGGGGATTTGGCGCAGCCGGACCCGTTGCAGGCCAAAGCCGGACCGCCCCCCCACAAAATGCAGGCACAGAAGAAGCGCGGAGACCAGCGGGGCAAACCCGGTGGCCAGACCGGCGCCGAGCATCCCCATGTCCAGCCGGATGATCAGGATGTAGTCCACCACAATGTTGAACAGGGTTCCAGTGAGCATGGCCGCCATGGCCAGCCGGGGGGCACCGTCATTGCGGACAAAGGCCAGCAGCAGATTGCTGCCGATGAACAGGGGTGAAAACAGCATGCAGATCTGCATATAGATCCGGGCGTCCGGAAAAGAGGCGTCACTGGCCCCCAGAAGCCAGGCAATGTCGGACACCAGGAACAGACCGGCGGCCATGAACACCAGGCTGGCCAGTCCCCCCAGGATGAGGCCCTGGGTGAACAGCCCTGAGGCGGCCGGATTTCGGCGCCCCCGGTAGAGGGCGTATACGGTGGCGCTCCCGATCCCGATGAGCAGTCCGGTGCCGTTGATCAGGCTGAACACGGGAATCGAGATGTTCAGGGAGGTCAGTCCCACCATGCCGATGCCATTGGCGATAAACCAGGTATCCGCCAGAACGTACATGGCGATGCCCAGCATGCTGATCACACTGGGAATGGCGTACCGGAAAAACAGTTTGGAAATGGGTGTTGTCTGCAGGTCCATGGGGTCACCAACGCAAAAAAAGTCCCGCGGTGGCGGGCGGTTTTGCGGCCTTCGCAATCGAATGTTTTTGTGTGGAATATGGTATTATAGTACCATAAGCGAACCGAAGGGACAATGCCCGGGGGGAAGGTGGAAAAAGCGGTGAACGACCGGCTGAAAAAGGACGGCAGGGACAGACTGAGTGACCAGGTGGTGTATGCCCTGGGGGGCGGCAGCCGGGAATTGCTGGAATTCCTGCCGGTGTTACTGCAGGATCTGGAGGAACTGGGGTCCAATCCCCGGGCAATGGAAGAGCTGATCCGGAGGTACGGGGACGGCACCCACCGGCGGTGGCTGGACCTTTGCTGCGGCAAGGGCGCGGTGTCCCTGCATCTGGCCGCCCGGCTGGGGGTCCTGGTGCACGGCGTGGACGCCATGGGGCCTTTCGTGGCCCATGCCCGCCACCAGGCACGGCTGCAGGGACTGGAAGATCTGTGCACGTTTGAGACCGGTGACGCCGCCCGTGCGCTGAAGGCGGCCCGGAAAGACCGGGTTGACGGGGTGATCTGGGGAGGGGCCGGTGATGTGCTGGGCCCTCCCG
>SKMO01000092.1 GCA_007121025.1 Bacillota bacterium | reverse complement strand
TGAAGTGGAGGGAAGATAATGAGCAGAAAAATCAGTTTTTCCAACGCGATCAATGAAGCCCTCCATCAGGAAATGGAGCGTGACGAGACCGTCTTTATTCTTGGAGAAGACGTGGCCAAAATGGGCGGCGACTTCGGGATCACCAAGGGCATCTGGCTGAAGTGGCCCCACCGGGCGTATGATACTGCCCTGTCGGAGCAGGCCATTTTGGGGCTTAGTAACGGCGCCGCTCTTTGCGGTCTGAAGCCGGTCGCTGAGCTGATGTTTGCCGATTTTGTGACGGTCTGCTATGACCAGCTGGTCAACAATGCGGCCAAGCTCTGTTATATGTACAACGGAGAGGCTTCGGCCCAGATTGTGGTCCGTGCGGTCACCGGCGGCGGCATCCGCTGCGCCTATCACCACTCCCAGTGCATCGAGCCCTGGCTGATGAACATTCCCGGACTGGTGATTGTTGCGCCGTCAACACCATATGAAGCAAAAGGACTTCTGGTAGGTGCAATCCGCAACCCGAATCCGGTTGTCTATCTGGAGCATAAACTTCTCTACAACAAGAAGGGTGAAGTTCCTGAAGAATTGTATGACATTGAACTGTACAAAGCGAACGTGGAGCGAGAGGGGACCGACGTGACCATGGTGGCAGCCATGACCATGATGGACTACGCCCGCAAGGCCGCTGCTGAGCTGGAGAAGGAAGGCATCAGCGTGGAGATCATCAACCCGCTGACCATCTTCCCGCTGGACAAGGAAACGATCATTGATTCAGTGGCCAAAACCGGCCGTCTGGTGGTTGTTCAGGAAGGTCCGAAAGTGATGGGCTACGCAGCGGAGATTGGATCCATGGTTGCCGAGGATATCTTCGAATACCTGAAGGCCCCGCTCAAGCGGGTGACCTCTCTGGATACACCGGTTCCCTTTGCACCGGATCAGGAAGATTACGTGCTTCCGCAGTACGACGATGTCCTCAAGGCTTGCCGGGAAGTCATGGCGTTTTAGGACAGTGCACAACGAAAGACGTCAACTGTCAGTCTGTTGAACTGTTGGAACGAAGGGGTGGCAGGAAGGCATCTGCCTTCCTGCCCCGTCCGTTCCTGGAAAGAGGAGGAAACAAATGGCAACAGTAATTGTGATGCCAAAGTATGGGGCCAACATGGAAGAGGGCACCATTGCATCCTGGCTGATCAGCGAAGGCGACCCGGTGGAAAAAGACCAGGTCATTGCCGAGATCGCCATTGAAAAGCTGTCAAATGAGTTGGCAGCTCCCGTTTCCGGTACGGTCCTCAAGCTCGTGGCCGAGGAAGATGAAACCCTGCTCTGCGGGGAACCGATCGCTGTGATTGGCCAGGAGGGAGAAGACATTTCTGAGCTTCTCGCCGGAGACGTTTCAAACGAAGCGGTGAACGACAAAACAGCTGAACATAAAACGGAAAATCCGAAAGATAAGCAGGCGGAACCGGCCGGCAGGTCAGGGACAGTTTCTGCCGGTGTCACAGTGGTGGAAATGCCCCGTTACGGTGCCAACATGGAAGAGGGCACCATCGGCGAATGGTTTGTTGCTGAGGGAGATTCTGTGGAAAAAGGACAGGCCATGGGTGAAATTGCCATTGAGAAACTGTCCAACGAGCTGGAGGCTCCTGCGTCCGGTGTGGTCCGCAAGCTTCTGGCCGAAGTCGATGAGACGCTTCCCTGTGGGGCCCCCATCGCGGTGATTGCAGACAGCATGGATGCTGACATTTCCGGCCTGAGTGCTGGCGGAGCGGATGAGCAGCCACAAGAAGACGCGTCCGGACAATCAGCACCGGCAACGAAACCGGCCGCGGAGGTCGCCACCCAGGCACCACGGGACGATGTGTCCATTACGCCAAAGGCGCTTGAACTGGCGGAAGCGGAAGGGGTAAACTACCGGGTGATTGTCGGAACGGGTCGCCACGGGGCGATCACCAGAGACGACGTTCGCAGTTTCATCGCTTCCGGTGCAACAGCCGAGGCGCCGGAGACAGCCGGACAGTCGGCCGTTGCGGCCGCAGACGTGTCCATAACGCCCAAAGCACTGGATCTGGCCGAAGCCGAGGGAATCGACTACCGAACCCTGTCAGGGACCGGTCGCCACGGCATGATCACCAGAGACGACATCCGCCGGGCCCTGGCAGATGGAACGGCCGTGAAGGCCACTGCCCCGGGCAAGACGGGAACGGGCAGCTACGGAACACCAGAGGCGTCTTCCGTCAAGATGACCGAGATGCAAAAGGTCATCGCCAAAGCCATGAGCCGGTCCCTGAGTGATACGGCGCAGACGACCATTTCCATGGATGCGGATGTGACCGAACTGGTGAAAGCGTACAAAGCGCACAAGGACGCCTACAAGGCGGACGGTGTAAAACTCAGCTACACTGCTCTTCTGATCAAAGCTGTTGCCCTGGCCCTGATTGAGCATAAAGATCTGCGGACCAGCATGGAAGGCAGCCAGCTGGTCACAAAGGGGGAGATCAACATCGGTGTGGCCATCGATGTTCCCGGCGGACTGGTGGTCCCCAACATCAAGAGGGCTCACGAAAAAGATGTGCGAACCATTGCAAACGAACTGGCAGATCTGGCGGTCCGGGCCAAAGAAGGCCGCCTGGAATCCGATGAAATGACCGGGGGGACCTTCACCATCACCAATCTGGGGATGTTCGGGATCAAGTATTTCACGCCTGTTCTGAACCTGCCTGAAAGCGGGATCCTGGGTGTAGGCACACTTGTGGAACAACCGACCATCGTGGACGGTGGCATCTTTGTACGCCAGGTGATGAATCTGAGCCTGACCCACGACCACAGAGTGGTCAACGGCGCTCCGGCTGCCCGGTTCCTGAATGCTGTGCGGGAGATTCTGGCAGATGCTGAGGCGCTGCTCTAGGGTCCTGTTCATGCAGGAAACCAATCATATGACAAATAAGAAAAAGGGATACGGACGGTATCCCTTTTTCCAAATGGAGGACGGACAACAATGATCAGTGTCAATCAAAACGCAATGCCCATGGTCCGGCACCTGATGGAAAACGCAGAGGCTCTGGGATGCCACTATTTCCGGCTGGAAAACGGAGCGCATGTGGTGGATATGGGTGTGGACCAGCCCGGGGGCTGGGAGGCTGCCCGGCTGTTCACAGAAATCAACATGGCCTGCCTGGGAACCTGCCGTTACGTGGATGTCCCTCTCAATGAGGTTTACAGTGCCCCAGCGGTTGAAGTCTACTGCGACAACCCCATGCTGGGTTGTCTGGCCAGCCAGATTGCCGGATACCCTCTTGGCTCCGGTCACTTTGCGGCCATTGGCTCCGGCCCGGCCAGAGCGCAGGCCGCCCTGGAAGTGGACCACT
>SKMO01000140.1 GCA_007121025.1 Bacillota bacterium | reverse complement strand
TACAGCCCGGTTTCAGAAGCGGGAAAATAGTTGACCAGCGTCGCGGCTCCCGTAAATTCAGTATCCTGATAGAAGGTGCATTCCAGCGCATCGGTTCTCACGGTTCGCAGGTTGATTTGATGAGCTGGTTCCTGGAGCGAGCTGGAAAAATTGGCTCGCTTAGCCGTCCTGACGAAAAGCTTACAGTTGCCGTTCAGGAAGTTCACTCTGAACGTTACAGTGTTCTTCTGCCCCACCGCATCAGGGCCACCGTATATGTAACCTACCTTGATTCGGCCATGGCAAACGAGGCTGAAAAGGAACTGCACGAAGCATTTGCACCAGCTGAAGAGGAACAGGAACATACCGCTGTTTTCATCGAAAAGCTTGAAGAAAGGCCTGCTTTGAACCGTTTTGAAGCGGCAGAAGAGATTATTTCCATGCTGAAAAATATCAGCGAAGACTGGAACCTGCCTTTCGGCGTTGAGGCAAGCCTTTTGCCATCAGCAGCAGGGGAAGTGCCGGAGGAAATACCGGTCATCTGCGGTTTTGGCCCTGCCAGCCGTGATATGTTTACCCCCCATGAATGTATTCACCGGGGAGAACTTTTACAGCGGGCCTTACTGCTAACCCTTTATTTGCTAGAGAGTTAGTAAAGGAAAGCATGGAGAACTGTTATAGTCAGGTATTAAGTTGTCTCTTGCCAGTAGATTATACTTTCTGTACGGAGGAATACCGATGGTCTCTAAAGCTGCCCGGCTGCCTTTTTTAATATCTGTTCCACACGGGGGGGTAAAAGTGCCCCCGAAACTTAGGAGCCTGTGCAAGCTTGATTTGCCTTCAATCCTGGGGGATGGTGACACCTGGAGCATATTCCTCTATTCGTTGGAAAACCGGGTGCAATCCTATCACCGGTTTCGTTTTGCCAGGGCTGTGCTGGATCTGAATCGCGCCCCTGGCGAACTGCCACCCGGAAATCCGGATGGGGTAGTAAAAACAGTTACCGTAAGCGGGGAGCAGGTCTGGAAAAACCCGGGCGGGTTGGAAAAAGAAGATATAAGCTACTTACTTGAAAACTATTATCACCCCTACCATCAATCTTTAGCAAAAGCATTAGAACTTGAGGGAATTATGCTGGGCCTCGACTGCCATACCATGTTGCCTGAAGCGCCAGGCTACAGCACTGGTGCCGGAGAAAAAAGGCCCCTGGTCTGCCTCAGCAACCGGGGCAACCATCAAGGCGAAGAAGCAGGAGAACCATTAACCGCACCGCCGGATTTAATCAGGTCCCTTGCTGAAGCGCTTGAAAAACGGCTTGCCACCAGGGAAAAAGAAACCAGCTTGCCGGCAGTCTTGATCAATCAACCCTTCCGGGGCGGACATATTACCAGAAAGCATGGCAGCGCCGGAAACATCCCCTGGATCCAGGTGGAATTCAACCGCTGCCTCTACCTGCAGGTCGATCCCTTTACAGCGGAACCAGATAGCGAAACCTTAAGCAAGCTAAATGAACTGAGGTCCATTTTTATCGAAGCCCTGGAAGAAATAAGCAGCAAGCAGGGCCCAACTACCTGAAGCGGGGACGGTTCTCATTTCAGGTGAATTAATATAAATGAAGTTTATTTAGCGTTGAGCTTCGCGTTCCCGCTTGCGCTCTGCCAGCCTGATTTTGCGTCTTTCCTCAGCCTCGCTAAAGCGTCTTTTCTCTTCTTCGCTTTGCAGGTCGAGCAGCGGTACGGGGGCGGGTTTCCCATCACTGTCAAGGGCAACAAAAGTCAGGTAAGCCGATGCGGTATGGCGCACCTCCCCGGTCAGAAAGTTTTCCGCTTCCACCCGTGCGCCCACCTCCATTGATGATTTGCCCACGTAATTAATGCAGGCGTTTATTTTCAACAGGTCTCCCACGTAAACGGGGTTGTGAAAATCGAGCCTGTCAATGGATGCGGTCACCACGTTGCTGGAAGCGTGCCTGCCGGCTACAATGCCCGAGGTATTGTCAATCAGTTTCATGATTATCCCTCCGTGCACGTTGCCGGCCAGGTTTGCATCGGCCTGGGTCATCTGCTGCACAATATAGACGCTGCTTTCATTTGGTGTTTTTGCTTTCATTATAAATCCTCCAGAACTAAAATTTTTATAAGTCATTTAGCCTTATTATAATATCATTATTTTGTTTAAGTGCAATTTCAGCAGGACTATTAGCTTTTATCAGGGCATTATGGATAAATCAAATCTAACATAAAAACTATAAGCTAAGTTAATGTAACTGTTTTCATTTAAAGGTCGCCTTCATACCGGGCGGCTTTTTTATTGTACTTGTAGATTTTGCGGATACAATATGCCGAAAGACTTTTGTTACAAAAAAATACAGTAGCGCAGGATATGATTAATATGTTATGATTGTCAGGCAAAGGAAAATGATTTTTAAAGGAAGGTGTTTTGGTTTGTTTTATAATATAAAAAAATACTCTACAGTAGTATTATATTTTTTGTTCGTCACTTTAGTTGTATGCCTGCCAATTACCACAGCCTCTGGAGAAGAACTTGTTGAAGGAGCAACATCAGTTTTGGGTGGCCAAGGTTCCAGAATATCGCTTGATATAATTGATGCAGATGAAGAAGAAAGGCCCAGTAACAGGTTCGAAGAAATAATGAAGCGCTTTTATATAGGTTTTACTTACGATGGAGCTTTTGAGCATGAGCATGATTTTTCTTTTGCTAATGGTAAGTCTTTTTTAGACGCGGCAGGGGAGGGGAAACTTGGCGGGACCCATGTTGTGAGGTCTAGGGAATGGCTCACCAGGATAACAGCAATTTCCACCGGACAGTATTTTGTAACCACCGATCCTGAGGCACAACCCGGCCAATATGTAAGAACGGCAAGCGGCACCAGGATATCAAGTGCATATTCTGCTTTGAGTGGCGTTGAACCGAACCCGGGAGAATCTGCCCACGTAAAAGATGTAATGGCATATAATATTGATGAAGATGGATATTATTATAATTATAAGAGTCATATTAAGAATGATGATGGTAAGGTAAGGATTGAAAACAGTACTCGAGACTCTAATTTGAGTGTGGAGGCCGATGGATATGCTGTGATCAATGAAAGCACTAAAGTAGATGCAGGTGGTGAAAAAACCGGCTGGTGGGATGTTTTCGATTAAAGATTGAAATGTTATTTATTTTTTGCCTTATTTAAAAGCAATAATCTATAAAAGGGTTTCTGAGAGCCGTTTGGTTCTCTGAAGCCCTTTGGTTGTACTGGTCGGAGCGAGAGGATTTGAACCTCCGGCCTCTTGGTCCCGAACCAAGCGCGCTACCAAACTGCGCTACGCCCCGTTATTGCAACATGATTATAGCATAGGGTAATTTAAAGAACAAT
>SKMO01000011.1 GCA_007121025.1 Bacillota bacterium | reverse complement strand
TTCACCGCCCAGGGGCTGGACCTGCTGGAGCCGGCCGGCGAGCGGCTGGCGGAGGACGCCGCGCTCGCGCGCGACGAGCCGCTGCCCGCCTGACGCCGCTCGAAGGGTGCTTCGGACCTAGCTGGCCGGGACGAGAGGGCCCACCGACGTGGGGTCGAGGAAGCAGGCCAGACGCCGGTTGCAGGCGTCCAGGGTGGCGCGCACGACGGCGCGTTCGGGCTGACCCCGGACCAGCGACACGCCGATCAGCTCCTCCTCCCCGCGATCCGCCATCAGGGTGAGGGTGACCAACACCCGTGCTGGGTTAGCAGCGGGTTCGACGTCGACCCGGTCGACCGCGATCAGCAGTGGCGCGGCGATCAGCTGCTGCAGAGCGGACGCCGTCGCCTCGGCGATCGCGCGCTGCTCGCTGCGAGCGGTGGGCGCGGCTCGGGCCACCCCCTCGGCGGTGTCCGAGCCCTGCCGGAGACCGACCGTGACCTGGACCCGGTGGTCGCCGCGCTGGACGTCGAACCTGGTGATCATCGCCCGCGGCAGCGATGCCGCCCGGTCGGGAGCCGAGCGCACATCGGCGCCAGCTCCAGGTACGGCCGACGCGGCGGCGATCGGCGGTGGTGGCGGCGGAGCGGTCGGCACCAGCGGCGGCGCCTCACCAGCCCCGGGACCGACGTGAGCCGTCGACTCCTCGGCCGCTGCAGCACCGGGGGTCGCATCGTCGGGGGTCGCAGCTGCCTGCTCGGTCGTGGCCCGCGCCGCGCTGACGACCTCATGCGCCCGGCCGAAGGGGCCGGTCGCCGCCTCCTCCTCCAGTTCGGCAGGCTCGCTCGGTGCGGGGCTTGCGACCTCGTCCACGGTGGTCACCGGTCGGATGGCATCGGGATCGAGCGCGATGCCGAACCGCTCACGGAGGGTGGCCGCGACGGCCCAGGTGGCTTGCTCCGCATCCTCGCCGGGCTTGAGCTTCAGCCGCAGCCGGGTCCGACCCGTCGCCGGGTCGCGCCGCAGCGACGCGGAGGCGACCCCGGCGACCGAGGAGATGGCACGCTCGATCTCACCATCCTCAGGGGTCAGCATGGCTGGGCCGTCCCGCTCACGGTCCACCTCCTTGGCTGCCCCGCCGATCTGCCACCAACGATCCGTCGCCTCGTTCGGACGGCGCACGCGTGAACATGCGTCGCCGGCGGCGCACGGTGGTCTTGCACGGTCCCCGCAGCGGCAACCGGACGATGAGGACGGTGCCACTGCCCATCCTGAACCACGCGGACACCTTAGCTCCAACGCCCGGTCGACAGCCAGACTCGAAACACCGACAGAGGCCGGTCGGCTACGGAGAGTCACTATCTGTGCGTTGAGCGCTCGCGACCGACGGCTCAGGCGGTCGCAGCGAAGGGCCGATGTGCCGGCGCTTCGTCGGCCAGGGCGGCGGCAACCACCGCCACGGTCGGCGTGCCGTGGGACAGCAGCCGCTGGTGGAAGGTGCGCTCATCGAACCCGGCCCCTGCCCGGGCCTCGACCTGGGAGCGGAGGTCGGTCAGCTCCTCACCGCCCACGAAGTAGGAGCTGAGCTGCCCGGCGGTGACCTGGGCCCGCAGCACCGTGGCGCGGGCCTCCGCCGGCTCCTGGTAGGCCGCCCGGAGCAGGAGATCGATCGCCTCCTGCTCGGTCAGCTTGCCGGCGTGCAGCCCCACGTCCACGAGGGCGGTCGCAGCGATCCTCAGCTCGTTGCGCAGCTGGACCACCTGGTAGTCAGCTGCGGACACGGTCGAGGCCCCGTCCTCGGCGAAGCCGGCGCGCATGACCTCCCGCTCGATGTAGACGGCCCACCCCTCGGCGAACACCGGCCGAGCGAGCAGGCGTCGAGCCAGTCGGGGGTGCCGGGTGGCGTGCTCCAGCTGCACCACGTGCCCCGGGTAGCCCTCGTGGATGGCGAGGGACCGCAGGGCCGCCGGGGTGTAGGCCCTGAGGAAGGCGGCCGCCTGTGCACCGTCCCAACCGGAGGGGATCGGTGACAGGTAGTAGGTACAGCCCGTCTCCGGACGCAGCGGCGGGGGCTGGGTGACGAAGGCGACCGCGAGGCCACGCAGGTAGGCGGGCACCTCCCGGATGCGCAGCCGCTCGGCGGGTGGCACATCGGTCAACCCCGAACAGGCGGCGAAGGCACGGGCTTCCGCGATCGCTCGACGAGCCTCCACCAGTAGCTCGTCCCGCGACACCGCCGTACGCGCGATGGCCTCGAGGGTCCGGCGGATCAGCGTGTCGTCATCGTCGGGCCGCGGCACGCCGGGTCGGCGCTGCGACCAGGTGGCTCCAGCCAGCTCCACCAGCCGCTCGCGGCTCTCCCCGATCCAGGTGCGGGCGCGGTCCTCGATCTGCGCCGGCCACATCACGGTGCCCAGGGCGGTCCGCAGCAGCGTCGCGTGCTGCTCCGGCCCGAGCCGCCACTCCCCTGGCTGGTCACCGCGGAGCTCGTCCAGGAGCGCCGCGTAGGCCTCCAACCCCTCGGCGGCGACCTCACCGGCGTCGCGGGCCGGTGACACGTCGACCCCCAGCTGGTCGGCCCGGCCCGGGAGGACGTTGCGCACCAGCTCGAGGAGGCCCGGGAGCCGTTGCAGCGCCACCTCCAGGTGCGGCGCGGGTGCCGACGCCAGCAGGCCACCCGCCTGCTCCAGCAGCACCGGCACACGACGGGCGCGCTGTGCCGCAGCCTCGAGCCGAGCGCACCGGTCCTCCCGCGTGCCGTCGTCCCAGCCCAGCAGCTCGTGGATGCCGGCCGCGACCGTGTCCAGCACTGCCAGCGGATCGAGCAGCAGCCGGGGCCGGACATCCAGCTGGAACCGGCGGAACTCGATCTCGGCGGCCAGCAGCGAGAGGTCACCTCGCGCCTCGCGTGCTGGGCTGCCCGGGACCACCGACAGCTCGCGGGCCGCCGCTCCCACCTCGGCCGCCAGGACGGCCAGGTCGCGGCTACGCGCCGCCAGGGCCGCGGGTGCCAGATCGGGCAGCGAGCCGTTGCGCTCCGTCATGCCGATCCGGGTCGATTCGACCGGTTCATGCGTCCGCACGTGGTCGAGGTAGCGCAGCACGAGCCGCTCAGCTCGCTGCAGCGGCGCTTCCACCACGTGACTCCGGGTGCGGGAAGCCTCGACGCTAGTGGCCCGGCGGTGCCGACGCCGCGTCCGTGGACCGCAGCCGCGGTGAGCTACCCTGCCCCACCGTGGATGGTCTGCACGGCCCCAGGGAACGCACCCCGGGGTCCGCCGCCGAGCGGCGAGATGATCGACGCCCCAGGCACCGAGTGCTCCGCAGTCGCGGGCAGCGTGTGCCGCCACCGTCGCGACGACGCGACAACGACCAGCAGCGATCGCCAGGC
>SKMO01000096.1 GCA_007121025.1 Bacillota bacterium | reverse complement strand
GGCTTGGGGCTCAGGTCGTAGCAGACCCGGTTGACATGGGGGACTTCCGCCAGAATCCGGTCGGTGATTTTCAGAAGGACCGGCCAGGGAAGCTGTTCAATGGTGGCGGTCATCGCATCCACCGTGTTGACTGCCCGGAGGATGACCGGGTACTCGTAGGAGCGGCAGTGGTCCTTGACGCCCACAGACCGGAAGTCCGGCACCACGGTGAAATACTGCCAGACGGTTTTATCCAGTCCGGCCAGAGCGAACTCCTCCCGCAGGATGGCGTCCGATTCCCGGACGGCCTCCAGCCGGTCCCGGGAGATGGCCCCCAGGCAGCGGACTCCAAGCCCGGGGCCGGGGAAAGGCTGCCGGTAGACCATGGACGGGGGAAGCCCCAGTTCGATGCCGCAGGCCCGGACCTCGTCTTTGAACAGATGGTACAACGGTTCCACCAGTTGGAAATCCATGTCTTCGGGAAGCCCGCCCACATTGTGGTGGGCTTTCACGGCGCCACCGGTTTTCGTGCCGCTTTCCACGATGTCCGGATAGATGGTCCCCTGGGCCAGAAAGGCGATGCCATCGAGCTTGCGGGCTTCCTCTTCAAAGACCCGAATGAACTCCGTGCCGATGATCTTGCGCTTTTCCTCCGGGTCCGAAACGTTCTCCAGTTTGGTCAGGAAACGTTCGCTGGCATCCACGTACACCAGGTTGGCGTCCATCTGGTTGCGGAACACCTCCAGAACAGCTTCAGATTCCCCTTTGCGCATCAGGCCGTGGTTCACATGGACGCAGACCAGCTGCTTGCCGATGGCCCGAATCAGAAGAGCTGCCACCACGGAACTGTCCACCCCTCCTGACAGGGCCAGAAGAACCTTCCTGTCACCCACCTGTTTTCGGACCAGTTCCACCTGGTCTTCCACAAAGTGTTTCATGTTCCAGTTGGCCTGTGCACCGCACTTGTCAAAGACAAACTCCCGGAGGATCTCCCGGATGAAATCTTCTTCTTCCGGCCAGCAGGCCAGCTTCCCGCTGCAGACTGCCGGAGCGTGGCTGACAGCCATCACCGGAATGCCGGCCTCATGCAGGCCCGGATCCACATCAATGGCCTTGCCATCGATCAGGTTGTTTGCCCCCCCGTTGATGATCACGCCCTTTACATTGGCCAGTTTGGCCAGTTCGTCCGGGGTGATGTCGTGGGGATGGACCTCACTGTAGACGCCCAGTTCACGGACCAGCCGGGCGATGGCCGAATTCTTCCGGCTGCCCAGATCCAAAATCACGATCATATCCTGTTTCATGTATGTGTCTCCTGTCTCCAATGTATTTGGTTTGGCTGACACTGATTATAGCATTGCCGAGCCGGTCCTCACAAGTCAGTGGACCGGCTTCAAACATGTAAAAAGGGACAGACTTTGGTAAAATTGAGGCAGAAGCCATTCTGGTCTGGAAGGAGATGACAGACAAATGCTCAGATGGGCCGCATTCTTTCTTGTGGTGTCACTGGTCGCGGCAATCCTGGGTTTCGGGGGCATTGCACGGGCGGCTGCGGGGGATCGCTAAAGGCATATTTTTCGTGGCGGTTGTGCTGTTTCTGGCGTTTTTATTTTTTGGGATTAAGGCTGTGTGATTTCCGCTCACAACGACTCCATGAAAGGAGGTGATTGGAATGGACAGCAACACACTGAAAGGGAAATGGCGCCAGCTGAAGGGTTCAGCCAAAGAACAGTGGGGCGAGCTGACCGAGGATGATCTTCAAAAGATCGACGGGAACCTGGATCAGCTGATGGGAACCATTCAGGAGAAATATGGGAAAACCAAAGAGGACGTCAAGAGAGAAGTGGACCAATGGCTGGAGGAAAGCGAGTTTTTCGAAAATGACGCTTCAGAGACTGAAACGCCTGCGGACGAACCTACAGACGATCAATGAATTGCAGGTGTTCATTCACAGGTCCGGACGATCGTCCGGACCTGTGGTATATGTGGTATAAGGAGGAGAGAAGATGCCTTGGAACCGACAGGATTTTCCGGATGCCATGAAGAACCTTGACAGCCGCGTCCGGGCGAAAGCAATTGAGATTGCCAACCGACTGGTGGAAGAACATGTTGAAGAGGGAAGAGCCATTGCCATTGCCATCTCTCAGGCCAGACACTGGGCCGGTGAAAACGGGGGCTCGGAACCCTTTGATGCGGATGACCAGCATGTGCTGCCCCATGAGAAGGGCTGGGCGGTGAAAAGGGAAGGGGCCAGCCAGGCCAGCCAGACGTTTGACCTGAAAGAAGAAGCACTGGACCGGGCCCGGGAACTGGCCAATAACCAGGGGGCCCGGGTGGTCGTTCATCGGCAGGACGGCACTATTGAGGATGTCTTTCGTCCGAAAAAACGATCACCAGGATAATTGTCTGAAATTCTGAAACCGATGGCAAAGGGACAACCTGGGTTTCTGCAGCAACAACGCGCATTTGAGAAAGGAGTGTGTCGACCATGAATAGGACGTACGATCTGATTGTCATTGGCTCGGGGACGGCGGGCACCGGGGTGGCGTTTCGCTGCCGGAAAGCCGGCTGGAACGTGGCCGTGGTGGACGAACGCCCCCCGGGAGGAACCTGTGCCCAGAGGGGCTGTGATCCGAAAAAAGTGCTGACCGGTGCGGCCGAACTGGCCGACTGGGCCGGCCGGATGTCCGGACGGGGCTTTGCTGCATCCCGGGACATTTCCTGGGATGATCTGATTGCATTCAAAAAATCCTTCACAGACGGCGTCTCAGAATCCCGCAGAGAGGCGTTTGATGAGGAGGGGATCGACTTTCTGTCCGGACCGGCCCAATTTGACGGTCTGGACACCCTTCGGATCGGAGATGACCTCCTTCTGAAGGCCGAACGGTTTGTGGTGGCCACCGGGGCCGTTCCCATGCCACTGCCCTTTTCCGGTGCGGAGCACCTGATCGACAGTGAGGCCTTCATGGAGCTGCCGGCACTGGCAAAGAACATTGTGTTTGTGGGCGGAGGATTTATCGGGATGGAGTTTGCCCACCTGGCCGCCCGGGCCGGTAGTCAGGTGCAGGTCCTGGAGATGGAAAACCGTCCGCTTTCCGGTTTTGATCCGGATCTGGTGGACCGCCTGGTGGAGTTGTCTCAGAAGGCAGGTGTGGCCATTCGAACCGGTGCAACCGTGACCGGTGTGGAGCCGCTGGCCACCGGTTTCCGTGTACTCTATGAGGTGGACGGGAAAACAACGGAAACCACTTGTGACCGGGTGGTCCATGGTGCCGGACGGATCCCCAACACGGAGAAACTGAACCTGGAGGCCGCCGGCGTTCCGGTGTCCCGGGACGGGATTGCGGTGAATGAGTTTCTCCAAAGCCCGGGAAACGACAGGGTTTATGCTGCC
>SKMO01000056.1 GCA_007121025.1 Bacillota bacterium | reverse complement strand
ATCTCCGGTCAACACGATCTTCCCTTCATGCAGTCCCAGAACGGCCCCCTCACGGATGGCGTGTCCATCAAACTCCGTGTCCCGGATGGCATACGTTATCTCACCGGATTTGATGTTCCGAATTTCACCGGTCATGGCCTCCAGATTCTCTTCAACGGTGGCTTCCGGATTGAAACTGATCAGAGCCGCCATTCCCTGAGGAAAAGACTTGCTGGGAATCACGACAATCTGACGGTCGTCCACCAGATGAACGGTCTGTTGCGCAGCCATAATGATGTTCTTATTGTTGGGCAGAACATAGATGGTCCGGGCATTGACCTGCCGGATGCCCGCCGCAATTTCTTCCGTGGATGGGTTCATTGTCTGTCCACCCTGGATGACCACATCCACGCCCATGCTTTTGGAAATTTCCGAAAGACCATCTCCTGCACTGACTGAAACAAACCCAAAGTCTTTCTGGGGCGCCGACGCATGTACTTTTTTCGTTTGTCCGGGATGAATGGCTTCAAACTGCGCCCGCATATTGTCAATTTTAATGCCGTCGAGACTGCCCAGGCGCAGGGCATAATCCAGTAGTTTTCCCGGGTTTTCTGTATGCATATGAATCTTGGCGATATCATCCTGCACAACCACCACCAGTGAATCTCCCACCATATTGCTCAGGTCTTGCTGGATCGTCTCTTTGCTCAGGTTCTGACCACGGATCAGGAACTCCGTGCAGTAAGGATAAACGATGTCTTCCTCGGTCAGGGCCGCAGCTTCCTTTTCCTCGAAAATGTCATGGGATGCTATGTCTGTGACCATCAGCTCGTCCCCTTTCAGCCAGGCCAGTCCCCCTTCGAGAATACACAAAAGACCTTTTGCGCCTGCATCGACAACGCCTGCCTGTTTCAGGACCGGCAGCAGTTCCGGTGTGTTTGCCAATGATTCATTGCCCTTCACCAGCAGATACTCCAATGTTTCTTCCAATTCGAGATTTCGCCGGACAGCCTCTTGGGCCGCCTGAGCCAAGGAACGGACAACGGTCAGCATAGTCCCTTCAACCGGCTTGATGACGGCCTTGTAGGCCACTTCTGTCGCGTGTTTGAGTGCCTCACTCAGCACCGATGGGTCAATTCTGTCAGCTTCCGTGATGACCGAGGCAAACCCCCGGAAAATCTGCGAGAGAATCACCCCGGAATTCCCCCGGGCTCCCATCAGGGCGCCCATGGACAGGGCTTTGGACAGCTCTGGAAAACCCGGGTTGTCCAAACTGTTGAGTTCTTTGACGGCCGCCTGCACAGTCAGACTCATATTGGTTCCCGTGTCTCCGTCCGGGACGGGAAACACATTCAGATCGTCAATCAGTTTTTTGTTTGCTGTTAGATGATTTGCGCCGGCAATGAACATCTCCTTTAGCTGGAGCGCATCAAGGCTTCCCACATTGTTCATATTCGCTCCCCCTAATCGATGACTTTGACTCCATGTACGATCACGTTGACTTTCTGGATTCTGACACCGGACAGTTTTTCCACCTGATACCGCACATTGTCAATGATGTTCTGGGCCACAACACCGATCCGCGTGCCGTAACTGACCACAATGTACATGTCAATGACGACGTGGTTTTCTTTCATCCTGACCACAATCCCCTTGTGGAGGGTTTCCTGGCCGATCAGCTGGAACAGACCGTCCTGCAGTTTCTGACTGGCCATACCGACAATGCCGTAGCATTCCACTGCAGCTGCCCCGGCAATCGTGACGATGGCCTCTTTGCTGATGCTGATGGTACCGTGTTCGTTTACAATGATATTTGGCATATTGACACCCCTGCTTCATAAGATAAACACAAGCATTACGATGAAAATATTTCTATTGCAGAATTATATCATGAAAGGAATCAAAGCTCAAACCAAACAGGAATTTATGCTTGCATAGTCGGAGGTTGATTGATATAATGACAAGGTATGTGAAAGATATTTCGAAGGTCAAAGGAGGTGCGAAAATGGCAAAATGTGATGTATGTGGAAAAGGGGTTGTTGCAGGCAACCAGGCCAGCCACTCGAACATCAAGACCAAACGAGTCTGGCGTCCCAACATTAAGAAGGTGAAAGCCAACATTGATGGCACCAACAAAAGAATTCATGTTTGCACCCGTTGCCTACGCTCCGGCAAAGTTAAGAGAGCGGTATAATTGGGATTGAAAAAGGACTTTGGGTCCTTTTTTTTTGTCCCTTTTGCTGGTCTTGACGGCGGTGGAACACGAAGTACAATGTGACCAGAAGGAAAAACCATAAATGAAAGGTGGTTGTTGCTGTGCTCCCGATTATTGAACGTTCGCTGGAGGCTGCCAGAAAATTTACATTCTGGGATTTCTTCCTGATGAAAACCGGCCTGATCTCTCTGGGGGTTCTCCTTGGTGCATATCTGTCAAACTGGTTCATTCCCCGGATTGCCATCGTCTGGCTGGTGTTCATCCTCAGTTACATCTGGACCATGTACCGAACCTTTGCCCACCACATGAAAAAACGATGACCCCACACAGGATGGGCTGACCGTCCTGTGTGTTCCGTTTCCATGAAGCTCACCAGCCAGTCCATCCTTAACAACAACTAGAACAGGAAAACACCGACCAGGCCAGCCGCCAGAAGTATTAGGGCCGGATGAATCCTCTCCGTGGAAAACAGAGCAAATGTCAGGACAAACAGCAGCATGGCTCCGTGACCGGCAACCGAATCTCCCCACAGAAACACCAGGGTCGACAGAATCAGGGCTGTTGCCACAATCCGGACGATGCCGATCACCGATTTATACGTTGGGCTGTGTCTGACCCGCTCAATGAACAGAGAAAGCGTCACACAGATCACAAACGACGGCAAAACCACGCCCAGGGTGGCCACAAATCCTCCCGGTACTCCGGCCGCATTGTAACCGGCGAACGTGGCTGCATTGAGCGCAATCGGACCAGGTGTCACTTCCGCAATGGCGATGGTGTCCAGAAACAGGCTCTGTGACATCCATCCGTGCCGCAGGACCACTTCCTGCTGGATCAGCGGAAGCATTGCCAGTCCTCCGCCGAAACTGAATGCTCCAATTCTTAAAAAACTCAGGAAAATATCCAGGTAGATCATGGCTGGCTCCTCAAACGGGCGGTCATCAGCCCGATGCCAATCCCGGCCAGGATCAGATAAACCGGATTCGGACGGTACAGGACAAACAGGGCGAAAAAAACCGCAAAAAGCCCCAACCGCCAGAGTGTCCACGGGCTGCGGCGCATCATCCGCAGTCCATAATACAGTATCAGGGACAGAACAGCCGGGCGGACTCCCAAAAAGAACCGTTGAACCACGGGCCAGGAACTGAAATCTGCGAAAAACAGAGCAATGGTGGTGATCACGATAAACGAGGGAAGGACTGACCCCAACGCACTCACAAAAGCGCCGGAAACTCCGGCCAGCCTGTAGCCGACCATGGTGGAGCAATTGACGGCCAACGGACCGGGCAACCCCTGGACCACCGTGAAAATCTGGTGGAAATCCCGTTCGCTGATCCAGTTCCTTCTTGAGACAAGTTCTTTTTCGATCACTGGCAAAATGACGTAACCGCCTCCAATAGTCAACAGGCCTATTCTGAAAAAAATCAAAAACAATTTAAACAATGTCATGCTGTTTTCCTCCGCTGCCCTCACTTTAGAGGAATCCTCAGTTCTTTTCAATCACAAAAGACCCTTCCGGGGGTCTTTTGTTTGGTTTGTTTGGTTTGTTGGCTAATCCGTTCTGCAGGTCGCCAGGATATCCTCTTTTTCAGCAGACCGGTCCCGGTCATCGCGCAGAACAGGCACGGCATCCCGGTATTTGTGCAGAACCTCCACTGTTTCCATCAGAAAACGATGGTCGCGATTCAGACTGTACCGGACGAACTGCTCCTGTCGTTTGGTGGTCACCAGATGCAGTTCACGGAGCTTTGCCAGGTGACGTGAGATTTTGGCCTGCGATTCCCCCAGGATCCCGCAAATCTGACAGACACACAGATCATCATCATGCAGCAGGGCCAGGATCCTCACCCGGGTTTCATCTGCCAGGGCCTTATACACCTCTGCAGGGTTATTCATCGTTTTACCTCCATCGCATGAAACGTTCTGGTGAAAAAGACTTCCGGACCATCCGGTCCGGAAGTCCATGATTGCTACTTTTTCTTGTTTTCCAGTTCCAAAATGGCTTCCTTCCGGGAAAGTTTCAGCCGGCCCTGGTTGTCGTAGCCCAGTGACTTGACCGTGATGTCGTCTCCTTCTTTGCAGACGTCCTCCACCTTGGCCACCCGGGATGTATCCAGTTGCGAAATGTGGACCAGCCCTTCTTTTCCTGAGTTCCCAAAGACCCCGGGAATGACTTCCACAAATGCACCGAAATCCATCACTTTGATCACCTTCCCGTGATAGATTTTCCCCGCTTCCACCTTGGCCGTGATCTGGTTGACAATGTCGATGGCCCTTTGTCCGGCCTCCTGATCCACAGCGGCGATGTCCACCCGGCCGTCATCCTCGATGTCAATGTCCACACCGGTTTCTTCGACGATCTTCTTGATGATTTTTCCACCCGGGCCGATGATGTCACGGATCTTGTCCGGATCAATCCAGATGGTGGTGATCTTCGGAGCGTATTTGGACAGTTCCTCAGCCGGTTTGCTGATGACTTCTTCCATCTTGTCCATGATATGCAGGCGGCCTTTGCGGGCAGCTTCCAGGGCCTCAATCAGCACCTGTCTGTTGATGCCGTCACACTTGATATCCATTTGGATCGCCGTGACGCCCTCGCGGGTTCCTGTCAGCTTGAAGTCCATGTCCCCAAGAGCATCTTCCATCCCCTGGATATCGGTCAGGATCACAATGTCATCGCCTTCTTTGACCAGTCCCATGGCAATCCCGGAAACAGAAGACTTCAGGGGTACGCCAGCCTGCATCAGGGCCATGGAAGATCCGCAGACACTGCCCATGGATGTTGATCCGTTGGATCCCAAAGCCTCAGAGACGATCCGTATGACATAAGGAAATTCCGAATCCGGTGGAAGAACAGGGACCAATGCCCGCTCGGCCAGATTTCCATGGCCGATCTCCCGGCGTCCCGGACCCCGCATGGGGCGGGTCTCTCCCACACTAAACGGTGGAAAATTGTAATGATGCATAAAGCGCTTGGTCATTTCTTTGGTGTTCAGTCCGTCAATCATTTGCTCGTCGGATCCAGGGCCAAGGGTGACTGAAGAGAGAATCTGGGTTTCTCCACGGGTAAAGAGTCCGGAACCGTGCACTCTGGGCAGGAGTCCCACCTCACAGTGGATCGGACGAACCTCGTCCAGCCGTCTGCCGTCAATGCGGACCTTGTCTGTGAACATCATGTTGCGGATCTCTTTTTTCATCAGAGAGCCAAACAGTTCAGAAAACCAGCCGGAGGTTTCGGGCCGTTCTTCCAAAATATGCTTCTTATCATCGAAAAAATCTTCTCTGGCTTCCCGCTTACAGGCAGAAAACAGATCGTCGCGCTTGAGTTTGGCTGTCCGCTCATCTCTGGCTTTGTGGATCACACATTGAATCCGGGGACGGAGGAACGTCTCCACCTGGGAAGCAAACACAGGGTCAATCTCTGGCGCCTGAAATTCGATTTTGGGTTTCGCCAACCCCATCGCCAGTGCTTCCTCACGGAAGTCTTCGAGGAAACGGCAGATCCGCTTGATTTCTTCGTGAGCCGCCAGAATCGCTTCCAGCACCTGGTCTTCGGGCACCATGTCTGCACCGGCTTCAACCATCATCACAGCGTCAAACGTGCCGGCAACGATCAGGTTCAGTCTGCTCTGTTTTTGTTCTTCCTGTGTGGGGTTAAAGATGAATTCGTCCCCGATCAGTCCCACACGAACAGCACCGATCGGTCCGGCAAACGGGGCATCCGACAGATGAAGTGCTGCTGACGATCCGATCATCCCGATAATGTCCGCCTCATAGTCTTCATCATTGGACAAAATGGTGTTCACAACCTGGATGTCGTTTTTAAATCCCTTGGGAAACAGAGGCCGGATGGACCGGTCAGTCAAACGGCAAGCCAGAATCCCTTTTTCACCGGGTCTTCCTTCACGCTTGATGAAGCCCCCGGGGATTTTTCCGGCAGAGTACATTTTTTCTTCAAAATCCACCGTCAATGGGAAAAAGTCCATTCCCTGGCGGGGCTCTTTGGCCATTGTCGCCGTGGAAAGAACAACGGTGTCGCCAGAGCGGGCAACGACCGAACCATTGGCCTGCAGGGCCATTTTGCCTGTCTCGATTGAAATCTCTTTACCGGAAATCTCAATCGACTTTTTAAGTGTTGTAAACAATCAGTTTTCCTCCTTTTCACCGGGCCAATCCCGGTGTCATCTTCGCATCCTTTTTTAGCTTTCTTAATTAGTATAATTCGACCATTCCAAATTGACAAGGAAAACCGGTCAGAATTGTCACTGCTCCCAATGAATCCGGTTCATGAATGATCGATCTCCTGAAAAAAGAGACGCGGATCAATCCGCGTCTCTTCTCTGCTTCGGTGTTTGGATGCTGTTATCTTCTCAGACCCAGCTTGGTGATGATTTGTCTGTACCGGTCAAAATCATTGTCCTTCAGGTAGTTCAGCAATCTTCTTCTGCGGCCAACCATTTTCAACAGCCCCCGTCTTGTGTGAAAATCCTTTTTGTGGATTTTCAAATGGGCGGTCAGGTGGGTAATCCGTTCCGTGAGCATTGCAATCTGAACTTCCGGGGAACCCGTATCGTTTTCGTGTACGCCAAATTCCTTCATGACTTCCTGCTTGTCTCTTACTGCCATTGTGTATTTCCTCCTTGTTTTTTAAAATCGCCAAAAGCCCAGAAATACGTTGAGGATCGCAGATCTGCGCCAAAGGTTCCATCTAGTAATATACCCTATATCCTGGTCAGTTGCAAGGATCTTCTGCCTGTTTCTTTCACCGCGGTTTGCTGCGGTCCGCCGCTTCCAGACCGCCGGAGCTCGTGCTTCTGTCCAGCCGGTTACCGGGTCAGAAATACAAATCATCCGGGAACTGGGCAATGTCGGGCGGTTCTGTTCTGACCAGCGCCAACGAAACCGCCCGGTCTTTTTCAAGCTGGCTTTGGAGCAAATCCAATCCGCTGAACTTGATTTCATCCCGGAGCCTCTTCGTAAACGCGATGTCAATTTTTTCTCCGTACAGATTGCCCTGAAAACCGATCAGGTGCGCTTCAATGTTCCGGCTGAAGTGATCGCCAAGTGTTGGCTTCACACCGATGTTCACGATCGCCCGGTGTACACCGGTCCGTGTTTTGACCCAGCCGGTGTATACCCCTCCCATTGGCGCAAGAAGATTTTCACGCAGGACAATATTGGCCGTGGGAAAGCCGATTTCAGTACCGACTTTTTCTCCTTCTTCCACAATGCCCTGCAGCATCGGGTAATAGCCGAGCAAAGCACCGGCCCGGTCAACCTGTCCCGCATTGATGTATTTGCGGATCGCGGTTGAACTGACCCGTTCTCCACCGGTTTGTATCTCGCCCTGAATATCCACCGTTAAACCAAGCCGCTGTCCCAACGACCGCAGCAACTCGGCGTCGCCCATTTGCGACCGCCCAAATCTGTAGTTGAAGCCCACAGCCACATGCCGCACATTCAGCCGCTCCATAAGAACAGTCCGGACAAACGTTTCCGGGTCCATGGTGGCGATGGCCTCATCAAAGTCCAGGATAACCAGATAGTCCACACCCATCTTCTCCATGACCCGGTCCTTGATGTCATAAGGCAGGATCCGCTCGGGACCAATTCCAAAGAAATACTCCCGGGGATGAGGCATAAACGTCAAGACAGCTGACTGGCGGCCATGGGTCTGCGCATTGTTTATGCAGCATTCAATCAGTTTACGATGAGCGATATGCAGGCCGTCCAGGTTTCCCAACACCGCGGAAACCGGCTGTTCAATCGGATGATTTTTTCTGATGAATCTCAATTGCAAAACACCTTCCGCATCTTCAAGTTGTCGGGGTCTTCTCCGGAACGAAAACCGACGGCCAACAGACAGCCGGCCGGTCCGTATACTGCAACAGGCACTTCAGGATTGTCCGGTTCCGGAGTTCGCCACCGGCATTGATCCAAAGCAACCATGTTTCCCTGACAGACCCGGGCCACCAGGTTATCCGGTACCATAACGCCCGGCATTGCGCCAAGCTCGCTTTCAGGAGGAATCAAAAAATCGAAACGCTGTTCCTCTACCGATGCCTGCAGGTTTTCCCAGCTCCAGGAGTTCTCCAGACGATGATGTCCCACCGCCTCCCGGGTCAACAACCCCATCACAGCCGGAAGACCCAGGGCACTGCCCAGATCCCGGCAGTATGAACGCACGTACGTTCCCCGGGAACACAATATGGTGAACTCGCTTTTCCACCATCCATCGCTGTCCAGATAGGGCGGTCGGATTAATTGTGTCTCAAGAACGGTGACGTTCCGGGCAGGCCTTTCCACAGTGGTACCCTGTCTGGCCAGCTGGTAAAGCCGTTTCCCGTCAATCCGGATGGCAGAGACCATCGGCGGAACCTGCCGGAGTTCTCCTGTCATCCGGGACAGCAGTTCTGGAAACCCATCCAGCTGTTCCCTGGAAACGTCCTGCCGGTCGGTCATCTCACCAGTCATGTCTTCTGTGTCCGTGGACAGACCGAATACAATCTGTGCCCGGTACAGCTTATCCTGGTTCTCCAGAAATTCAATCAACCGGGTGGCCTTGCCGATTGCCATCAACAGTACACCGTCAACATTGGGATCCAGCGTTCCCGTATGGCCGATTTTTCGAATCCCCAGGACCCGCCGGAGTTTTCCCACCATGTCGTGAGACGTCCAGCCCCGGGGCTTGTAAACGTTGATGAACCCGTTCATGAACCGTTGGACTCCAACTCCCGGATGAACCGTTCGGTAACGTTTTGTTCCACTTCATCCAGCGAACCGGTCATTTTGCATCCGGCGGCCCGTTTATGGCCCCCGCCGCCAAAAAGCTGTGCCAGTTTGTTGGAATCCACTTCAGACTTGCTCCGGATCGACACCTTGACAAACCCGTTCTGGATTTCCTTGAAAAACAGGGCCACCTGCACCCCCTGGATGGTTCGCGGGTAATCCACAAACGTTTCCAGATCGCCGTTGTCCAGTTCAAAGTGTTCCAGTTCCGCATGAGAAATCTTAATCCAGGCCATCCTGCCATTTTCTGTAACCTTCAGGTTGTCCAGTACTCTGGAAAGCACGCGAATCCGGTTAAACGGTTCATTTTCCCAAACGTTTTCCCGGACAAGATTGATGTCCGCCCCCAGACTGATCAAATCCGCACCTGTTCTTAACGTATCAGCCGTGGTTGCCTCATACTGGAAAGAGCCGGTGTCCGTTGAAATGCCTGTGTACAATGCATTGGCCGTCATCGGATCAATGGGGGCATCCAGTTTATGAAGAAGACTGCAGAGCACTTCGCAGACTGCACTGCGCTTGTGCTCTACAACATTCACATCTCCAAAACGGCTGTTGCTCACATGATGATCCACATTGATCACAGACTTCAAATGGGGAAAAGTGCGATGCAAATCAAACCCCAGGCGGTCCAGATTGCTGGAATCCAGAACAATGGCCAGATGGAACCTCTCCAGGATTACATCCTCCGGGCTGCGCATCATGTCATCGGGATCCAGAAACCGGTAACGGTAGGGAATGGGGTCACGGTTCACCGGAATGGCCGGATAACCCATGTTTCGCAGTGACCGCGTCATGGCCATGACCGAACCGATGCAATCGCCGTCCGGATCCCGGTGGCCGGTCACCAGGATGGGCCGGTCTCTGTGCATTTCCAGCAGAGCGGCGATCTGCAGGCTCTCACTCACCGGAATTCTCTCCTTTGAGCTTTTCGAGAAGCTGATTGATATGTGCGCCATGTTCCATGGACTCGTCATAATAGAACCGGATCTCCGGCACGATACGCAAGCGGATCCGGCTTCCGATTTCCCGGCGGATAAACCCGAGGGCGCTTTGCAGCGCCTCCATGGTATCATCAATGTTCTTCTGGTCTCCGTACACACTGACATAAATCTTGGCGTCACTGAGATCGTTGGAGACCACCACACTGGTGACCGTCACAAAACCCAGCCGGGGATCCTTCAGATCCTCCCGGATAATGGCGGACACTTCTTTTTTCATTTCTTCTGACACTCGTCTTGCTCGTTGCTGACTCATAACATCACTTCCTGACTATTTCATACTTTACAACTGGCGGGCCACTTTCTCCAGGACGTATGCTTCGATCACATCCCCTTCTTTCAGGTCGTTGAACTTATCAAACCCGATGCCGCATTCGTAACCGGCAGCCACTTCACGGACATCATCCTTGAAGCGTTTCAGAGAGGACAGTTCCCCTTCAAATACGATCACACCATCACGGACAATCCGCACCTTGGATGACCGGGTAACTTTCCCGTCAGTGACATAACATCCCGCAATGGTCCCCACTTTCGGAACCTTGAAGATATCACGGACTTCGGCCGTGCCCAGCTCAACTTCTTTGATTTCCGGTGCAAGCAGTCCACTCATGGCCGCTCTGACACTGTCAATCGCCTCGTAAATGATCCGGTAAAGCTTGATGTCCACTTCTTCCTGCACAGCCGCTTTCTTGGCGTTAGCATCCGGGCGTACGTTAAACCCGATGATGATGGCACTGGACGCTGCAGCCAGGGAGACGTCTGTTTCGTTGATTCCCCCGACACCGCTGTGAATAATGTTCAACTTCACTTCTTCCGTGTCTTGATTAAGATTGAGCAAAGACTGACTCAGAGCTTCCACACTTCCCTGCACATCGCCTTTGATGATGAGATTCAGATCACGGATTTCTCCGGAATTGATGTCCTTGAACAGATCCTCCAGATTGACTTTTTTTGTCTTGTTAACGGTTTCTTCCCGCTTCACGATGCAACGCTGTTCCACAACATCCCGGGCATACTTTTCATCATCCACAGACTGGAAGATGTCTCCGGCGTTCGGCACACTGTTGAATCCGATGACCTCCACAGGCGTTGAAGGTCCGGCAATCCGAACCCGCTTACCCCGTTCATCATTCATGAACCGGACTTTCCCGCAGGTTTCACCGGAAACCACCACGTCGCCGACTTTCAGCGTTCCGCGCTTCACAAGAAGAGTGGCAACCGGTCCACGACCTTTATCCAGCTGGGCTTCAATGACAAACCCCTCGCCAGCCCGGTTGGGGTTGGCTTTTAACTCCTGGACTTCTGCAACCAGCAGAATCATCTCCAGCAGGTGCTCGATGCCATCCCGTTTAATGGCCGATACCGGACAGAAGATGGTGTCTCCACCCCACTCTTCAGAAACCAGTTCATATTCGGTCAACTGCTGCATGACCCGTTCCGGGTTGGCTCCCTCCTTATCCATTTTGTTCACGGCCACAATGATCGGCACCTTGGCCGCTTTGGCGTGATTGATCGCCTCAATGGTCTGTGGCATCACACCATCATCGGCAGCCACGACCAGAATGGCAATGTCCGTCACCTGGGCACCCCGTGCCCGCATGGATGTAAAGGCAGCATGGCCCGGCGTATCGATAAAGGTCAGTTTGCCTCCTTTATGTTCAACCTGGTAGGCGCCGATGTGCTGCGTAATGCCACCGGCCTCACCTTCGGTCACCCGGCTGGACCGGATGGCGTCGAGCAGAGACGTCTTCCCATGGTCGACGTGACCCATGACCGTAATCACCGGCGGACGGGGCTTCAGATCTTCTTCAGCGTCCTTAGCAGTTTCGATCTGTGTTTCCCGTTTGTTGGACTTGAATTCCACCTCAATGCCATACTCGTCCATCAGCAGAGACGCGGTATCAAAATCGATGGTCTCGTTGATGGTGGCCATCACGCCCATTTTCATCAACTTGCTGATCAATGCGGATGCCGTCCGGCTGATCTTCATCGCCAGATCCTTGATCATGATCTCCTCACCGATCACCACGCTCTTGATGTTTGGCTCCTTGGGAGGCTCCGGTGCACGACGTCCTCTGCGGTTGCGGTTTGGCCGATTGCGGTTTGACTTTCCACCGCTGCTCTGACGGTCGTCCCGTTTGCCGCCCTGCTGGGGTTTGTTGCGGTTGTCCCGCTGCCCGGCCGGTTTGGGCCGGTTGTCCTGTCTCTGTTTGGGCCCCTGATCACTTTTTTGCTGCGCCGGTTTTTTCTCCTGCGGTTTTTTTTCTGCAGGTTTACGTTCATCGGGCTTTTGTCTCGGGCTGGGGGCCACTTTTTGCGGGGCCGTTTTTTTCT
>SKMO01000094.1 GCA_007121025.1 Bacillota bacterium | reverse complement strand
GTCTCGGTTTTTACAGGATCGGTCAACCGGTCTTTTGCCCCATGCAGGCCCAGAAGCGGAAGCCCCGGAGCCAGCATTCCCTTGTCCATGGCGTTTGCCCCCTGCCGAAGGGCCCGGTACAAACCGGCACTGATCCAGCGGTGCACCCGTTCATCGGCATAAGCCGTCAGAGGGACCGTTTTTTTTCCGCTTTCCACCTGCTGCACATCAAACCGAACCCGCCACTTCGGACAGCAGCTCCCCGCCAATTCCAGCAATAAACGCACTGGCAATGGTGGTCGATATCGGAGACCAATCCAGGGACTGCTGAGAATCAGACCATCCAGCAGGGGGCTTCCCGCGGCCGCGTGGGCAGCCAAAACGCCGCCCATGGAGTGACCCATGATGAATAATGGTGCATCATAGTGGCCCCGGGCAGTCTGAACCAGAGCCTGGACATCGCTGACCAGAACGTCCAGTGTTTCCGCATGTCCCCGGCGTCCGTCAGAGACACCAAACCCCCGAAGGTCCATGGCGCAAACCGCCACATTGTTTTTGTTCATTTCACTGGCCAGAGACACGTATTTAGCCCCGTACTCACCCAGACCGTGAACGACCAGAAGAACCGCCTGAACAGACGGCGGTTCCCAGCTGCGGGCCACCAGACGGGTCCCGTCAGCGCCCCGAAATATGAACTCCATCAGTCCATGGTCTCCACAATTTCCTGCATGCTGGCCAGAACATAGTCAACCTCTTCGTCTGTTGTGGTCGTCCCAACGGAAAACCGCATGGTTCCTTCCGGCAGAGTCCCCAGGGTTTGGTGACCAAGGGGTGAACAGTGAAGTCCGGGACGCCCCATGATGGAGAATGCTTCGTCCAAAACGTAACACAACTCCCCATTGTCGATCCCCTCCACATTGAACGCGATGGTCCCCGTCCGATGTTCGACGCTGCGGGGGCCATACAGAATCAACCGGGGTAGATCCGCCAGGCCCTCCAGGAGTCTTTGGGTCAGTCGCTGTTCCCGGCGACGCTCATTGTCCACGCCGGTCTCATTCAGGTATTGAATCCCTGCACCAAGTCCGGCAAGTCCCACCGTATTCATGGTCCCGCATTCAAATTTATCCGGCAGAAATTCCGGTTGCGTGGCCAGATGAGAGACACTTCCCGTGCCGCCCTGCAATAAGGGGCGCATCCTCTGGGCCGTTTGGTCATTGATCACAAACCCACCAGTTCCGGTTGGCCCCAGCAGGTGTTTGTGTCCCGTAAAAGCCAGAACATCGATTCCGTCGGTTTCCATATCCAGCGGTAGAACGCCGGCGGTCTGCGCAGTATCAACGACGACTGTCACCCCTTGTTCACGGGCGATGGCTGCCGCTTCCCGCAGGGGAAAAATGGTCCCGCAAACGTTGGATGCATGGGAAACCACCATCAGACGGGTTTGTGGTCTGATCAGTTTACGGATGTCTTGCGGATCCGTCACTCCCCGGTTATCCGCCGGAATGACGGACACTGTAATCAAGCCCTGCTCGGCCAAGTGGGTCACCGGCCGGTACACCGCATTGTGTTCCATGGATGAGATCAGCACATGATCGCCCTTGCGTACCAATCCGTGGATCGCCATGTTCAGGGCCATGGTTACGTTCTGACAGAACACCACATGGTCAACCGATGGTCCACCAAACAAATCACTGACCTGCTGGCGGACCGACAGCAAACGCCTTCCTGCTTCAAGGGACATTTTGTAGCCTCCCCGGCCGGGGTTAGCGTTGCATTGGCGCATCACTTCCATCATTGCCTCCAGAACCTGCGGAGGCTTTGACATACTGGTGGCTGCGTTGTCCAGATAAACGTTCATCCCTTCACCCTTTCACGGAAGCAACGATTGCCGCGCCTCCGGATTGTCTCTTCATATCTTAACACATCTTCAGGCACAGACACCGGCAAACCGAACTCTCAGCCCTGTAAAAGACATATATTTCAGCT
Organism: Bacillota bacterium; assembly: GCA_007121025.1. GTDB lineage: Bacteria > Bacillota > TC1 > TC1 > UBA5767 > SKMO01. Next base: position 10,438 of record SKMO01000094.1, on the reverse strand, counting down.
ATGCATAAAATGGTTCAATCCCCGATAAACCATCATAAGTAAACTTGATGCACCCTGTGCTCCACCGTGCAGCCAAACAACCAAAGTGTTATAATATAAAAGCCGGCTTAGGGATGGATGTCTTTTCCACCATGTCCACCAGCCGTTGAACGTCAAACCAAAAATGAGGAACGAAATGAAAACCTGTTATATCACATTTCACTCAGTTTCAGATTCCCTGAAATTTGAAAAAGCTGTCCAGCAGGAAGCCCTGGACGTCAAACTGGTCCCGGTTCCCCGGGAAATCAGCTCCAGCTGTGGTGTTGCAGCCATGTTCTCCCCGGAGATCCGCGATGAGATGGAAGCCTTCCTGGAAAGAGCACCTTTTCCCGTGGACCAGATCCATGAGCTGGAACGCAATCCCGGGCGAAAGAGCCTGCTGGAACAACTGAAACGCAAAAAATCGCCCTGAAACAGGCGCCCCAGAACTCCGGGGCGCCTGTTTATGCATAGGGGACGATCTATCGATCCCGCCGACTGCGTTCACTGAGGATCTCCAACACCGACTGGTCCATGGCCCCCATCCCCTGCCGGCCGATTCTCTCCAGATTCCGGATAGACAGATCACAGCTTTCCTCGACGACACCCTGGGCCTCCCGAACATACACATCCTGTGTCGCCAGCATGGCATAGGTAAACGCCTCGACTGCCGCAGTTTCCAACTTCAGTGCACAACTCCCCTTGGCCCCGTCGCAAATGGTTCCGGTCAGATTGCTTAGCATCCCCTTGATCGCGCCTTCAATGCGTTCAATATCAGGATCTGCAAGCCAGGTCAATCCTGCGGCTGTTCCCAGACCTGCCGACACTGAACACCCGCACAGGGGCGAAAGCTTACCCAGATAGGACTTTGCGTAAGCATTCACCAGGTGTCCAATCACCAGGGCTCTGAGCAGATCTTCCTCCCTGCGGTCATGGTACTGACAGGCGGCCGCCAGCGGAATAACGATCAGGATGCCCTGGTTTCCACTGCCACAGCTTGTCATCACGGGCAAACGGGCTCCGCCCATTCTCGCATCACTGGCGGCGGCGACCTGCATTCGAATCCGTGTCAGCAGATCATTGCACAGGATGCCCCGATCCACCAGGCGCCTGAGACCGCGCCCAATGCCCAATCCGTATTCTTCTTCCAGCCCCAGATGGGCAATCTCCGCGTTCATGCGGACACCCTCAAGCAGCCAGCGCACATCCTCTGGATCAACGGTTTCAGCAAATGCAACGATTGACGCGATGGTTGTTTCACGCATCTGCTCCAGATTCTGTTCATCCGCTCCCGATTCTTCTTCATCCAGAAGCTCTGTCCCATTGAGCACGATCCGGACCACATGGTCATGGGATCCGGAAATCACCACTTCCGCCTGGTCCTGGCTCGTGACCACTTCCACCCGGACAAAAAGGCCAGCGTCTCCGGGAATGTAACCAATCCAGACCTTCTTTTCGTTCACCGCCTGCCTGGCCTGTTCAATTTGTTTTTCGCTGGCCTTTTCCAGAATCTGCATTCCTTTTTCCGGATCTGCAGCCATGTACCCGATGGCACCGGCCAAATCGATCCCTTTTTCCGCCATTCCGGGAAGACCAACGGCATATGCGTTTTTATAGAGCCCCTGGCTGGCTGTGATCTTCAATGACACCAGATCCCCTTTGACCAGATGGCTGGCATGTGCAGCAGCCAGTGCAACGGCCACAGGTTCCGTGCATCCGGTGGCAGGCTTCACCTGTGCACGGAGAACACTGAGAAAAAGATGCTTGTCCACGATGTCTCCCCCCACTTTCTTATTCATCCTTCAAGTTGTGGCCCGTCAAGAGAAGCTGCAACTGACCAATCAGCGTCATCGGCTTTTCAACATGCTGATACGATCCGTAAATCTCCCGTTTGAGACGAAACAACCGTCTGGTTTTGTTGGGTCCAAACACCTGGTCCGGATCCTCAAAATATCTGGCCAGCAGATCTGCATCCTTGAGCAGCTCATTGTACGGGCCGTGCCCGGTCTTTCCCTTCCGGTTGTGGGTTGTAATGGCATCGATGACCGTCTCGGTTTCCCGCTGACTGAACCCGCCCTGCGCCTTCATCATTGCTTTGGCCCGTCTGGCCCCTTCCCGGGCATGAGGTTTGCCCGGCACGTCCAGAAGCGATCGGCCCACATCATGAAGAGCGGCCGCCACAGCAGCCAGATCACTGTCATACCCCCGCTCCATGGCCAGATGTTTGGAAAGCATCACCACGCCGTTGAGATGATTCAGCTCATCCAGAAGCTGGCGCCGCCGTATATGATCCTTCTCAAACCGTTGAACAATGTCCTTTTCCACGGCTTTCTTTATCTTTTCTGCCCGTCCCATCGTAAGTCCCCCCTGTGTCTGCTCTCGATTCAGTTTACCACACACGGATGCAACTGTGCTTTTAGATGGCTGTGAAACCACCATCCACCAGTACAGTGGACCCGAACATGAATGAGGATTGATCCCCCGCCAGAAACAGCGCCACATTGGCAATCTCATCCGGAGACGCCATCCGTCCTGCCGGAATCATTTTGGCAAATTCCTGCATCCCCTCCGCCCCCAACTGATCCATCATCGGGGTCAGTGTCGCTCCCGGACAAAGGCAGTTCACCCGGATGTTCTCCCGGGCATAATCTGCCGCCATGCTTCGGGACAGCTGAACCACCGCCCCTTTGGAGGCCGCATACAGATGCATGCCCCAGGCGCCCACCGTCCCCGCACTGGAGCTGACATTGATGATGGTTCCTCCCCCGGCTTTGCGCATCACCGGAACCGCCAGCCGTGAAAAATGATACACCGATTCCACATTAATCGCAAAGGTTTTTTTCCACAAGTCCGTGCAGAGTTCTTCAATGGTCCCGCTGGGGGCCACCCCGGCACAGTTGAACAGGACGTCAACAGTTCCGGCTTTCCCGATCACCGCATTGAACGCCCGTTCAATGTCTTCTTCAGAAGCCACGTCACAGCTCACAAACCGGGCCTTTCCGCCAAACCCAAGAATCTCTTGGACCACGGCTTCCCCATTTTGCGCATTTCGTCCCAGCACATACGTCCAGGCTCCCTCCCGGGCAAAACGCCGGGCCGTTGCCGCCCCGATCCCCGATGTTCCCCCGGTCACCAGCGCCACCTTGTCTTTCAATTGCATTGTGTTCCTCCTCTTTTCCGGCCGCCGCCAAACCGCCCTTTACTCCCGGTGTTCTCTTGGCGGTCTCGGTCCATAGTACTGATAATAATTGCATTGAATCCTGCCATTATACAGTTTGCGTTTACGGTCTGCCTTGAGACCTGTGATCCGTTCAAAGCCTCGGTGTGAGGTGATGACATAAGAGGACCAGGTTTCCAGCGAACCCAACAACACGCCAAGGTCCCGGTACATCGCCTCCACCTGCTCCAGCTCGCCCATCCGTTCTCCATAAGGCGGGTTGGTGATCAGGCAGCCATAGTCTCCGGGGGGCGTCATGCTCTGAAAATCACTGTGAACCAGCTTCACATGATCCCCCACCCCAGCCCGGTGCGCATGCCTGCGGGCCAGTCGCAGCGCCTTGTCATCATTGTCCGACCCAAGGATTTGAAGGGTCACATCCCGGCGGATCACATCCAGTGCATCGTTTCGCTGCCGGTCCCAGACTTCCGGTCCAATCCGTGGCCAACCCTGCGCTGCAAACTCCCGGTTCAGGCCCGGAGCCATATTGAGCCCCCGGGTTGCCGCTTCCACCAAGATGGTCCCCGACCCGCAAAACGGATCCCAGAGGATGCGGTCCGGTCCCCAGTAACTGAGCGCCACAAGGGCGGAGGCCAGGGTGTCGCGCAGTGGCGCCGGTGCGTGATGATCCCGGTAACCCCTGCGGTGAAGTCCCGGTCCACTGGTATCGATGGTCAGGGTCGCGCGATCGTTTAAAAGGGCCACCTGGACTGGAAACAGGTTCCCGTCCTCAGGAAGCCAGCCCTGCCCGTAACGGTCTCCCATCCGGGTTGCAATGGCTTTTTTGACAATAGCCTGACAATCGGAAATCGAAAACAGGGTCGATTTGACCGACTTTCCTTCTACCGGAAAAGCACCATTGACGGGAATCCACTCTTCCCAGGGAAGTGCTTTGGTCTGTTCAAACAGCTCATCAAAGGTCCGGGCCACAAATTCCCCCATGCAGAGCTGCACCCGCTCAGCACAGCGCAGCCAGAGGTTGCAGCGGACCAGATCCTCTGTCGTTCCCTCAAACGTCACCCGGCCATTTTCCGTTTCCCGTATGGTCAGCCCCAGATCGATCAGTTCCCGTTTGACCACAGCCTCCAGCCCGAAGGCCGCTGTGGCGATCATGGTCAGTTTACTCATTGTTTTGCTCCCTGGGAACCTTGTAAACCTTCCGGTTGTCCAGCGCGAACACCCGGTCCGACATGGTGCCATCCTTCAGTCCGGCCAGGGCATCATTAAACCCGTAGATCCGGGCATCGATCATGTCGATATGATGCAGGACTTCTGCTTCCACCACCATGGGAACCTTTGGACTCCCATATTCAAGACGCTGATGGTGGGAAATCACAATGTGTTGGAGCAGAATGGATTTTTCCTCCGGAATATTCATGGCCCGGGCGGCCCGGTCCACATTCCTGGCCCCCATGACCAAATGACCCAGCATTTCCCCTTCCATGGTGTAGTGGGCAATCCCCAACCGGTCTGACTCCATCTCATTGACCTTTTCGATATCATGCAAGATCACGCCGGCAAACAGCAGGTCTCCGGACAGACTGGGGTAGACAAGGGCAATGGCTTCGGCCGTTTCCAACATTTTCAACATATGAAACAACAGACCACCCCGGATGGCATGGTGAATCGTCTTGGCCGCCGGATAATACAGCAGTTTTGTTTTGTATTCCGTCAGGAAAAACTGGACAATTTTCCGGATATCCCCGTCTTCGATTTTTCCGGCATATGAGACCACCTGGTCATACATGTCCTCTGAACGCAGGGGCGCGGATTCGACAAAATCCTCAATGTCCACCCCATCGTCCGCCTGGGCCGGGCGAATCCGGTTGATGTTCATCTGCAAATTCCCCCGGTATTCGATCATTTTGGCCATCACTTTGACCAGCACACCCTTTGTGTATTTCTGTCCGTCAAGCGGATCGCATTTCCATATTTTTGCATTCACCGTTCCCGTTTCATCCGACAGTGTCAGATCCAGAAAAGAACCATTGCTCCCCTCACGCAAGCTTGATTCCCGCACCAGATAATAGCCAATCAAATCCTGATTCACTTGTAGATCCTTAATTTTGGTTCCTTCCATATTCCTCCTTCAGACTGCGTACCCGATGGAGCAGCCTGTCCTTTCTGTTTATTGTCTTTCCGGACTGCACTTCATCCAGCAGCTGCCGGAGAATCTGCCCCACCAAGGGGCCCTCAATCCCCAGTGCCTCAACGTCATGACCGCTGATGTTCAGATCCTGGAGAAACCATACGCCTTCGGACACTGACTCATCGGAAACGGAGACATTCTCATCCAGCATTGTCAGGAGCCCGAGCAGCAGACCGCCTTTTCGCGGCCCCAACGCGCCCAGTCTCCGGGCAAGTCCCCGTCCACCAGCCTGGTGCAGTTCAGTCCGGTGTTCCAGCAGTTCTTCCAGAAGAAGCACCCGTTTGTGGTCCGCACCCAGACACCGTCCCAACGTTACGGCAGAAAGGCCACTCATGGCCAGCAGACCCGCCTGGACCATAAGCCCGTTCGAACACCGGTTCAGCTGCTCCCAGCGAACATCATCGAAACGTTCGCTCCGGGCGTCTAAAAGAATTCCCAGAATCCCAGTGCGGTTCATTTCCTTCAGAACATCTCCGGCCCGTCCACTGTCCCAAATCTTCCCCATTTCCCTGCCGAGAACACCGGCGGATGCATGTTTCATATTGGATGCCTGGCGAAACGCTTCATCCAGCAGACCGGGGCTCCAGTCGGCTTTGCGCCCGGCTTCCAACAGACGGCCAAAAAGCACAAACCCGCGAAGAATCCGGAGTCCGTCACGGTTGAAACTCTCCCGGGGGTCACTGCACGTCCGGATGACAACGGGGTCCCACCGTAACGTGTCCAGCGTTCCCCACAGATCTGTAAGCTGGTGAGTCTGCACGTTCCAGGCCAGCGCATTCAGCGTATAGTCCCTCCGGGCCAGATCCTCCTCCAGTGACGCCTCAAAACGGACACTCTCCGGTCTTCGCCCGTCCAGATAGTCCCCTTCACTGCGAAACAGGGTCACTTCAAAATCGGCTTCCCCCGCCCGCAGACGCAGAGTTCCGTAGGCGATGCCACTGCGATCCCCGCCTAAATGCCCCCCGGCCAGCCGGTCCAGATCCTCCGGCGTCCCCCTGAACGCCGCGTCCCAATCCCGGGGTTCCAGTCCCAGCAGCCGGTCCCGGACACAACCACCCACCAGCCAGGGATCCAGACCCAGAGCGACCATCTCATCCAACAGGTTCACAACACCTTCGGGCGGCTCCATGGCCAGCGTCCGGTCAACCTTCACTTTGATTCCCTGCCTTCCGACTCCGATGCCCATCCGGCAGACCGTTCAACAGCCCGCTTCCACCAGCCGTAAAGCCGGTCCGATTCTTCAGGATCCGCCTGAGGAATGAACGTCTGTTCAATCTCCAGTGTGCCTTCCAGCTCAACAAGATCCGTATACACACCCACGCTCAGACCGGCCAGCGCTGCCGCACCAAATGCCGTGGTTTCAATCAGACGGGGGCGACATACTTGTGTTCCCAGCAAATCGGCCTGAAACTGCATCAGAAAATCGTTTCGGACAGCACCGCCATCCACACTCAGCTGGGAAATCTTGATTCCTGCTTCCTGTTCCATCAGGGAAAGCACATCCCGGGTCTGGTAAGCGATGGCCTCCAAACCTGCACGGACCACATGAGCACGGCCGGTCCCACGGGTCAAACCCAGAATGGCCCCCCGGGCATCCATATCCCAGTAAGGTGCCCCCAAACCTGTAAAGGCCGGCACCAGGTACACCCCACCGTTATCCGTTATGCTTCGCGCCAGAGCGTCGCTTTCATCCGCGGACGCCAACAGCCCCATTTCATCCCTGAGCCACTGAACGATGGCTCCCGCCATAAAGATGCTTCCTTCCAAGGCATAGGTCATCTTTCCCCCAAGACCCCAGGCGACCGTCGTCAACAATCCGCTTTTGGTCTCCAGTGGTTCATCCCCGATGTTCATCAACAGAAAGCAACCGGTTCCATAGGTGTTCTTGGCCCGCCCCCGCTCAAAGCATCGCTGCCCAAAGAGGGCCGACTGCTGATCCCCTGCGATTCCCCGGATGGGAATCCCGGCCAAACCGGACTGCGCAATGCATGTCTGTCCAAAATCGTCAGCACTGTCCATCACCCGGGGCATCATTGCTGCAGGAACGTCCAGGGCTTCCAGAAGCTCTTCATCCCAGTTTCCCGAACGGATGTTAAACAGCATGGTACGGGAAGCATTGGTCACATCTGTGGCATGCAGTTTTCCTCCGGACAGGTTCCAGAGAAGCCAACTGTCAACGGTCCCAAACAGAAGTTCACCCCTGGACGCCCGATCTCTGGCCCCTTCCACATGATCCAGAATCCATTTGATCTTTGTTCCGGAAAAATAGGAGTCAATCATCAGGCCCGTGTTTCGGCGGACATAATCGCTCCATCCCCGGGCTTTCAAATCCTCGCAGATTTCCCGGGTTCGCCTGCACTGCCAGACAATGGCATTGTACACCGGCTTGCCGGTGTTGCGGTCCCAGACCACCGCCGTTTCTCTCTGGTTGGTGATCCCCAATGCTGCCACCTGATCGGCGCTGACATTCACCCGGGCCAAAGCCTCACCGGCCACACCAATCTGTGTCGCCCAGATTTCCATCGGATCATGCTCCACCCATCCCGGTGACGGATAGAACTGTGTAAATTCCTTTTGCGCCATCGACACAATCCGGCCATGACGATCAAACAGCACAGCTCTGGAACTGGTGGTACCCTGATCCAGAGCCAGCAGGTATTCTTTGCTACCCATGATCTTATCCTTTCCAGTTCCTCATTTTTTCCTCCATCCAGATGGCCACATCGCGGTATACATCCTGACGGTTCAGCTCATTGAGCATCTCATGGCGCCCCTCCGGATAAACCTTCTGGACCACATCCCTGACCCCGGCAGACCTGTAGCGTTCTGCTGTGTCCACCACCGCTTGGCCAAAGTTCCCAATGGGGTCCTTTCCACCACCAAACACATAAATCGGCAAGTCCCCGGGTGTGCGGGCAAACGCTTCCTTACGCCAGGCCCGCCGCGTCCCTTTGATCAGTTCATGATAGAAACCCGCGGGACAAATGTAGCCGCACAACGGATCCTGGATATACTTGTCCACTAACGTTTCATCCCGGGTCAGCCAGTCAAACCGGGTCCTTGGCTTTTCCAAAAAATCATTGGCCCGCCCAAACAGCAGTCGGTCCAGCAGTGGGCTGATTTTCGTACTCCCCTGAACCAGTACCAGGAACCCTGAAAGCCACTGTCCCAGCAGGCCCTTTAAGCCTGGATTTGCAGCCGTTCCCGACAGGATCAGACCCGCCAAATGCGTTCCCTCTTTGCCCGCAAAATCCCTTGCCAACAGGGAGCCCATCGAGTGGCCCAGGAGAAACAGTGGGATTCCCGGATGCCTTGCCTCGATCAGGCCGGTGACCTGCAACACGTCATCCCGCATTGTTTTCCAGCTGTGGTGAACGCTGGCCAGTCCAAGCGGCAGACTGTCGATTTTGCTTTTCCCGTGTCCCCGGTGGTCATAGACATAAACCACGATTCCACGGCCTGCCAGCGTTTGGGCAAAGTCCTCGTATCGGTCCTTGGTTTCAGCCATACCATGGAGTACCTGAAGGGCCGCCAGCGGCTCCCCTTCCGGATGATACACATCCACCGACACTTTCTTCTTCTCTCTTGTTTTCAGCTTAAAACGTTCTTTTTCCATGCGCTCACTCCATTTCTTCTGTTGCGAACCTGTTTTTGCGACAGGTCTTCTCCCGGACAGGATCGTTCCTTCAATGATCAATAAAATACTGCTGGGAGTCAAATGGGGTGCCCTCCGGCAAAACCCGCCGGTACGTACCATCCTGCTGAAGTTGCCGGCATTTCACAGTATCCGCAAAATGCACCTCCAGAATCCGGATCAACTTCGCTCTGACCTTCTCTCCCAGAATCGGAAACATGATCTCCACCCGCCGCTCCATGTTCCGTTTCATCAGGTCTGCACTGGACAGATACACTTCCGGCCGGCCATCATTTCCAAACAGGAAGATTCTGGAGTGTTCCAGAAAGCGGCCCACAATGCTGTAGATGCGGATGTTCTCGCTGAGTTCTTTCACCCCGGGGCGAAGGCCACAGATCCCCCGCACCAGAAGATCCACCTGGACACCCGCAGCCGATGCTTCATAGAATTTATCGATCAGCTCGTCGTCGATCAGTGAATTCATTTTCATCCGCAGCAGCCCCATCCGGCCGGAACGGCTCAGTTCGATCTCCCGGTCGATCAGCTCGAACAGCTTTTCCTTCAGGCCCGTAGGCGCAACCGCCAGATGATTCAGGTTCCGGATCCGGGAATAACCGGACAGCATGTTGAACACTGCGGTCACGTCTTCTCCGATTTTTTCATCTGCGGTAAACAAGCCCAGGTCCACGTAAAGCTTGGCTGTCACATCATTGTAATTACCGGTGGACAGATGAACATAGCGTTTGATTTTTTGTTTCTCACGACGTACGATCAGCAACAACTTGGAGTGGGTTTTCAGCCCCACCAGCCCGTAGATCACATGAGCCCCGGCCTTTTCCAGCTTTTTTGCCCAGACGATGTTGTTTTCCTCATCGAATCTGGCCTTCAATTCCACCAGGACCGTGACCTGTTTCCCGTTTTCTGCTGCCTGAACCAGGTATTCAGTGACTGGCGAGTTCCCGCTGACCCGATAAAGCGTCATCTTGATGGCCAACACCTGAGGATCCCGGGAGGCCAGTTTGACCATGTCGAGCACCGGTTTGAAAGAATCGTAGGGATGATGGAGCAGCACGTCCTTCTTCCCGATCTTGCGGAAGAGATCATCCGCATCTTTATACCGCAACTGTATGTGGGGCTCATACGGGGGAAACATCTGTCGGGGATCCCGGTTTTCCCGGACGAATTTCATCAGAAAGGTCAGATCAATGGAATGAACCACCCGGTACACTTCCCGGTCCTGAACTTCCAGCCGCTGCTTGAGGATTTCCAGCAGCCGCTCATCAATATCCGCCTGAACTTCCAACCGGACCACCTTGCCCCATTTGCGCATCTTCAGGGTTTCCTGGATCGTCGCCAGAAGATCCTGGGCCTCTTCTTCGTCATAACCAAGGTCCGCATTGCGGGTGATCCGGTAATGGCC
>SKMO01000039.1 GCA_007121025.1 Bacillota bacterium | reverse complement strand
CGGTGATCGCTCCCCGGCTGTTGCTGGCGAACGCTGCGCTGGATCACTGACCGTCACGAGGGAGCTCAACCCGATGGGCGATCCCAGGCGGGGACGGTTGGGGCCGGTCCTCGGCGTCGCCCGCGAGGTGGTGCCTGCGACCCGCGAGAACCCGCCGATGTGCCCACGGCTGTGGTGAAGGCGCACGGCGCGGCAGGACAGGGACCGGTGTGAGCAGCGCCTCACCTGGCCTGGCCAAGCGGCTCGGCTTGGGACCAAGTTGAGAATGACTCCGGGAACAGTTATTGTCCCGCTCCGCTCCGATCAGAGGAACCGCTGTGTCCACTGCCTCGCCGGCCGTCCGGGCCGTTCGTCATCCGCTGCTACCACTGGCCGCCTGTGTCGCGCTCGCGATGGCGGTGGTCGCGTCGCTGGTCGCACCGGCTGAGGCCCGACCCGAGCCGGTCCTGCGGGTGGTGGCTGGCGGCGGAACCGACCCCGGCGATGGGATCCCGGCCACACAGGCGCAGCTCAGTGCGGTCGAGGGAGTGGCAGCCCGTCCCAACGGCGACCTGGTGATCGCCGACACCTACCACAACCGCATCCGCACGGTGGGACGCGATGGGATCATCACCACCATCGCGGGCACCGGTGCGATCGGCAGCGCCGGCGACGGGGGGCCGGCCGTCGACGCGGAGCTGTTCTTCCCCTTCGCCGTCGCGGTCACCCCCCGCGGCGAGGTGGTCGTCGCCGACACCTACAACCAGCGCATCCGTCGCATCGACCAGCGCGGTCAGATCACCACGATCGCCGGCACCGGCACCCCCGGCAGCGAGGGCGTCGGCGGGCCGGCCACCGACGCGCAGCTGCGCTTCCCCTTCGGCGTGGACGTCGCCCCCAACGGTGACGTGCTCATCGCCGACACCTTCAACCATCGGGTGGTCACGATCGACCGAGCCGGACGGCTGCAGGTGATCGCCGGGACCGGCAGCAGCGGCTCCTCCGGCGACCACGGCCCCGCCGCCGACGCGCAGCTGCGCCTGCCCTACACCGCCCGCTGGACCAAGGACGGGCAGATCGTCATCGCCGACACCGGCAACGACCGCATCCGCACCGTCGACCGCAACGGCACCATCCGCACCGTGGCCGGCGACGGCACCCGCGGGTTCTCCGGCGACGGCGGCCCCGCCACCGACGCCCAGCTCGCCGCACCCCACTCCGTCGCCGTCGACACGACCGGCCGCATCGTCATCGGCGACACCAACAACAACCGGCTCCGAGAGATCCGCCGTGACGGCACCATCACCACCATCGCCGGCGACGGCCGCGTCGCACCCGCACCCGACGGCACCCCAGCCACAGACGCCTCCCTCAACTTCCGCACCGGACTGACCAGCCCCCGACCCGGCGTGTTCCTCCTCCCCGAGAACAGCAACCGCCGCGTCCTCGAGATCCGCTGACCAACGGAGACCAGACGACTGCCAGAGGCACCCCCTGGGAACCAAGCCGGGCGCGGAGGAGGCCAGCTACGAGGAACCGTGCCCCGCTTCGGCCCCGGCGGCCTGGTGGTGGATACGCCCCGCCGGACGCAGCGCACATCGTCGCGGTCCCGGGCGAGCCGTGGAACCGCGGGGAGGTCCGGACGGCCCACGCTAGGGGGTGCTGGGGGTGCGGCTGAGCGCGGAACCAGTGCCGCGAGGTGGACCTCGCCGCAGGCGGCTCGAGACGTCAAGTCAGGGGCCGCCGAAGCCGACACCTCGATGTGGGAGCGCAAGGAGCCCCCGGAGGTCCCCAATGGCCGGTCCCGGCGACTTCTACGCCACGCCAGGTGCGAGGGCGCCCGTCGGCGCGAGTGGTGGCGGGTCCGTTGGTCTCGGCCCTGGTGACGGCGCGCCGACCCGGACCACCAGGTCTCCGGTACTCGGGATCGCGGCGCTCGGTCTCGTGGTCGCCGGCGTCGTGGTCACGCTGTTCGGCGGGAACCAAGGAGGGCTGCTCGGCGTTCCCGCGGTGCTGCTCGGCTTCCTGCTCGGCGGGGTCGCGTGGGGCGGTGGGTACGGCGCGGCCTGGGGGCGGACGGCTGTCCTCGGCGTGTTCGGACTCGTCGGCCTGTCCGTCCTCCTCGAACTGTTGGGCCTCTGACCCTGGCGTTGCTGGCGGCGCTCGCGCTGGTGTGGGGTGCGGCGCGGGCCCGGGTGGAGCGGTCCACGCGTGCGCACAACTCGTCGGCTGCGAGATGCCGGGCTGCACTTGTGTGATGCTGGGGGCACAACGCCCCCTCGCTACCCGCGCGACATCCTCGTAGTGATCGCGGGCACGAGCAACCACGCGCCCGGGCGCCCCACAACAGCACGGCTGCAGTTGCGCTCAGGTTCATCACTGCGGTCCTGCGGGCCACGGACCGCATGTCAGGGGTAGGCGCTGCTTGCGACCATCCTGATCTCGTGCGCAGCGGCGCGCTCGCGGGAGTGGTCGTCCGCGAGCGCGCCGGCCGGTCGAGGGCCTCAGTCCTGAGGCAGAGGTGCGTTGGTGTCACATGCCGCGTTGAGGGCGGCAGCTTCATCGGGATCGATCGGGATGGTCAGGCCAGCAGACGCGTCCTTGACGCCGATGAAGGTCACGACGACGGTCGTCACCTCGTCGGATGGGTTCCACGCCGTGTGGACGTTGTCGAACCCGGGGTCGACGAACGCATCACCGACCTCGTAGGCGTACGTGCGGCAGTCGTCGTACATGAACTCGAATGCCGTCCCCTCATCCGCGCCGTCGGCGACGATCGCCAGCGCGGTACCCGGGTGGGTGTGCCAGGGGAACACGGCGCCCGGCTGGACGGTCACCTCGGCGGTGATGATCTGCGAGGCGTCGCGCAGGTTGGTGACCTCGGTGCTCCGGCCGTCCGGCTTCTCTCGGACCTGGATCGCGACGTCGTCGGTGAAGGTCGAGAGACCCGTCAGCGACTCGGCCACCACCAGCAGGCCGACGACGAACCAGCCGAGCGCCAGGAGGAGCGCGATCATGCCCCGGTACTGGTTTGGTTCCGCCACCAACGTGGTCACCAGGTCGAAGGCGACGGGAACCGCGAGGCGTCGGACCACCGCCCGGAGGCCGGCCCCCGGCAGCACCACCGCCAGCTGTGCACCGATCCCGGACCCCACCATCGGCGGTCGCCAGACACCGTCGGTGTCGGTGAGTGCCATCACGCCGAGGTTGCCCAGGATGATGACAAGGGCGCCGGCCGCGAACGCCAGCAGGGACAGTCCGGCCACCTGGAGCGCACGCTGCCTTGCCACCGCCCGGGCCGCCAGCCAGGCCCCGCCGAGCAGCGATCCGATCAACAGGACCGCAGCGACGGCTACCTCCAGCCAGGTGGACCCGCTGCCCGTGCTGAGGACCGCGACGTCGACGACGGAGTCGAACCACCGACCGGTGATCGTCCAGCCGGCGAGGTGGCCGACGCCGACCAGCAGGATCGCGTGCGACAGCGATCCACCGGGCGGCGACT
>SKMO01000110.1 GCA_007121025.1 Bacillota bacterium | reverse complement strand
TAATAGCACTAACCGACACCGTTGAACTGCCACTGTCCCTTCTGGGCCTGGTTGGTGTTTCCTGCATGTTTTCCGGGAGATTAATGAGATATGTCGAATCCGAAGACGCCTCACCTTCAGCAGAAATGATCCGCCCTTCATTTGTCACATCCGTTGTTGCATTGACGGTCATCCGGACAACGACCGTATCCTTCGAGGTGGTCACGACCACTTCTTCCGACTGTTCCGCAATCTCAAGGTCATTGACCATTGTCTCACCCTGGAAAGTCAGCTGCACATAACCCGTGTTCACCTTGACGCTGTCAAATACCCCTTCAAAAATGATCTCCGTGTCCCGAGCTTTTTCCGCAACAATTACTGAGGCACCACGGTCATGGATCATCACGATCCGCAGCCGGCCACCAGCTTTTTGGATGATGATGTTCCGGTAGTCGCCTCCGTGAATGTGAATGCTGTCGGCTCCCCCGCCATTAATGAATGTGTCTCCCTGAACAGTTACATTGATCAGCGTGACGTCTCCTTCACCGACCGCCTCGTCAATGATCAGATCCCCTGTGATGGTCGTGTTCTGAAGGCTGGCCCCGTCCGCCAGGATCACCACATTCCCGTCAAACACATCCATGCCTTCCCCCGGGCCAAAGGTTTCCGGCTCCCGGATAAACCACATTCTGGTCTCCACGGCCGCATCCATGGCCACCAGTGCTTCCGCCCTGGTGATGGACCGCACAGGCAAAAAACGCCCGTCCGGGTATCCACTCATGAATCCTGCCTTCACCACAGCACCGATCCGGCCTATACTCCAGTCCGGTATTTCGTCTTGATCTGCAAAAACGGCCGCCGATTCAGGACTGTCTTCAAGGTCTCTGATTTCCCCAAGAAGGATTGCCGCTTCCTGCCGGCTGATCGGATGGTTCGGACGCATCGTTCCGTCCGGATAGCCACTGACGTATCCGGCAGCAACCGCTGCAGCGATCTCATTGAAAAACCAGTCGCTTTCCGCGACATCAGAAAAAGCCACCGGGGCTCTGTCTGTGAAGTGGAACGCCTTATTGACCAGCGTGATGAACTCAGCTCTCGTTATGGTCTGGTCCGGCCTGAAACTGCCGTCCGGATATCCGGAAGACAGCCCCCTGTACGACCATTCATTGATGACCTCCTCAGCCCAGTGGCTCGAAACATCATTTGCCTCCAACGGCAAACCTGAACCAAGCGGCGATAAGACCAACCCGACAGCAACAAACACACACACCAGCACATTCCATCTGTTCCGCTTCATAGACACACCCATTCACCTTTCATTGTCAACTTCTCTGGCAAGCCAATTCGCCGGCTCTCCATGCATCCAGGATCCAACCCTCACCTGCCTCATGCAGTCCCCAGCCACGTACATGCCGTCGTCAGGGCTCAACGAACGCGTTCTCTCATGACACACACTCATTGAATTCATTGTACCGCGAAGTCAACGGGTGTTTCCGCGTTAAATGCATTAGTCATTGCCAAATTCTGGCACGAACTGTGACAGACGGACCCCCTCCTCTGTTCCGGAACGTACTGAAACCGGTTCTTAAGGGAATCCGGATACAGGCACAAGGATCACCGGGTGCGTTTTCCACCCCCCGGGCGGTCGGGAGAGCTTCTTTCCTCTACATTCCCGCCTTTTCCGGACAACCGTTATCTGGTCGTCAATCCCGGAGCGTTCCACCCTAGAGCACCTCCCCTGCTCCCGGTGCCGCACTGGAAACGGACATCCACACACGCAAAAACCGCACCGGAGTGCGGTTTTTGCGTGTGTGTTCAGATGTAGTAAATGAAACTCTGGGTGGCGTCCATCTGCTGGTACTCGTCCATCAGGTCCTGCAGTGTCAGTGAGTCCACAATGGCATTGATGCTCTCATTGAGCCGGTCCCAGACATTTTTTCGGATGCAGGCTTCATAATGGTTTCCGTCGGTCTCTGCCTTGTCATCAATGATCGACAGGTCCCCTTCCAGAGCCCGCAGGATGCTGCCCACCGGAATCCGATCCGGCGTCCGGGCCAGGGTGTAGCCTCCCTGGGCGCCCTTGACGCTGTTCACCAACCCGGCCTTGCGAAGGGCCGAAAACATCTGTTCCAGGTACCGGACAGACAGGTTCTGCCGGTCCGCGATATGGGACAGGGCCACATGGGTGCCGCCGGCGTTCAGGCCCAGGTCCAGCATGGCCCGCAGTCCGTAGCGGCCTTTTGTCGATAGCTTCATGGTCCACCTCTTCCGGTTTGGGATTTCTTCCCATTTATGGTAGTCACTTTTCGGAGGCTTGTCAACCACAGGGCCGCCTGCCCATTGACGGGTTTCTTAGAGGGCTTGCTCCTCCGGCTGGTAAAGCACCGTGGAGAGGTAGCGTTCTCCGCTGTCCGGAAGCAGAACCACCACGGTTTTTCCCCGGTTTTCCGGCCGTTTGGCAATCTCCGTGGCCGCGTGCAACGCTGCCCCCGACGAAATGCCGATCAGCAGGCCCTCATCGGCCGCCACTTTCCGGCTGGCCGCAAACGCCTCCTCATTGTTCACTCCGAACACCTCATCAATCACCGAACGGTCGAGAATCTCCGGAATGAACCCGGCCCCGATGCCCTGGATTTTGTGGGGCCCGGGATCGCCCCCCGACAGAACCGGAGAGTCTGCCGGTTCCACGGCCACGATCCTTACATCGGGTTTGTGCTCCCTGAAATAGCGCCCCACCCCGGTGATCGTTCCTCCGGTGCCCACGCCGGCCACAAAGATGTCCACCTCTCCGGCGGTATCCCGCAGGATCTCCGGCCCGGTGGTGGTGTAGTGGATGTTCGGGTTGGCTTCGTTGACAAACTGGCTGGGAATAAACGACCCTTCGATTCCCTCGGCCAGTTCCCGGGCTTTGGCCAGAGCGCCCTTCATGCCTTCGGCCCCCGGAGTCAGGTGCACTTCAGCGCCCAGGGCCCCCAGAAGGTTGCGGCGCTCCACACTCATGGTGTCCGGCATGGTCAGGATGAGCCGGTACCCTTTCGCCGCAGACGCAAACGCCAGGCCGATGCCCGTGTTTCCGCTGGTCGCTTCAACGAGCACCGTCCCCTCGTTCACCAGTCCGGCGTCCTCTCCCGCCACGATCATCGCGTTTCCGATCCGGTCCTTCACGCTGCTCGCCGGATTGAAATACTCAAGCTTGGCAATCACCGTGGCTTCCACCACGGCCTTTTTGTTATACGTCTCCAGTTCCAAAAGCGGGGTGTTCCCGATCAGCTGGGTTAAATTGGTGGCAATCTGTTTATTCATTTCTGGTTCCTCCTCCATGTCTTTTTTCAGTCAACGCTGCAAAAGGGTTTTTCGGCCGTGCTGCACTCTGGTTTCCGCCGTACACCGGCCGGTGTTGTTCGAACAGCGCCGATCCATGCGCCGCTCGTCTGCAAACCGGACAACTGGCGTTCATGGCCGGTCTGCCCCGGTCCGAACCAACTGGGGTTGACACCTCCAGACCGGCGGCCTTCCGGGCCGCTGTGTCCGGTCAAGCAGACCAGACCCGTCCG
>SKMO01000038.1 GCA_007121025.1 Bacillota bacterium | reverse complement strand
TGACCTTGACCTGGAAGTGGACAGCTGTGTTCCGGCCATTTTGGTGCCGGACGGGACCACCATCCGGCTGGCAGCCGGAACGACCAACAGGATCAGGTCTACCAGACCGGGCATTGAGGTTTATGGAAGCCTGTCTGTTGAAGGTTCCGGAAGCCTGTCTGTGGAGTCCTACGATGCGTACGGGATCCGTGCCGGAGCCATGGTGGGCAAGTTTTCCGGGACACCGGACCCGGTGGAACTGGTGTTTCGCAACACCGGGGCGGTCACGGTGAACGCTGCGACCGGCATCTACGCCCAGGGAAATCTTTCGTTTACGGGATCCGGTCCGGTGAGCGTTTCTCCCAATTTGAGACCTGCCAGCGGTCTCATCCCCATGGGCATGCCCTATGGCTATGGGATTGAGGCCCGGGGAGACCTGACGATCGCCGGGGGGACCATCAATGCCAACGGAAGCGGAGGCGGACTGTATGCCGACGGAGACATCCTGATCCGGGCGGGCAGTGATGTGGTGGCCACCGGCGGATACATGTGGAGCCGTGCGGGTTACGTTCCAATGGACTGGGGATATTCCAGAGGCATTGAAAGCGGAGGGTCCCTGACCATTTCGGCCAGCCAGGTGGAGGCGACAGGTTCTGTCGGCGGGCTGGATGCGTCGGAGGAGATTCTGATCACCGGCGGAAGTGACGTGGTTGCGTCGGCCCGGGGGGAGGTTATGATTGGAACCGCCGGTCTGGTTCCGATGATGCGGTATTCGGGCATCGGGGTCAGGGGTGCCGGTGTCACCATTACTGGCAGCACCCTGGTGGCCTCGGGCTATGATTTTGGGATCATGGTGGATGTCGGGTACAAGAACGGAATCGGCCGGGACATTACGATCGAGCGCAGCACGGTCCGGGCTGAAGGAGAGGTTTGGGCGGCCATGTTTGCCTCCGGCAGGATCAACCTGAGCCGGGTGGACATCATTTCACCGTCCGGCGGTGAAGTAAAGGACATAGTGGAAGTGGCCAACAGCCAGTCGGTTTCAGCCGGTCCAATCGCTGGACCGATTGACGTATGGGACAAGGCGGCCAAAGTCGTCCTGATCGAACCGGTGTCCAGCCGCGGAGGCCAGGCCCCGGAGCCGGCCCAGCCGACGGATCCCGCCCCCGACCCAGAGGATCCGGCGGATCCCGGGGACCCGGGAAGCGACGATCTGTTTGAGGTGACCCTGTTCATTGACCTGTTTGACTACGAGATCAACGGGAAACCGGATGTCATGGATGTGGAGCCGTTCATTGAAAGCGGCAGAACCTTCGTGCCGGTCCGTTTTGTTGCAGAGGCGTTTGGCGCAACGGTTCGCTGGGTTGTGGACGACGACAGCCAGAAAGTGATCATCGAGGCGGACGGTGTGCGCATTGAGATGGTCATCGGGGCAACGACCATCCAGGTAACCCGCAACGGGGAATCCGAAGACGTGGTGTCCGATGTGGCTGCGTTCGTCCGGGGTGGACGGACCTGGCTTCCTCTTCGGGCCGTCGGTGAGATTCTGGGGGCTTCATTCGATTACGGACCCAAGGACGGGCCGGTGGAATGGGTGAAGTTTACCCGCTAGAGTGGTACAGCATCAGTCTGAATGCAATCGAAAGCACCAGCCGCGGTTTGGATGCGGCTGGTGCTTTTCTGTATGGGGAGGGTCATCACCGGAATGCTTTACAAACCGGGCGGACCGGGGTACAATAAAAAAACATAAGGTATGACCATTAAGCGCGGGTTTGGGAAACCAGATCCGGAAGAGGAGAAGACATGAGCGGAATCATACTGACCGGGATTTCTCACCTGGTGACCTGCAATGACAGCGATGAGCGATGGAGCGATGTGGATTTGGCCATTGAGGACGGCCGGATTCTGGCCATTGGACCGGAACTGGACCGCCGGTATCCCCAATGGGACCGGCTGGATTGCCGGGGGTGTTTTGTCGGGCCCGGACTGGTGAACACGCACCATCATTTTTATCAGGCCATGTTTCGGGGGATCCCGGAGGTTCAGGGAATGGAGCTGTTTGACTGGCTGAAAACCCTGTATCGATACTGGGAGCATCTGGACGAGGAGATCGTCTACTATGGAAGCCAGGTGGCTCTGACCGAGTTGTTAAAGACAGGGTGCACACTGGCCTCTGATCATCATTACGTGTTTCCCCGGGGTGCCGGCGGCCACCTGATCGACGTGCAGATCGGCGTGGCCCGGGACCTGGGGATCCGGTTTCATCCGACCCGGGGTTCCATGTCTCTTTCTGTGGAGGACGGTGGTCTTCCGCCGGCGTCCGTGGTCCAGACGGACGGGGAGATTCTGGAGGACAGTGTCCGGCTGATTGAGACCTGGCACGATCCTTCTCCGGGAGCCATGACCCGGATCGCCCTGTCCCCCTGTTCGCCGTTTTCGGTCACCCTGGACCTGATGCGGGAAACCGCCCGATTGGCCCGGGACCGGGGGGTTATGCTGCACACCCATGTGGCGGAAACCCTGGACGAACAGGAATACTGCATCCAAACCCATGGCATGCGCCCCATTGACCTGATGGAATCATTGGAGTGGATGGGTGAGGACGTCTGGTACGCCCACGCCGTTCATTTAAACGATGAGGAAGTGGACCGGATGGTCCGGACAGGGACGGGGATTGCCCACTGTCCGTCTTCCAACATGAAACTTGGCAGCGGGATCTGCCGTTGTGCGGAAATCTGGAACAAAGGCGGGAACATCAGCGTTGCGGTGGACGGCAGTGCCTCCAACGACGGGTCCAATCTCTGGCAGGAAATGAAACGGGCATACTACCTCAGTCATCTGAAAGACGGGCCGGGCGGTTTGAGCGCCGACCAGACCTATAAAATGGCGTCCCGGGGAGGTGCCCGGGTGCTGGGCCGGACCGATACCGGGGTACTGGCCCCGGGGATGCAGGCCGACCTGATCGTCGTGGATCTGGACGTCCCGGCGTTTGCCGGCTGCCATGACCCCCTGGTGGCGGTGGTGAACTGTGGGTCCAGTGATCTGGTGAAGCATGTGTTTGTCGCCGGGCGTCAGGTTGTGTGTGACGGGAAGATTCCCGGGGTGGATGACCGGGAACTGTACCGCAAAGCCCACCAGGCTGCCCGGGACTGTGTCCGCCGCAACCGTTGAGAGTCCGGAGGTTTGGTTTGTGAATCAAAACATTTAGGCGTCCCTTGAATCCGGGCACCCTTCCGGGGTACAATAGACATGATCATTTGAACTTATTGTGGAACCAATCGTGAAAGGGGACACCGACCATGAAGAAGAATATGTGTGCAAAAGACAGATTGATCCGGCTGGGGATCGTGATTGTCCTGGCTGCGCTGGTGACCAGCGGAAACGTGACGGGCACAGCGGCCACTGTCGTGGGGCTTCTGGCCATTGTGGTCCTGCTGACCATTGTGTTCAGTTTCTGCCCGCTTTACAAGGCGCTGGGCATCACGACCGTGAAGGATGACAAGTAGAAGAAGCAAACCGAACACCGGACACCCTGAGATCCTCAGGGTGTCTTTTCTGAAGGAAACGGGGGTGCTCACAGGTGAGTGAACACGGACAGGACCGCAGGGCACGGATCACCGCAGCCCTGCTGACCTGGTACGATCAAAACAGGCGGGATCTTCCCTGGCGGGAGGACCCCCGGCCTTATGAGGTCTGGGTGTCTGAGATCATGGCCCAGCAGACCCGAATGGACGTGGTAATCCCCTATTTTCACCGGTTTTTGGAGAGGTTTCCCACCCTCGGGGATCTGGCTGCGGCCAGTGTGGATGACGTGCTGCCCCTCTGGGCCGGGCTGGGGTATTATTCCCGGGCCCATCATCTGCACACGGCCGCCCGGCGGGTCGTGGAAAACCATGGGGGCCAGATCCCCGACGATCTTTCCGGGCTTCTGGCCCTTCCGGGGATTGGCCCCTACACGGCCGGGGCCATTTTGAGTATTGCCTTTGGGCAGCCGGTGGCGGCCATCGACGGCAACGTGAAGCGGGTGTTTGCCCGGCTGGAGAATTGCCGGGAAGAACAGGAGTCGGTGTCTTTTCGAAACGATGTGCAGGTCTTTGTGGAGGCACTGATTCCCGCGGACAGACCGGGAGCCTTTACCCAGGCCATGATGGAACTGGGAGCACTGGTCTGTGTGCCCCGGGTCCCCCGGTGTGACGCCTGTCCCCTGCAGTCCGACTGTCTGGGGTTTGGCTCCGGACAGCCGGAGACGCTTCCCCGGCGGGCGCCCAAAGCAAAGCCCCGAAAACAGGCGATGACCGTGCTGCTGGTGGAAGACGACAGAGGCCGGCTGTTGCTGCATCAGCGTCAGCAACGGCTTTTGCAGGGCATGTGGGTCTACCACCTGGTGGAGGGGCGGCTGGACAGGCAGGCCATCGACCGGGAGCTTTGCAGACTGGGTCTGACGGTGCGGTCTGTCCGTTCGGCCGGAACAGCCCGGCACGTGTTTTCCCACCTGATCTGGGAGATGGAGGGCCATTACGTCCGGGTGGCGTCAGGCCGGGCGCCGCAGGAAGGCGTCTGGGTGGAGCGGCCGGCCTGGAGGAGTCTGGCCCTGCCGGCAGCGGTGGGCGGGTTTACCCGCTGGCTGGACAAGGAGCAGAACATTTGCGGGTTGGCGGGAGACGGGTCGGTCTGAGATTTGTCCGGAGTCCGGCGCCCTGAAATGCGCGGAAGTGAAAGACTGGAATGGAAACCGGAAGGCGGGGTGCAGCTGTGAATGCTGCCCCCGCCTTCCGTGCCCTTTCAGGGACCGGTGCGCACCAGGGACTGGAGCCCGTAGATCCGGTCCCGGAGGCGAAGAGTCCGCTCGTCGACCGGCCTGAACCCGTGGCGGTGGTAAAAGGTTTGGGCCCTCCGGTTGGTGGAACCCACGTAGAGGTAGAGCGGATGCCCGCCGGACTGCAAGATGGCCTGGCTTAGAAGCCAGCTGCCCACCTGACGGCCCCGCCAGTCCGGATGGACACAGAGCATATGGACGCAGAGACTGTCCGGGGACGGCGGAGGTGCGTTGAGCCGGGCCATCCGGAGAAACAGGGGCATTTTGTTCAGGACGGTCAGGGTGCCCATGGTCCGCCGGAACAGGTCCGAGGACTGCCGGTCCAGAGTCTTCATGTCCCGGGCCCGGATCAGAACGATCACCCCAGCGAGCTGTCCGTCAGACACGGCGCATGACAGGTAAGGGGTCTGGAAGTATCCGGACTGTTCATCAAGCATCTGCCGCAGGACCGCCCGGCCTTCTTCCGGAGGACCAAACACCAGAGCGTTGAACAGTGGATCAGCATCGTAGAGAAGAGCGGCCACCAGGTCAGGGTCATGCCGGTCCGGATGGAAGGGTTCGAGTGTCAGGCGCATGGGGACACCTCCGATGGGGCGTTTCTTTCTGCACGGGCCCGGCGTCTTGTTTCCAGCCGGACGAACAGCCAGGAAAAGAGCAGCGACTGGGCCAGCAGTTCAGGTATGCCAATGGCCAGACCGGCGAGGTAATCAGCGGGCGACATCTGTCCCAGACCACTGGTCATCGCCGGAAGAACGCCGTAGCCTCCGAGAACCGTGAAGCCAAGCAGGAGAACGAACAGTACCATGCCCCTCCGTCCGGGGATCAGCCAGAGGCTGCGCAGGGGCCAGAGAAAGAGCAGCAACAGGGGGCCGCGGACAAACTGGCCCAGGAAGACGGCCAGAACAGCCGGAATGTTTTCCAGGGGCCGGAACATGGACAGTTCTTCCATGGTGGCCAGGGCTTCCTGGTAGCCGCTGAAATTGTAGAAGACACTCCCGACCACCCAGTAGACAGCCACATAGATCAGGGTCCAGCGAATCCAGGTTCCCCGCTCCGGCAGAGGGGTGGTCGCAGCGGCCGGGGTTTCCTTCCGGGGAAGCAGCCCACCGGTGATCCGGCGCAGCAGTGTTATCAGAAGGACGGTTTGTCCGCCGGTATAGAGAAGCACCAGACCGTGTTCCCAGACGGTGGCCTGCAGATAGATCATTCCTTCAACCGATCCGGGCTGGGGCTCCAGGGACAGCAGCAGGGCCAGACCCCAGAGGAGGCCAAAGACGGTCCGGCTTCCCCGCTGTTTTTCCGGGATGGCAGGACGCAGAAACAGAAGCAGGGCGCCCATCAGGAGAAAGCGCAGAGCGTGCCCCAGAAGAACCAGAGGTTCCGTGAGCACGTAGGGGCGGTAGAAGGCCAGGTTCAGGGAACCTCCCGCCGGCAGGAGGGACTGGACAGGCAGAAAGAGGGTGGCCGCCAGCAGGTAGCAAAGTAGGGACAGGCCGGTAAACAGGCCGAGCCAAACAGGGGCAGAGAGGGTTTTTCGATTCATGGGATTCACTCCTTGGGTTGGATTGTCCAGAGATGTTGTCTTCCGGATCTGACTTCATTGTAAGACAGCCGGGAGCAAAAAAAATCGGCCGGAAGGCCGATTTTACGTGGTCCAAAAGGATGATTTTCCATCTCATTCCTCTGGTCCGAATCTGATGCTGATTGTGGTGCCCTGCAGGGGGCCGGTGTCCAGTCGAAACGCTGCTCCCGCTTCTTCGGCCCGTCGGCGCATGTTGGACAGGCCGTGGCCCCGGAAGTTCTGGCGGGGGTCCATGCCCCGTCCGTCGTCGCGGATGGTCAGGGTGGTGGTTTCCTGGGGTCCGCCGGTCAGGGCCAGGGAGACGGATGCCGCCTGGGCGTGTTTCTCTACGTTGGCCAGAGCTTCCTGGGCGATCCGGTAGATGACCAGTTCCCGGGCAGGGGGCAGGGGACCTGAAAGCCGGAGGTCGGCCTGAACGGGGATGCCGTTTCTGGCGGAGAAGAGATCCGCCTGGATCTGCAGGGACCGCATCAGTCCTTCTTCGGTGAGAAGTGAGGGGCTCAGTTCTGTGATCAGGCAGCGCAGATCGTCCAGGGTGGTCCGGGCGGAAAGTTCCAGGTGATCAAGGATCTCCGTGGTGTCGGCTGCCGGGTCGGTCAGCCGCCGGCGCAGGGTTCCCAGGGACAGGAGCATGCCCTGAAGTCCCTGGGCCACGGAGTCGTGGAGTTCTCTGCTCATGCGGTTTCGTTCTTCGGTCATGGCCAGGCGGCGCTGGACGTCCTGAAGCTCCTGCTGCTTTTCGTGGAGTGTCCGCAGGACGGCCATCTCATCTTCCATCCGTCCCATCCGGTAGGCGTAAAGTCCATACAGAGCCCCGGTTCCCAGCCCCATCAGCAGTCCCACCAGAAGACCCGGGTGGAGACGGACCTGGCCGAACAGCGCCAGAACCAGAATGACGATCAGCGTGTTGACCAGGGCGGCCGTCAAAAACCCGGCAATTTCGCAAAAGGGTGTCCGAAGCCGGGTCCGGCGGGCCAGGGCTTCACTGGTGGCCATGGACACCAGGGTGCCCAGAGCGCTCATTGCGGCCGTGGCCGCCGGGATGGCCACCAGTATCCAGGCGTCCATCTGTATCCCGGTGAACAGGGCGACCAGGGAGAACATCAGGCCGATGAGAAAACCGATTCCGGCTGTTTTTGTGATCAACTGAGGGGCCTCCTCTCCGGATGGTTGTGGGCCCAGAGAGCTGCCTGGGTCCGGGTGGTCACGTCCAGTTTGTCCAGTATATGAGCCATGTGGGTTTTGACCGTTTTCTCGCTGACGGTCAGCCGGGCAGCGATCTGGCGGTTGCCCAACCCCTGGGCCACCAGATCCAGGACCTCCCACTCCCGGGGAGTCAGCTCCGGCCCGCCGGGAGTTTTCCCGGGAGTGGGAGAACTTGCGGTTGGGGGTTCTTCCCTTAAAACACGGGGATCCACACCGCGGCCCAGGTAGGTTCCGCCTCCGGCCACCGCTTCGATGGCCCGGGTCAGCTCTTCCGGGGGGGCATCTTTGAGACAGTAGCCACCGGCACCGGCGTTGAGGGCGTCCCGGATGCCCGAGGCCCCGTCTTCGCTGGTGAGCATGAGAACCGGCAGATCCGGCCAGCGCTTCCGGAGGGCGGTGGTGGTCTGGATGCCGTCCATGCCGGGCATTCGAAGGTCCATCAGGACCAGGTCTGCCCGGTGTTCGTTCAGCCAGCGCAGAGCCCCGGGACCGTCCGGGGCCTCACCGGCCAGTTCGATCTGCGGGTTGTCTTCCAGACAGAAACGCACACCCTGGCGAAACAGGGGGTGGTCATCCACCAGCAGGACGCGGATTGGTTGTTCCATGGGAGCCTCCTTTTTGCAGTGCTTGCTGTGTCCATTATAGCAAATTGCCGCTGGGTGGACAGCAAACGTCCAAAACCGTCAATCAGGGTTGACACTCCCCATGGCTAAAGCCAGGGGCTTTCGACGCATTTCGGTAAAAAAACTGGAAAAAATCCGTAAAGCAAAGGACATGGGCGGGAAACGAAGAATTATGTATACCAAGGAAGCTCCAAAGGGAGCTTCATACATGAAGACAGGAGGTGAGTGGTTTGAAGGAATACCCAAAAGCAGACCTGGGTGCCCGGTTTGTTGCTGCTCTTATTGATGGTGTCTTAAGTTCGTTGGTGTCCACGCTGATCCCCATACTGGGGGCCATCGCCAGCACGATTTATCTGCTGTTCAAGGACGGGCTGTTCGAAGGGCAGAGTCTGGGCAAGCGGGTGATGAAACTGCAGGTGGTCGACGGTGCAGGGAAACCTGCGGATTACCGTGTGTCTGTGCAGCGAAACATCATTTTTGCCATTCCGGCGGCCATCATGATCGTGCCGATTCTGGGCTGGGTGATTGCCCCCCTGGTGGGGTTGGTGGTGCTGATCATCGAGTTGGTCAAGGTGCTCAACGACCCCAAGGGGCGACGGGTGGGTGACCAGTGGGCGGATACCCAGGTGGTCATGCTGGACGATGTGTTGACTGCAGATGACCTGACGGCCGGTCCGGCGGAACTGAAACCGTCGACCGATGATTTCCAGGCTCCGGACGATGAGCGGGAAGAGTAGGGTTGCCGGAAGAGGGCTGGCCCTGCTGCTGGCGTTTCTTCTGCTGATGGGGTGTGCTTCCCCGGCCCGGGAAACATCTCCAGGCGCGGAGAACCGTGATCTGGCGCCGGTGGAGGGTGAACTGACGCCGCCTGCTTATCCGCGGAGCCGGGGTTTTCCGGCAGTGGTTCCCCTGCCGGGGGGTGACATCCAGATCCCGGACGGAGGCGACCTGCCGGACAGCGTCCTGGTGATCTGGACGTCAAGCACTCCCCGGGCTGTGTTTGATTACATGAATGCACAACTGGAAGAAGGGGGATGGGAGATCCTTCAAACCGTGGAAGCCGGGGACGAGAATTTCTCCCTGGACGCTCTGCTGATTGACGAGGAACTCTACGTCTTCATTACAGAGGTTTCTGAAGATGTGACGGAAGTGGTCCTGATGACAGGACCTTCCGGGTGAAACTGAGAGATGGCTTCGTGAAGCCAAAGAAAGAAGGGAACCGGGCAAACGCCCGGTTCCCTTCTTTCTTTGGATTCGAATGCGAATGAACGGGAGAAAATGGATTGAGAAATCGTTCACGACCGTCTGATTGATTGTTTGTTTTTTTGTGAAAACGCTTCCGGACAGGTGCCATGGTCCCTGGCGCGAAAGGGGCACATATCGACTGGATGTCGGACAACTTTTCCGGTTGACAAAGGCGACAAAAGTAGTATGATATAGAAAGAACGAATTTTCACTAGTTGTTCCAAAAATGAAAACGATCAAACGTCGTTAAGGTATAGGAGGAGAGAACATTGATGAAATTGAAATGGTTTGGTGTCTTGTTGGTGGGCCTGCTGGTCCTTGGTTTCCTGGCCGGCTGCGGTGCATCGGAGCAACCGGCAACAGACGGGACGACAGCAGCGTCCGTGGTGGCCAGTGCAGATGAGTTTGAAGCTGCAGCCGCTGCAGACGGCACCTGGATCGTCGCCGCACTGGATGATATCACCATTGACGGGGACGTTGTTCTGGATGGTGATTTCGAAAACAGAGACGTTGTGGACCGGAAAATCGCGCTCTATGCTCAGGATGCTGACCGGAATGTTACGGATCGGTATACTCTGACCGTGGACCGGCTGGTGATCCGCAGTGAAAACGCCCGGATCCAGGGTGGAACTGTTGTGGGTGACATTCTGGTGGAAGCAGACGGGTTCAGACTGATCGGGGCTACGGTGGAAGGCAATGTGATTTTCGCCGATGCGGCCTATGAAGGTTCGTTCTCCATGGAAGACGCCACGGTTTCCGGAGACATCTCCGTTCAGTAGTACAAGACAGGCAGGATACAAAGGAAGCCTCCCCACTGGGGAGGCTTCCTTTGTATCCTGCACAGAAATGTCGTGGCATCAAAACGGGCGGACCGCTTTTGTTGATCCGGTTTTTTCTATATAATGATTGAACAGGGATCAGGGATCCCGGACACCGACCGGTGTGACAAGCATGCAAAGGAGTGAAACCATGGAAGAATTCTTAAGTATGGACGAGCGATTTCTGTCCAAGCGCAGCAAGAAAATTCAGGAAACGGGCAGGATTGATCCTGAACTGTATAAACGCTTTGAGGTGAAACGGGGGCTGCGGGATCTGGACGGCCGGGGGGTTCTGGTTGGCCTGACGGAAATCGGTGAGGTCCATTCGTACATTGTGGATGAGGGCGAGCTGGTTCCGGTTCCCGGACGGCTGATTTACCGTGGCGTGGACATTTTTGACATTGTGAAGGGATTTGCGCGGGATGACCGGTTTGGCTTTGAGGAAACCGTTTATCTTCTGTTGTTCGGCGAATTGCCCAAACGGGAGGAGCTGGCGGAGTTCGAACAGCTGCTGTCAGGGTACCGCCGCCTGTCCGAGAATTTCGTCAGTGACATGATTTTAAAGATGCCCAGCCGGGACATTATGAATTCCATGGCCCGCAGTGTGCTGGCCCTTTACAGCACGGACGTGGAACCGGAAAACACATCGGTCGACAACGTTCTGGTCCAGTGCCTCAAGCTGATTGCCTGCTTTCCCCTGATTGCGGTGTACAGCTATAACGCCCTGGAACATTATTTCCAGGGCAAGAGCCTGCACATCCATGCTCCAAAGCCGGAACTGGGGGCAGCTGAAAACATCCTGCACATGCTCCGGGCAGACAGCCAGTACACCCGGCTGGAAGCCAAACTGCTGGATCTGGCACTGGTGCTTCATGCGGAGCACGGCGGCGGAAACAACTCGTCGTTTGTGACGCACGTGGTGACGTCCTCCGGGTCGGACACGTATTCGGTGGTGGCCGCTGCCCTGGGGTCGCTGAAAGGCCCCCGGCACGGGGGGGCCAACTTCAAGGTTGTCCAGATGTTCGAAGACATGAAGAGGAATGTCAAAGACTGGGAGGATGAAGCCCAGATTGAAGACTATCTGGGCAGACTGCTGGACCGGCAGGCCTTTGACCAGTCCGGCCTGATCTACGGAATGGGACATGCGGTCTATTCCGTGTCGGATCCCCGCTCGTTGATCTTCAAGGAACATGTGGAGGTTCTGGCCCGGGAAAAAGGGATGGAGGCGGAGTTTGGTCTCTATGACCGGGTGGAGCGGCTGGCCCCCAAGGTGATTGCCGAAAAGCGCAGGATTTACAAAGGGGTCAGCGCCAATGTGGACTTCTATTCGGGGTTCGCCTACCGGATGCTGAACATTCCACCGGAATTGTACACGCCGATTTTCGCCATTTCGCGGATTGTGGGCTGGAGTGCTCACCGGATTGAGGAATTGGTGAACCAGGGCAAGATCATTCGTCCGGCATATAAAAGTGTGGCGCCCAGACGACCCTACGTGGGAATGGATCAACGTTAGGCGCAAGCACCGCTTTGTCCAGTCGCAGATGGCTTTGGTATTGAAAACAGGTTGAACACCTGAACCGGTGAGCGAAATCGTTGTTTTGAATGGAAAAGATCCCCGCGGGCATTTGCCCGCGGGGATCTTTTCCATTCTCTATCATTTTCTGCTTCCGGCAGCGCCGGAAGGGCCGTTATCTGGCCAGGTCTTCAATGCTGTCGATGTCCATGTAAGCAGGAACCACCAGGCCGATCAGGGTGCCGTCCAGGTTTGGTCCCAGATCCACGAAGTCACCCTCAAACCGGGAGTAGTAATCGGCGTGGGTGGTGGGCAGCCAGGCGGCCACCATCGCGTCGCTGTCTCCTCTGGAGACGGCTGTGAACATGGCGCCGGGGTCAAGCTGGGTCATGATGACGTCATAGCCAAGACGCTCTTCGAGAACCACGGCCACCACGTTGGTGCTGGCCAGTTCTGAGTCCCAGGCCACAAAGGCCAGGTCAATCGAATCGCCGTCCACCGGATCAATGCCGTCGACCCACTCGTCCACCGTGGCACTGTTGGCAGCCACCCAGTCAGCGGCAGCCGTTTCAAAGTCGGCGTCCTGTGCGTCCAGCATGACGGTGTTCATGTCATCCGGAGTCCAGTAGAAGTTGTCCAGGAATGCAAAGGCGCTGGGATGGTCGTCTTCCAGTCCCTGGCGGACCAGGGTGTGGATCTGCTCTTCATCCCCGTAGATGCCCTGGGGATCGTCCAGATACTTCAGATCGTATGCGGAAAACTTCCAGTGGGGTGTCCACCCGGTCACGATAATGGGCTCCTGGTTGTTGTAAGCGCTTTGCAGGGCAGCGGTCATGGCAGCGTCAGATGCTTCGATGAGCTCCCAGTCGTCCAGTCCGTAGGCGTCCAGAACGTCAAATGTGGCGCCCATCAGGCCGGCACCGGGGTCAATCCCCTGGATCTGCCAGTCGAGCTGTTCTCCGACGTGTTCGTCCACCGGTTCGCCATTGGGGTCGTCAGCAGGGGGCTCCTCAGCAGGAGCGCCGCAGCCGGCTGCCAGGCTCAGTGCAAACAAAGCGGCAATGGTCAGTGCAATCAGTTTGGTTTTCATAACTTTTACCTCCCTTTAATAATCAGGTTGCTTTATGGTCAGACGCAGATGCCCTATTTGCCGGCACTGCGTTTTCCCCCTTTTCCGATGTTTTGGGTGATCCGGTCCAGCATGATGGCCAGAAAGACCACAGCCAGTCCGGCTTCAAAGCCTTCGCCGATGCGGATCTGTGTCACCGCCCGGTACACATCTGCACCCAGGCCCCGGGCGCCGATCATCGAGCCGATCACCACCATGGACAGACTGAGCATAATGCTCTGGTTGATGCCCGCCATGATGGTGGGCTTGGCAAGGGGCAGTTGGACTTTCATCAGTTTCTGCATGGGGGTGGAGCCAAAGGCGTCTGAGGCTTCCACCATTTCCGTGGGCACCTGCCGGATGCCCAGATTGGTCAGCCGGATGGTCGGGGGCATGGCAAAGATCACCGAGGCGATTACCCCGGGGACCGCTCCGGTCCCAAAGAAGAACACCGCCGGGATCAGATAGACGAACGCCGGCATGGTCTGCATGAAGTCCAGGACCGGGGTGACGATGGACCGGACAGTATCGCTGCGGGCACTCCAGATGCCCAGGGGCACCCCAAAGACCACCGAGATGATCGAGGCGGTCAGGACCAGTGCCAGGGTGAGCATCGTGTTGTCCCAGTAGCCCAGATTGTCGATCAGCAAAAGGCCGAACAGGATCACCAGGGCCACGTTTCGGCCGGCAAAACGCCAGGCCAGAATCACAAACAGTCCGATGAGAATCAGGTTGGGCAGTGCGCCCAGTCCTGCATTGAAGGAGTTCACCATGAAGCCGACCACCGCACTGATGGCATCAAAGAGCCAGTTCAGGTTGACGTCCAGCCAGGCGACGGCCCCTTCCACCCAGTTGTCCAGGGGGATTTTTGGAATCATGCCATTCATGCCCTGTCACCTCCTTTGTCCTCGGTTCCGTTGTCGTCCAGCAGACTGATCTTGCCGGCCAGTCCCCCGAGGACAGAACCGCGAACAAGGACGCCCAGCAATTTGTTCTCCTTATTGACCACCCCGATGGGAAACCGGGAGTCGGCCGCCAGTTCAAAAATGTCGTTGAGTTTGGTTTCCGGTGCCACCTGGGGAATGTCCTTGATGAGAACGGACTCCAGATTTGTGCCTTCGTCCTTGGCTTTCCGGGCGCCGTCTGCGGTCACCAGACCGATCAGGGTTTTTTTCCGGTCCACCACGTAAATGGAAGAGACACCCCGGTCTTTCATCAGCTGCAGGGCCACCCGGGGTCCCTTGTCCGGGGTGACCGTTTCCGGCCGGTTCATGACGTGTTCGACCGTCAGTACTTTGGAGATGGCCGCGTCTTCAACGAACCGTTCCACGTACTCGTTTTCCGGACTGGTCAGTATTTCTTCCGGTGTGCCGATCTGTACGATGGACCCGTCTTTCATCAGGGCGATCCGGTCGCCCAGTTTCAGGGCCTCGTCCAGGTCGTGTGTGATGAAGATGATGGTTTTTTGCATGACGTCCTGCAGATCCAGCAGTTCATCCTGCATGTCTTTGCGGATCAGGGGGTCCAGGGCGCTGAACGCCTCGTCCATCAGAAGGATGTCCGGGGCGTTGGCCAGAGCCCGGGCCAGTCCGACCCGCTGTTTCATGCCGCCGCTTAAGTTTTCCGGAAGACTGTCTTCATAGCCGTCCAGTCCGACGGTCTTGATGGCCTCCCGGGACTGCTCATAGCGCTTGTCCCGGTCGACCCCCTGAATTTCCAGGCCATAGGCCACGTTGTCCAGGATGGTCCGGTGGGGAAACAGTCCGAAGTTCTGAAAGACCATGCTCATTTTTTTTCGCCGGATCTCCCGGAGCTTTTCCGGGGTCACCTTGGTGAGGTCATCGCCATCCAGCAGAACCCGTCCGCTGGTGGGTTCGATCAGCCGGTTCAGCAGCCGGACCAGTGTGGATTTTCCGCTGCCCGACAGACCCATGATCACAAAGACCTCGCCGTCATTGACTTCGAAACTGGCATTGTTCACACCAACCGTCATGCCCGTCTCTTTTAGAATCTTGGTTTTTGACCAGCCTTCATTCAGCAGGCTGATCCCCCGTTTGGGGTTGTTCCCGAAAACCTTGGTCAGGTTTTCAACCCGAATTTTTTCCATGTCTTCACCTCTTGCCCTATTTAATTTTCGTTGTGCATCCCGCCCCGGACGACCGTCCAGAACGGTTTCGTCCAAAACAAAAGGAATCCATATCATGAATTCCGACACTATTCATTATACACAGAGTGTTCGCTTATTTCAAAAATCAGGCATGTATAAATAACAAAATGTTCGTTTTTCAGGGGCGTAACGGTTACAAGGATTGCACAAGCGGGGAAGAATGTCAAGTAAAGGCGGTGCAGGGGGAGGCTTCGGTCAGTCTCCTTGAACCTTCATTCAGGCGTTGCGGCTGGATGAATCAGGAGGTTCAGCGGTTCAGGCCGAAAACCGGTTTGTCAGATCCGGTCCGCCACGTGGCTCTTTTCCCCGAGTGGGGAAGGGGCTTTCCGATCCCCCCGAAAAAGGCGTATGATAGAAGAAAAGGAAGGGGTGACGGTAAAATGGCGCTAGTGAACATTGTGGAGGACGATGGATGGGATCTTGGCCCTGTGGTGGACCGGGGACCGGGACGCAGCCGGTTTGTCAATCATCTGCCCATGGGCCAGGCGGCTTTATGGCGGATGGGGCAGGACGAAGAGCGGGTCCGGCGGTTTTCGGAGCACTACCTGAAGCGAAACAACGTGGTGAAAAACCGCACGGGAATTCCTCCGGCCGCCTCTCTGGCGGACTGCCTGGGAAAAGAAGAGCGCTATGAAGCCTGTCTGGGGTGGTTTCACCAGGAGCTGTCCCGGCGGGAGGTCGATGATCTGATCCGGGAGGTCCTGAACCGGTGGCCCCGGGGGCTGTCGGGGGGACTGTTTCATGTGACCATCCGGCTGGCGTACGCCTGGGACGGCTGGCAGGAGAACCGGGAGTACAAGAGGGAAGTGGCCCGGGCCCTTGCCTATTATGTGACCTATTACCGGGAAACACCGGCTTATGGCCGGGAAGTGGATCCGGAGGCTGTGCCCGGTGCGGTGTCCCGTTTTCTGCAGGCACCGGCTGTCCGCAGTCTGGCGGATTCAGGATCGTCCCTGGGGACCGTCTTGAAGGCACTGGCCGGCGGGGAAGACCCGGAGGTTCCCGGTTTCCGGGTGGGTGGAACGATGGAAGAAGCTGCCGGAGCGCTGCTTGGGTTTCTGACCGGGGCGCTTGTGGCCACCCCGAACATTGTGGTTCTTCATTGCATCACCGGGCTGCATGGGTTCTGGGTGCTTCGGGACCATTTTGAACGTCCCCGGGAGGCTCTGGACCTGTTGACGGCTGCCATGTTGCATCACCTGGTGATCGTTGAGGATCTGGCGTGGACCTCTCCGGCATCCCCCGATGTGTTGTCCTGGGCGGACATCTGGGCCAGTGCGTCGCAGAGTTCTGACGTTCATACGATCAAGCTGGCTTACACCGGACGGGAGCTGGACCGGCTGTTCGGGCTGCCGGGGTTGCGGGCCGCCTGGGCCAGCTGGGCCGGCCCGGAAACGTCCGGCCTCACGAAGGACCAATTGACCGCCGGCAGCTGATGACCCGGTCGCCTGCCCGGTTACGGGACGGGATGGGCGCAAAAGGCCGGCAGAAGAAGACACAGAGGGCAGCGGTTCCCGGGAACCGCTGCCCTCTGTGTCTCACGCATATGGCCTTGCAGGAGGGAATCCGGGAAATCAGGCGGATTTCACCCGGACCAGCAGCAGGCAGACGGCACCGGCTGAGAAGGACAGAAAGATGGACGGAAAGTCCACAGAAAAACCGATGACAAACCGGAGAAAGAGACCGGTGAATCCGATGAGCAGGTTGATAATCCCGATGACTTTGAGGATCTGCAACAGAGTGAATTTTGGCATGGGCATTTGGACGTTCCTCCGTGTCTAAACGATGAGCAGATAAGGGGTGATGAAGACTTCCACCAGGGCAGCAATGACCAGAAGCACCACGAGGGCCGGTAGAGCCCGGAAGGCGTGGGTGTAGTTCTCCCGGAGGACGGCCAGCCTGGCGGTTCCGGACGGGGGCCTGAGAAGCTGGATGCCCGTCCGAAGGCCGATGGCTCCGGCCAGCAGGAGGGCGGGCACTTCAAAGAGGCCGTGGGGCAGGATGCCCCGGACATAGAAGGCAAACGGGGTGATCACCCCGTCGATGAACAGCATGGCCGCCAGCACCCCGATGCCCCCGCCGTTGAGCAGCAGGCCAAGGAAAGGCAGGACGATCAGGGGGCCGGTGAGCATCAGGGTCAGGGAGGCGGTCAGGTTGTTGCGAAACAGAAACCAGGCGCCCCGCAGGGGCCGATTTGGATCGAAGACCGTTTCCCCCAGGCCTTCCAGCTGGGCAAAGAACGGGGTGAACAGGTCGACCATCTCCTGGTGGTACAGGTAGGTGGCGATTTTGGCGCCGGCCAGGGCTCCGAAAAAGAGCAGACTGGCCAGGAGCACCCATTTGCGCTGTGTGATAAACGGTCTGAAGAAGTGGGCCAAGGGAAGTCCTCCTGTGGGTTCGTTTGGGGCAAAGATACCACATACAGGACCGGAAGAAAAGCAAAACCTCACGGAAACACACCGGAAGAGCCGGAAGAAGCCAGGACAGGATTCCGGGGTTTTGAGCGGTCAGGGATCCACAAACCGGGGAGAGGGCATAAGGGGCGGGAAACCGTCGAATTCCGGTATTGCATGCTTTCCCAAAAGGCATACAATGCAATTAAGGATGAATGGTCATGATCGTCGTGCTGGCAGGGGGCGTGTCCCTCTGCAGAGGAGAAGAGATGAGAAGGAGATGAGAAACCAATGAGGGTGTTTCAGAACGTGACGTGGAAAGGGCCGGCCAGGGCGGGTGTGATTCTCCTGACCCTGCTGTTGGTGGTTGTGATGTCGACGTCGGTTCTGCTGGCGGCGGGTCCGGACCGGCCGGCCGGTCCGCCGGACATGGTGGAGGTGCTGGTGGGCTTTCACGGACGCCCGGACCGGGGCGTGGCCCAGAGTTTTGGCGGTGAGGTCACCCGTGGCTTCAGACATCTGGATGTGCTGACGGTCCGGATTTCCGAGCGGGCCCTGCCGGCCCTGGAGGGACATCCGCAGGTCCGCTACGTGGAACCCAACGGGGAGGTCTGGGCAGACCAGACGGTTCCCTGGGGAATCGACCGGGTGTTTGGGGAGGAAACCTTCTCTTTTCCCACCTGGGGCATGTCCCGGGGATCCGGGGTCGGTGTGGCGGTGCTGGATACGGGCATTGACCGGACCCATGGCGATCTGTCTGAGAATGTGGCCGGGGGAACAAACACCATTGACCATACACATTGGTACGACGACGGAAACGGACATGGAACCCATGTGGCCGGCACCATCGCCGCTGTGGACAATGCCATTGGCGTGGTGGGCGTGGCCCCGTCGGTCAGTCTGTACGGTGTGAAGGTCCTCAGTGACAGCGGCGGAGGAACCTGGGAATCCGTGGCGGCGGGAATCGATTGGGTCATTGACAATAAGGCCGCGATTTCTGTGATCAACATGAGTCTGGGGGGAAGCGCCCATTCTCAAACCCTGCAGGATGCCTGTGACCTGGCGTTCAGTGAGGGCATTCTTCTCATTTCGTCTGCCGGCAACAATGGCCTTGTCAACGGCCGGGGGGACAATGTGGGCTATCCGGCCCGTTATTCCTCTGTGATCGCGGTGGCCGCTTCGGACAGCAGCAACCGGCGGGCCCGTTTTTCGAGTACCGGGCCGGCGGTTGAACTGATTGCCCCGGGGGTGTCCGTACTGAGCACGGTGCCCGGTGACGGATATGCCAGTTACAGTGGAACGTCCATGGCGGCCCCCCATGTGGCCGGAGCAGCGGCTCTGGTCTTTGGGGCTGACACATCCCTGGGCAACGGGGACGTCCGGATGATCCTGGCCCAAACGGCCCAGGATCTCGGGCTGGAGGCCAATCATCAGGGGCACGGGCTGGTCCGGGCGGACCGGGCGGTCCGGGCTGTGGACGCCGGACAACCGGATCCTCCGGAACCCCAACAGTACACCCTGACCATTTCCACCGAAGGCCAGGGGAGCACAACACCGGCTGCCGGAACACACGTATATGATGAGGGCGCGGTTGTGCCTTTGAGTGCAGAAGCGGCGCAAGGCTGGACCTTTGACAGGTGGGAAATCGGCGAAGCGACCGTTGACAGTGCGCAGACCACCGTGACCATGACCGGCGATGTGACGGCGGTCGCGGTGTTTGTGGAGAGTGAGACTCCGCCACAGCCTCCGGATGATCCGGGTCCCATCGTTGTGGAGGTGTCCACAGACAGACCCAGTTATCCCTGGAACAGCTGGGTACAGATCACCTCCAGGGTGACCGACGAGACAGGCGTTCCGGTTTACGGGGCTGCGGTGACCCTGACTGTCCGGGATCCGGACGGGAATCCGGTGGGGTCCTCATCGGGAACCACGGCAGCCGACGGAACATACGGATACAGGTACAGGGTGCCCAACCGGTCGGCCACCGGTGAATACACCGTGCAGGCGCAGGCCGTTTCAGGTGCAAGTACAGATGAAAAGAGCATCGCATTTCTGGTCACCGGAAGGTGACGGCACGGCCGGTCCGGCAGCAGTGTTCTGCCGGACCGGCCGTTTGTCTCTGACGTGTGGTGGCCCCTGACAGGACGTCCGGAGGAGGCGGACGACAGAACAACGGTGATTCGACAGGTGTTGGGGCTGGGTTCGGCGACGGCCGATGGGGCGCAAGACAATGAGATTGGAGGGGTACAGGTGTCGGAAGAGAAGAAGGGTTACCAGCTGTTTGACGAAGAACAGCTGTGCAGGGCCAGGTTTCCAGTTCACCCGGTGCAGTCTGTGCTGCGGTTTCAGCAGTTTACCATGCTGGAGTGTACCGACGAAAGGCAGCAGACCGGACCGCTGGTGCTGCCTTTGCGTTTTCTGCTGGGCGGTGTTGCCGCAGGCAACCCGGCCCACATGACGGTCTGGCAGCCGGAGGGGGTGGGGACAGAACCGGAAGGCGGGCTGTTTCCGTTTGCCAGTGTCCGGAAGGACAGAGGGCGTTGGGGTGAAACGACGGTCACAGTGCACGAAGAGGATCTGGACCGGCTGGAATCGTCGGGTCTGGTGCGACTTCAGGAGGACCGGGAGCCGCTGCGGATTGAGGTTTGCGAAGGCATGACCAGAACACTCAGGGAAGAGGGACGGCTGGAGGTCCGCCTGCAGGATCGCGACACGGGGATCACCCTGGCCATGGACTATCCGGAGTTTCTGGTTGAGGATCTGGCCGGGTTTTTGGCGGAACCGGTGGTGTTCTCGGAGGGCAAACCGGTGGTGCCGGTGCTGGATCGACAGTCTGTGGACCGGCTGATCAACAGGGGGCGCACGGTGGTTCAGACCGAACAGGGGCCCTTTACGGTGGTGAACGTCAAACCGGACGCTCCGGTCTGGGAGGGCACCGTGCCGGGACCGGTATTGGACCGGCCGCTGGATGACCTGAAGGTGCCGGTCCCTGAACTGTTTCCCCGCCTGCGGTTTGAAATCGGTCTTCTGTCGACGTTTTCACAGTCCTGGAGCCTTCTGGGGTATACCCGGGGGGAATTGGTGACATCCTTTTCGCTGGCTCCGGAAGAAGAGATGACCATCGAGACGTTCACCTGGGATCGCCGCAAACTGGAGGAAGAGGAGGAATTCGGCACGGAATACGAACACAACCGGTCGTTTTCATCGTCTGCCCGACAGTCCCTGGAAGTGATCCGGGAAACGTCCCGGACTCTGGACTGGAGCATGGGTCTGGATGCAGGCATCACCATTCCGATCAAGAACATCCCTCTGGTCCTGAAGGGGCAGGGGCAGACGGCACAGCAACTCCGGCAGAGCGATCGCCACAGCCGGGAGACCATTGCCGAGGCGGTCCGGGAAACGGCGGAACAGTTCCGTGCTTCCCGGCGGGTTAAGATCGTGCAGACACGGGAAACCGGGCAGGAAAACCGGACCACCCGGAAAATCGCGAATCCCAACAGATCGCGGACTCTGAATCTGGATACGTTCGAAGTGCTGGAGCACTACCGGGTGATCACCGGACACCGGCCGGAACGGGTCCGTCCGTGCATACTGGTGCCCAATCCGGACCCCGGTCCCTTTGACCTGGATTTTGTGCTGCACCATGAGGATGTCCTGGCGGGAGCACTGTTGAGTCCGGTGTTCATGAGGGGATTTGAGGCGGCGCGGATCCTGTCGGCATACCGCTGGCATCAGCTGCGCCCCTGGGAACTGGAAACACACGAAGAAGAGGGTGTCGTGACGGCAGGGACGGCGGATCCTGCAGAAGAGCGGCTCCGCCGGGCGGCGGCCATCCTGAAACAGAGTCTGGAGACCCTGATTGCCGGGGAGGGACAGTCACTTCTGGCAGCAGCACTCAACCGGGTGAATCCGCTTCCCCCCTATGTGACAGGGGAACAGTGGGAAGAGGCAAAACGTCGCTTCAGCAACTGGTTGTACTGGACGAAGGCGCAACTGGTGAAACCCGGCCTGGCCGGGGCAGCCCGGCAGTATATCGGGAACATGGCGGATCCCCACGGCGCCCCTCTGTGGACGGTGGCGGAAGATCTGCAGCTGTTCTGTGACGCCATGGACAGTGATTTCTGGACGAAAATCAAAGACGTGGCCCTGGTGACCCTGGCTCTGGCCC
Source organism: Bacillota bacterium (assembly GCA_007121025.1). Lineage (GTDB taxonomy): Bacteria > Bacillota > TC1 > TC1 > UBA5767 > SKMO01. Next base: position 12,497 of record SKMO01000038.1, on the reverse strand, counting down.
GGTTGGGTCCGGGAGCGGTCATCCTGCTGATGGGGTTTGCCCATCTGGCCGATGATGCCGGATTCCAGGAGGCCATCCGGCGGAGCCGGGGGGCACTGGCGGAACACGACCGGCAGCGGGTTCTGGCGGAGGAAAGCGATGGGGGCGAGACGGCCCCATGGGGTGCGGTGCCTGCCGCAGACGTGTTTTCGCAACGGGAACTGGCTCAAGCCCAGGCGGACTTTCATGCCCTGGCGGGGCATCTTCAGGTCAATGCCACCCATTACAAAAATGCGATCTGGCGGGCTGAAGACGGCAATGCGCGCTGGGGCCGTCTGAGTCAATACGGACAGGAGAACATCACCCATTTTATTGAGAATGAACTGCTCGGATTCATCGGGGAAAAAAGCGTGTATCCGTTGCGGAGTGGCGCCGAACCGGATCTGGACCGCTGGCTCGAGGGGGTTCTGGAAGAGGCGATCCATGCAGAAGCGGTGCCCATTGAGGAAGAACTGACGCTTCCGACCACCAGTGTGCAGATGGAAGCCCGGCTGGGAGCCTGTGACGCTCTGGAGGACTTTCTGACGGAACACCGCCGGATGGACCTGGAAAGGACCCGACTGGAGGTGCAAACGACAAGAGAGGAACTCCGGCAGGCCCAGGAGGAAACCCGCCGGCTGAAAGCCAGGCTGGCCACGGATCCTCCGGAACTGGGCGGTCCGGGTTGCGGGGAGGAACCGGTGCTGCGCGTTGTGCTGGATGATGCCCGAAAGGATGGCCGATGATGGACGCCCACCGGAAACGTTTCGTGGATGATCCCCGGGAGGCCATACTCGCACGGGACAGCGGGCCGGACACTGCCGGGACTGCGCCGGATGGCCTGAACGCTGACGCTGCAGAATGGCCGGAATCCCAGATGTTGCTGCCCGAACAGCGGTTGCAGCAGTTGTACAACCTGGTGTCGCTTTTGAGGCAATACGCCAGGGAAACCGGGAATGAGCCGTTGCGGGAACAGATGGCGTTGTTCGCCAACAGCAAACAGCTGCTGGATGACCTGAACCAGAAGAGAAAGCAGGAAGCACGGGCCATTGAGATGCGGCGCCGGGGAACCGGAAGAGGAGTCAGGGCGGTCCGTCCCCGGGGTGGGTTTTCCCTGGCGGTGGACACCCTGCTGGGGATCGGGGACATCTATCTGAATGTTCTGGATGCGAGACACCGTATGCAGCGGCAGGAAGCCTGGGTGCGCATAATCCAGATCACCCGGACCATTGGGATTGAAACCTATTTTGAGTTTGGGGAGTATGAGACCATGGGGCGTCATTACAGCCGGGGCCTGGTCATCCGGGCGTTGCCCTGGTTTGTTCCGGGGGAGGATGCGGCTTTTCGAATCAGGCTGCGGGAGAATCTGATCGATTTCATGGGCTCCACCCTGGTGCGGAGGCACTATCCCCCGGAATCACGGCTGTGTGTGTTCCTTGATGAGAAAACCGGGCAAGTTGAACGGGAGGTGGAACTGCTTCTGGCCGAGGGAGGCGGGCTTCCGGGGATTGCCGGCAATCTGCCGGACCGTTTCTATTCTGTTCCGCTGGCGGACATCGCATACTGGTACCGGCTGCTGAGCATTCCTCCGGGGGTTGTCAACCGGACCGTTCGGCAAATGCGGTCCTGACACGTCCGGTTTGGGGTTTCGTCTCAAGTCGGGGGGCCAGAACGGTTACGCTGATCTGGACAGTGCAGCGGCCCGGCAACAGGAAAACATTTCAGGCTTATGCGGGTTGGGGCGATGCGCAAGACGGTGTGGGTGCCCGGCGGGCTGTGAAGAATGGGAAAGGCCGGGCATTGGAGCTCTGGGTGCTGTCGAACGCAAGAGGGGTTGCGGACCGATGAACGAACGTTCACCGGTCCGCAACCCCTCTGTGCTGTGTTCCCCAATGCTGGATTCAGTTGCCCTTGTTCTTCTGGTTTCTGGCCATGAACAGGAACAGAAAGGCTGCAAACAGACAAAGGATGATGACTGAGGGTTCGACGGGCCGTTCCAGAACGTACAGAAACAGAAGGCCGATGATGCCAAGGGCCAGATTGATCAGGCCAATGGCGATCATCAGGGCACTGACGGTCAGTGGTTTTCGAGTCATGTGAGGTCCTCCCCGGTTGGATTGCTGCCCCGACGGGCATGAGCCCCGGCGGGCCTATTTAAACATAGCATAAACGGGGCTTCCGGGAAAGGAGGTCGTTTGCCCGGACAGTGGATTCCGGAGGATTCGAGGATCCGGAAGGTCCGGAAAATTCGGGTGGGAGACGTTTTGGATGATTCTGAAGATCTTGGCAAGAAAGAGACAGTATGTGTGAAGGCGGTTCGTCTGACCTGTACGTCGTTTGGCAGCATGGCGGACAGTGGTTCCGGTCAGTGCTTCGACCTGGCGCGGGAAACGGCCGGCCGGGAGGGACCCGGAATAGGGTGCTTGCTGTGAGTCGTCTCAAAAGGTTTGGAAAACCGGAGAACGGGATTGGAAAATGCCACAGATGTCCCGGGGATTTTAGCGGCCGGATTATTGACATATGTTATAAACGTGGTAAGATGAAACCGTAAAGGACATATGTCAGTAACGAGGAGGTGACACAAGATGCCAAGATGGGATGGAACAGGCCCGGAAGGAAAAGGTCCGCTGACCGGAGGGGGAACAGGCCGGTGCACGGAAGACGGCGATCACCGCCCGGCCCGGAAAATCTTCGGACGCCGGGGACACCGGGCCATGGCTCCGGGAGCCGGTGGCCGCAGACGGGGAGGTCGGTTGTTTGGTGCCGGGAGACAGGGCGAGGACAAATAGACTCAATGGAAAGAGGACAGGAACGTGTACACAGACAAAGTGATGGATCATTTTCTCAATCCCCGGAACGCCGTTCCCATGGAAGAACCGGACGCCATGGGACGGGCCGGGGATCCGGCTTGTGGGGACGCTCTGATCTTTTTCCTTCGGGTGGAAGACGGGACCATCCGGCAGGCCAGTTATCTGGTGTTCGGGTGCTGTGCGTCCATTGCCACGGCCAGCATGACATCGGTGCTCGTTCAGGGAAAGACGCTGGAGGAGGCACTGGCTGTGACCGAGGAAGATGTGCTGGTGGCCCTGGACGGACTGCCTCCCGGGAAGGTGCACTGTTCGAATCTGGGCGTTGAGGCGCTGCGCAGTGCCATCCGGGATTACCGGAAAGGGCACGATGGAAAGGTGGAAACAACATGAGAATTGCGATACCGGTCAGCGGGGCTTCGTTGGAAGGATCCGTGTTTGACAGTTTGGGAAGGGCCCCCTGGTTCTATTTGTATGATACGGGAGTCACCCGGGGGAGGTTTGTCCGGAATGTGGCCCCGGACGCTGCCGGCGGGGCGGGCGTTCTGGCTGCACAGCTTCTGGTGGACCAGGAGGTGGATGCGGTGCTCACCCCGCAGTGCGGGAAGAATGCCGCCGAGGTGTTTGGCAGCGCAAAAATCCGGCTGGTCCGAACCCGGGGGTCCGGGATTACGGAAAACCTGTCGGATTTTGTGCAGGGACAGTTGGAGGACCTGACGGAAATCCATGCCGGCCGCCATGGGGCCGGGAGGCCGTAGATGCGGATAGCCGTGTTGAGCGGAAAAGGGGGCACCGGAAAGACCATGGTGGCCACCAATCTGGCAGCTGCGGCCCGGGAAGTGGTTCTGTTGGACTGTGACGTGGAGGAACCCAATGCCGAACTGTTTTTGCGCCCGGAAGCGCTGGTTCGGGAAGCAGTGCAAGTTCCGGTTCCCCGGGTAGACCCGAAACGGTGTGACGGGTGCCGGGTTTGCGTGGATTTCTGCCGGTACCACGCGCTGGCCTGGGCCGGGGGAAGGCTCCGGATCTTTGATGAGATCTGCCACCAGTGTGGAGGCTGTGTTCTTCTTTGTCCGTTGCAGGCCCTCCGGGAGGAGGACCGCCGGATTGGTGAGATCCGGCGGGGCCGGTCCGGAATGGTCGATTTGCGCAGCGGGATGCTGGACCCCGGGGAGGTGTCCGGCATTCCCCTGATTGAGCGGCTCTGGCAGGGGGCTCCGACAGACGGATCCCTGGTGATTGCCGACTGTCCGCCGGGAGCGTCCTGCGGGGCGATGGCCTGTATCCGGCCGGCAGACCGTTGTGTGCTGGTGGCCGAAGACACGCGCTTTGGACTGGACAATTTGATCATGGTCCGGGAACTGACCGCACTGCTCGGAAAGCCGGCGGTTCTGGTGATCAACAAGTGGACGGGCGGTGGTCCGGTGGAGACGTACTGCCGGGAGGAGAACATCCCGGTGGCCGTGCGGATTCCCTTTGACCGCGGGTTGCAGGCCTGGGGAGCCCAAGGACGGATCGCTTCCCGGGAGAGTGAGCGCTGGAGGGACCTGTTTGGTGGTCTTCTGCGTGAACTGGAAAGGCAGGGGATGGGCCATGGAGCAGCTGCTGGTGCTTAGCGGAAAAGGGGGCACCGGGAAGACGACGGTCGCCAGTGCGCTGATTGAGCTTCTGGGCGTTCAGGCCTGCGCGGACTGTGATGTGGATGCGCCCAATCTGCATCTGGCCCTGTCTCTGACAGGGGCGGAGCGGGTCTGGACGTATGTCGGTCTTCCCCGGGCGGTCATTGACCGGGACGTCTGCACCCGTTGCGGGCGTTGCCTGGAACATTGCCGTTTCGGGGCGGTGACCGGGGAAAAAGATGGGTTCCGGGTGGATCCGTTTGCCTGTGAAGGCTGTGGCGTCTGTGAGGCGGTCTGTCCTGTCGGGGCCGTGCGCTTCAGGGATGTGCCGGCCGGAGAGGGCCGGCTGGTTTCCGGAGACCGGGTGTTTTCGACAGCCCGGCTTTTTATGGGACACGGGACCACCGGTCTTCTGGTGAGCCGGGTCAAAGAGGAACTGGCCGGTGAGATCCCCGAGGGGATGTGGGCGGTGATCGACGGGTCGCCGGGAATCGGCTGTCCGGTGATTGCCTCCCTGAAGGGGGCCCGGGTCATTCTGGCTGTCACCGAGCCCAGCCGTTCCGGACTGTCGGATCTGCGCCGGCTGGTGGACACGGCCCGGACGTTTGGCGGACGGTTGGGGGTGTGCATCAATGGAAGTGACGTGTCAGCCAGGTTGACCGGAGAGATCGAAGGGTACTGTTCTCAGGCGGGACTTCCCGTGTGGGGGAAGATTCCCTTTGATCCGTCGGTTCCCCGGGCACAACAGGAGGGGCGCAGCGTGCTGAGTGCCTCCCCGGCGGTCCGGGAGGCTTTTTCCGGGCTGGCCGACACGTTGCGCCGGGTGCTCGTTGAGACAGATGACGGAGAGCAAGAGCAATCAGTGCAAACAAATTTGAAGAAAAAGGAGAAAACAGATGAAGATCGCCGTAGCCAGTGAGGGCCGGAATGTTTCTGAACATTTTGGTCATTGTGCGCAGTTCGTGGTGTTTGATGTGGAAGGCCGGGAAATCGTGGGGGACCATGAGGTGGCCAACCCGGGGCATGCCCCGGGAGTGCTTCCGGCTTTTTTGAAGAACCTGGGGGCCCGGGTGATCATTTCCGGGGGAATGGGCGGATCGGCCATCGGGTTGTTCGGGGATCTGGGGATCCAGGTGATCACCGGTGCCCGGGGAGATGTGACCGAGGTGGTCCGTCAGTTTCTGGCGGGCGTCCTGGAGACAGACAGTGCGGTCTGCCAGGAACACGCACACCGGGGTGCCTGCGGTTCTTGATTGCCGGTGAAAACGGGACGGGCCCTGTTCCGGTCGCCGGGCGTTTCAGGGCTGGTTGATTTGATTGGCAATTTGACATATGTTCGCCTCATGTTATGATGAACGTACCTGAAGAGGAACACATTGGGGGCCCTGGTCTCGGGACAGTGGCCCTGTGCAAACGAGACACAGCGATCGATGACAGGAGTCCGGCTGGCTGCCGGGGTCATTTCTTTATGAGGTGAAACGATGCCAAGACCAAGAAAACGCAGGGTGGTATGTGCGCTGCCCCGCCAGAATCTGTTCGGCCCCCTGAACGTTCGGGAAGGAGCCAGGATTCAGGCGATGACCGTGGAAGAATATGAGACCATTCGCCTGATCGATGGAGAAGGGCTCAGCCAGGAGGAGTGTGCCGCCCGGATGGACGTGGCCCGGACGACCGTGCAGCGGATTTACGCCGATGCCCGGCAGAAACTGGCGTCCTCTCTGGTGGACGGTGTGGTCCTGAAGATTGAAGGGGGCGATTACCGTCTCTGTGAGGGGCTGGAGGAGGCCGTGGACCTGAAGGCCTGCCGGAAATGCTGTGAGAAACACCAGCGCGGGAAGGCCGGTTGTCCGGTAAAAAGTGGTTCTGAAGGATAAGCCGGCAAAACCGTGGGGGTGACGGATCTCCGGTCCAGCCGGAAAACCAGTTGCCGCAGGCACAAACAGCGGCTGGAGGAGCCCCTGTTCTGTTTGCTGTGTCGACAGGCGTTCGGCCTGGACACGTTGGCCCTTGAATCGTCAAAAGGGGTACCGGAGAAATGGGATTTAACCGGTGATGTGAAAGGTGTGAGAACATGAAGATTGTTGTTGCCAGTGACAGTGGCCAGGTGGCCTGTCAGTTGGCCCGCTGTACGGACTTTCAGCTGTTTTACACAGACGGCCTTCGGATCCTTCGGGAGGAAACCCTGGTCAATCCGGGGTTGAACGCCGGATTTCTGCCCAACTATCTGAGCGGTCTGGATGCTCACGTGGTGATTGCAGGATCGGTGAGCCATCCCTGTACCCAACTGCTGGAGGCCTGGAGCATTTCCGTGGTTACGGGGATTCAGGGGGACAGCCGGGAGGCTGTGCACCACTTTTTGACCGGGCAGTTGCCGGCCGATCTGTCCGGACACCGGAAGTCCGGCAGACAAACGGCCATCCGGTAAAACTGAACATGAACAGGAAGGGCTTGGCGGCAACGGACATTGCGCTGAGTCCTTTTTAGATAGCAGACGTTCAAAATGCACCGAAACGAACGTCCGGCTCCGTATCTTATTATTGTAATGAAGCAGCGAGGGTTAACAGATGATGAAACCGAATGAGCCAGGAAAACAGCATATGGACGGGCGGCTTCGGGCCATTCGTGGTGGACGGGAGACCGTCCGGGAGACCGTCCAGTCCAGTGAACAGGATGACTGGATCGCATCCTACATGCCCTTTGTGGTCCGGACGGTCTCCCGGGTGACCGGGCGTTACGTGGACACCCGGAACAGTGAGGAACTGGGGGTGGCCATGGAGGCTTTCTATGAGGCGGTGCGCCGCTACGATGCGGACCGGGGTTCCTTTGAGGGGTACGCCGCCACGCTGATCCGCCACCGGATCATTGATTTCTGGCGGCAGGAAAAGGACCGCACCCGGATGGTTCCTCTGGAAGATGAGGACCTGGCGGTGGCCGGCGCGGGAGCAGATCTGGAACAGCAGGAAATGCTGAAACTGGAGATCCGTGAGTATGAGGCGCAGCTCCGGGACTACGGGATCTCTTTTTCCAAATTGGCGGAGGTCAGTCCCAAACACCGGGACACCCGGGAGAATCTTCTGCGGCTGGCCCGGGAAGTGGCCGGGCGTCCGGAATGGATCCGCTGGATAAAACAGAAAAAGCGGCTTCCCCGGCGCCAGATGAAAACAGAGCTGGGCGCCACAGACCGCCTGATGACCCTGAATCGCCAGTATCTGTTGGCGGCCATTGTACTGCTTGACAGTGACCTGGATCTGATCCGGGACCTTGTGTTTGAACGGGAGGAGGAAACCGGAGATGCTCTATAAGGGAAGAATTGTGAAAATAAGACACAGGGACGCGGTGGTCTTAAGTGACGGGTTGTACCGGAAAGTCCGGCGTAAACCCGGTATGGATCTGGCCGGTGAGATCTATTTCACCGATGAGGACATTGCGGTGTCCCGTTCCGGACGGACGGCCATTCTGGCGGCAGCGGCCATTGTGCTTCTGTTTCTGGGCAGCATGCTTTCGCCGGCCGGGTTGTTTTCGCCGGCGTCTCCGGCGGTGGCGGCAGCCTGGATCAGTGTGGACGCCAACCCCAGTCTGGAGATTGAGGTGGCCGCTGATCTGACGGTGATCGGCCTGCGGCCTCTGGATGAGCGGACCGGGGACCTGTTGGATCCGGCCTGGAACGGCCGGCCTCTCCCGGAAGTCCTGGACCAGTTCATTGGCCGGTTGCGGGAGGCCGGGTATCTGGGGGATGACGCGGCGCTTCTACTGGGCTACAGTGTGCGGGAGGATGCCGAGGAGTCTGAAGACCTGGCCCGGCAGCTGGAAGGTGTGCTTGAAGGCCCGGCTCAGGCGGTTTCCCGGAGTCTGGTGCTCCCGGTCCTTCCGGAGAAGGCCGCCGCAGCCAGGGAAAGGGGACTGTCCCTGGGCCGGTACGGCTTGCTGACGGAAGAGGAAACGGATCAAGGGGACGAAGAACCGGGGATACCCCCGCGGGTTGAGGAGTTTCGAAACGCCCGGGTGGGGGAACTGCTGGCCCGCCGGGATGAACGGCTTGCCGGACGTCCGCAGGGACCACCTCACGGTGAAGAGGATCATCCGGGACCACCCTGGCTGGATAACGGTTCGCCGGCAGACAGAGAACCGGAGGGCGACGTGCCTGTTGGAGAACCAGGTGAACCGGAGGACGAAGAGGAGCGCAATCACGGATTGACTCCCCCGGGCCCGCCGGAGGATGTTCCGGGAAGAAAACCGGAAAGATAAGCGGATTTCTGCAACATGAACCGAAAATCAGTTCGTTGGACGTATTGTTACATAGAAGGATGTATTCATTTAAAGCTGAACGTTTGATTAAACAAGGAGGAGTGAATCAACATGAAAAAATGGATTGCACTGTTTGTGGTTGTGACGATGGTACTGGCTGGACCGGGGATGCTGCTTGGCGCGCCGGGCAGACCGGACGCACCGGGAAATCCGGAGTTTCTTGAAGAAGTCTGGTTAGAGAGCCTGGAGGCCCTGAAAGAGGCTGCCCGAAACCAGTACAGCGGTGAGGAAATTGCTGAACTGGCCAGACAGATGGCTGAGATCCGCCAACAGTACCGGGGCGTGGTGCCTCTGGATGTGGACGCCATTGTTTCCGAGAGTGCACAGTTTAAGTTTGACACGCCTCCGGTCATCAAGGACGGCCGGACGCTGGTTCCGGTCCGGGCGCTGACCGCGGCGTTTGGCGCTTCGGTGGACTGGGATTCGGATGCACGGACCGTGACCGTAGAGAAGGACGATGTGACCATGGTGATCTATCTGGAAGACGGAGTGGCCACAGTGAACAATGTAGTCGTGGATCTGGACGTTCCCCCAATGATCATGAACGGGCGGATGGTTCTTCCCCTTCGGTTTATCCTGGAAGCCATGGGATTTGACGTGAACTACCGTGATGGTGTCATTGAGATCGTGGGAACGGCCACTGACGATGATGACACGGAAACAGATGACGACGACGATGATGACGATGAAGAGGACGAAGACGACGAATAAGTCAACCTCTGTGCGTTCCCGGCTGTCATGGCCGGGAACGTTTTTTTTGGCGTCTTAGCCTGGAACCAGTATGATGGTCGAATCCAAACCGGGTTTGTTGGAATTTGGGAACGGTTGTGTTAGAATAACTTTGTACTGAACATATGTTATAAATGAGAGGGTGACAAACGGTGAACCGGCGAAGGGGTCGGGCAAGCGTGGAGTGTGTTGGGAAGGCGTATTGTTGAGGAGTTTGATGATCGCTCCCTCCTGCAGGCCCTGCCTGCAGGAGAGAGCAAAAAGGACGAAGGAAGGAAGGTCGGACATGAGTCAGAACCATGGACAGGAACGAGCGCAGGGGTGTGGCGGAACGCCCCGGGAACCGGGGGAAGGACTGCCCAAGGAGGCCCTGCATCCGGAAAGCAGTGTGAAAACGGTCATCGGGGTGATCAGCGGCAAGGGGGGCGTGGGCAAGTCTTTTGTGACCGCTCTTTTGGCGACGTCGCTCCAGCGAAAGGGATACCGGACGGCCATTTTGGATGCGGACATCACCGGTCCGTCGATTCCCCGGGCCTTTGGACTGGAGGGCCTGATGGAGGCTGACCGGGAGGGCAAACTGTATCCCCGGAAGACGAAAACCGGCATTCAGGTGGTGTCCATGAACCTTCTTCTGAAGGAGACCAGCGATCCGGTGATCTGGCGTGGACCGCTGATCGGGAACATGGTGAAACAGTTCTGGTCCGAGGTGATCTGGCAGGACGTTGATGTCATGCTGGTGGACATGCCTCCGGGGACCGGGGATGTGGCCCTGACAGTTCTGGGCAATCTCCCCCTTGATGGGATTGTGGTGGTGACCTCTCCTCAGGAGCTGGTCTCGATGATTGTCGAAAAGGCCGTCAGGATGGCCAGGGACATGGATGTGCCGGTGCTGGGACTGGTGGAGAACATGTCGTATTTCCAGTGCCCGGGCTGTGAGACCCGCCATGCGGTGCTTGGTGAAAGCAAGGTGGAAGGGACAGCCGCCCGGTTTGGCATCCCCCACTGGATCCGGATGCCTCTGGATCCCCGTGTGGCAGCAGCCAGTGATGCGGGGACTATTGAGACCATTCAGGAGGACTGGCTGGATCCGGTGATCGCCGGATTTCCGTTGGCGAAGTAAGTAAACGATGAAGGCTTCTTGAATATAATATCTGTGTTTGAATATAAGCCGATTTGAGGCCTTTTTAGACGGTTTGCTTACAAAAAAAGGAATGGGGAAGGCTGAAGCACAAAATAGAGCGAATGAGCCGTGTTTTTAGCTGAATTCGGGGTTAATTGATGGTTGTATATTTTGGCGATGAGTATAGAATGAACGTAGATTACACATATAGTTTTCAGGACATGATGAACCTGGATCCAATTTGGACGCTTTAGTTCCAGTGGAGTGAGTTGCGTAACCGGCCTGCCAAGGCCGGTTTTTGGTGTTTTTGGAGGTGGTTAACTCTGATTCGAAAACGATTGTGGAAGGCCATGACCGAACGAGAACATGTAATTCTTTGATCTGTATTAAAGAAGGGGAGGATGAATTGTATGTACAGCTATCGCAGGTATAAATGGCTGGCGGTTTTTGTCGCATTTGCGATGGTACTGACATTCCTGCCTGCCATGTCCGGGGCAGAATCTGAGTGTGGAGATTGCGGCCCGCTGGAAATTCTGTTGCTGGCCGGACAGAACAAGGAAGTCGGAACAGTGTCGATTTCCAATGACGGAGAAAAAATCTGTGTAACATATGCTTTGAACGAAGATGCTCTTGCAGATGGTTGGCTTATATATGAAACGCATCTTGCTGTTTCTCTGGAATATGAGGGCATTCCACAGACACGTGCGAACAGATGGGGAACCAATCCCATCCCAGGGCTGTACCCGTATGGGGATGATGATCTGGATGGTGTGGAATCCTATAGAGAGTGTATTCCGCTTGCAGAATTAGGTGCAGAAATCGGAGACTGCCTGTTTATTTCTGCTCATGCCGTGGTGGAGCGCTTTGCAGGTCTTGGAGAGATCAAAAGCGCAACGATCTTTGGTATCGGAACGACGACAGCTATAGGGAGTAACAGGGATAATGATGGAAATATCTATGTTGTCGATCCGTTTGCTGATGAATCCAGTATTCTTTTCGAAGACGTATGGGCTGCAGCGGGAGTAAACGTCGGTCCCTGGTGGTATCCGAATGCCCTCGCCTTCGACGAGGACAATGGTCGGCTCTACTTCAGCCTGAGCCAGAACAGCCTTTACTTCTACGATATCAAGACGGAAGCAGTGATCAATGCAGACCCTGACAACAAGTTTTCAAACAGTGAAAATGTTCTGGGTGCGACCTTCGCAGGAGGCTCCTATTGGTACGTCCTTAACCAGTCGGACAAACTGATTGAGGTGAATGTCGACAGCGACGGTATCGTCACTGGCGTGTCGGCCCCAATCTCAATGGGATCCCCCGAGGATCTTTCCCAAGGTGACATCGTCTTCAAAGACGGCGTGATCTATGGAAGCAGTGGCACCGGTGCAGGTGGTGGAAACAATTTCAAGGGATTTTTCTCCTACAACATTGCTGCCAATACGTTCACGGTCCTGGAACAGGATTCAGACTACAGAGCACTGCAGCTTGCATGGGGCCTGGATGGCGATAACAACGAAGTCCTTTTTGGCCATCAGGTCGAGGACGGCACATGGTACACGATTGATCTGGCTCCTTATGGGGTTACACAGGTGAAGGCCGGAGAAGAACCCTTTAAGACAGATCGCCTTGAAGATCTGGCTTCAGGATTCGAGTATGAGGGTATCTGGGAAGATGAGACCGCCTGGGGCGAAGGCCAACGGTTTAACACAAGAGGCAACTGGGGCATGTGGCTGAAGTATAAGATCTGCGAACCCGAAAATGGCGGACCAGGTAATGGTGAAACATACGTGAAGTTTGGTAGCGCATGGGGAAATATTGACGGAGAAATCAATTATCACCCAAGCAACGCTTGCTACTTCACATATGAACCTGGTACGGGTTCGATGGGTGAGCCGATTGTCG
>SKMO01000081.1 GCA_007121025.1 Bacillota bacterium | reverse complement strand
GCTTTGTCTATCTTCTTGGCGTGCTCTTCCTTGCACAGAATCATTCCGCCACGGGGGCCCCGAAGTGTCTTGTGCGTCGTCGTCGTCACGAAATCAGCGTAGGGAATGGGCGATGGATGCAATCCGGCAGCCACCAGTCCGGCAATGTGAGCCATGTCGACCATAAACAGTGCCCCGACTTCATCGGCAATCTCTCTGAACTTCTGAAAGTCGAAGGTCCTGGAATACGCCGAAGCACCGGCGACCAGAAGCTTGGGCTTGACTTCGTGAGCTCTTTTTCTGACTTCATCATAGTCGATCATTTCCGTTTCCTTGTCCACGCCGTAGGACTGGAAATCAAACCACAGGCCGGAAATATTGACCGGGGAACCGTGTGTCAGGTGACCGCCGTGAGCAAGGCTCATCCCTAGAACCGTATCCCCGGGCTCCAACACAGCCAGGTAGACACCCAGGTTGGCACTGGCACCGGAGTGCGGCTGTACATTCGCATGGTCGGCACCAAACAGTTCGCAGGCTCTGTCTCTGGCCAGATCTTCTGCAATATCCACGTACTCACAACCGCCGTAGTAACGCTTGCCGGGATATCCTTCTGCGTACTTGTTGGTCAGAACACTTCCCTGCACCTGCATCACTGCCGGGCTGACGAAGTTTTCCGACGCAATCAGCTCGATCTTCTGGTCCTGTCTGTTGATTTCCTGCTTAAGGACCGCATCAATTTCCGGATCAAATTCTTTCAGTCTGATCATGATAACACCTACCTATTCCAAATTTATTTACCTCCCTGACCGGGAGACAACACACAGTTTGAGTTTACATTCCTATTCTACAACAACTTTGCGTTTCCTTTAATACAATTTAACTATTTTTGTATAATTTAACCTAATTAATTTTTTCACGAAACTGATCCCGGCTTGGAATCTTTCCCGCGACGGACCGCAATGATCTCCCCCAGGATCGAAATGGCGATCTCCTCCGGGGTTTCCGCACCAATCTTCAGTCCCACCGGCGAATGGATCCGGTCCAGCAGGTCCCGGTCGAATCCCTTTTCCACCAGGGCTTCCTTGAGCATCCGGACACGCTTGCGCGATCCGATCATTCCGATGTACCGCCAGTCTCCGGGAAGAATGTGCTGAAGACAGACACCATCGTAGGTGTGACCCCGGGTGACCAGCACCACAAACGTATTGCCATCCAGCGGGTAACCCTCCAGAAGTTCATCAAAGGGCGCACACAGCACCCGGTCAGCGTCAGGGAACCGGTCGGCATTGGCAAACTCCTTCCGGTCGTCGGCCACCGTAACCTCGAAATCGAGCATTTTCCCGATCCGCGCTACCGGAAGAGCCACGTGACCGCCTCCCAGAATCAACAGTTTTTCCGTGGGCAGCACCGGCGCCAGCACCACGCGGTCTTCCAGGACGAGCCGTGATTTGCGGATCCGTGCGTCCACCTGATCCGCAGACAGTCCCCGGTCCGGCCCCAGAAGGATGCGCCCGTCCCCGGCATAAAGGGTTTTCTCCCCAGGATCATCCATACTGTAAATCATCAGACCGGTTTCATTGGCATCCACCAGTCTCACCGCCCGCAGATAGGGACCTGGATCATCGATGTACTCGACAAACGTCTCCAGATTGCCGCCACAGATCATCCCCTCTTCCATGGCGATGTCATCATTCAGAAGAATCTGCATGAACTGGCTCTGCTGCTGCTCAATGATCATCTGTGCACCAGCCCGGATCCGGTCTTCACCACAACCGCCACCTACCGTCCCCACGAAGCTTCCATCCTCAAACACCAACATCTGGGTTCCTTCATGGCGGGGAGCACTTCCCCGGACCCGCACAATGGTCGCCAGCGCCATTTCCCGTCCCTGGTTCGCCTCCAGGGCTTTCAACACCTTGTAATCCAACTCACTCACTCCTCCTCAGATACAACAGGGCGCAAAGAACCGCACCACCCAAGGAACGGGCCTTATCGGACACCGTGAAACAGTGTTCCCGGAACGGTCTGGGGTCCACATCCCCCACCTTGAACCCTTTCACCACAGGCAGTCCGTCGTGAAGCAGTCCCCGCAGGACACCGTCAAACGGCGCCGTGACCGGTAGATCACCCACCATTGCCAGAACCTGACCGGCCACCACCTCATCGCCGATTGCCGCCCGTTCCCGAAACACGCCGTCATCCGGAGCCCGCAAAACCCGGACATCCGACCGGCCGCCGATTTCCCCGGGGGTTCCCGTATTGGGGAGCGCCGATCCCTCCAGAATGATTCTCCCCAAATGGTGGCCCCGCATGGTTTCAATCACCGCATGGACATCCTGACCCGCAGTAAATCCGGGACCCAGTCCGATCACCACCGGGGCATCGCCTTTTGCCGTGCCGAGATTACGTTTGGCTAAAATGGCGTCCACCACGGCGTCTGGTTTCCAGCTTCGGATGATCCGGCCTTCCGGATCCGCCAGCACCGGAATCATCCCTTCCACCAACACCCGGTCCACATCCTGCGCTGCGGCACTGACCGCCCGGATTCCTTCCACTTCCCAAGATCCTTCAAACAGCGCCTGGGCAAACGCAACCGTCCGGCGAATCACCGTCGGACGGGGCAGATCTGTCATGACAACACGACAACCGGCCATGTGCAGGACGACCGCCACCCCACTGGCCAAGTCGCCCGCTCCCCTGATAACAACCTTCAACGCTGATCCCATCCTTCCCTTTCACTGACCACCCGATAAGTGTCCATTTCATCAATGTCCTCGGTCACCGCCCGGTCTTCAACCGGCAGCCGGACCACGTCTTCCGGCCGTCTGTGCACCAATTCCCGGGCCCCCCGGTCCCCTTCTATCGCCAGAAGATCGCCGAAAAACCGTCGGGGGAACACCACCGGATGCCCATCCTTGCCTTCATAGACAGGGATCACCATCCGGTCGGGATGGAGTGAGGCTTCCCAAAGGATCCGGTCCACCGTTTCCGCCTGAAGATGGGGCATATCACAAAACGCCAACAGAATGCCCTCCGCCCCCCGGTCCATCGCCGTCTGCACACCCAGACGCAGTGACGTGCTCATGCCATCCCTGTAATGCTCATTGACCACGGTGTCCGCATCGCCCAGATCGAGGCTGTTGCGAATCTGCGCGGCTTCATGCCCCAGCACCACCAGCACCGGTCCGAAAGGCTGGTACAACCGCACCGCCGCTTCCAGAAACCGGCGGTCTCCACAGGCCAGCATCTGCTTGCCGGTGCCCATCCGCCGGCTCATCCCCGCCGCCAGGATCACCACGGAAACCGCAGGAGGCCGTCTGGTCAGGATGGTCTTCTGCCAGAGGGACGCCACCACAGCGGGCACGCCGGCAGTTTCCAACACGGCTTTCAGGCGAAACGCTTCCCGGCTTCGCAAATACCCCTCCGCCTTGTTGATCAGGATCCGAAACGGTCGGCCCGCCGGGACCCCCTTACGTCCGCCTCCGGTGTCCAGCAGAATCCGGGCCACCCGTTCCGGAGTCAGAAGCACCGGTTCATCGGCAGCCCCCAACAAGCGCCGGGCTGCGGCACTGTTGTAACAGACCTCCTCG
>SKMO01000083.1 GCA_007121025.1 Bacillota bacterium | reverse complement strand
TGGTTGTTGCGCATGCGGTCCCGGTTTCCCGGGCCGATCAGCCGGTCCAGGTCCGGCCGGCGTTCCATCTGGCGGTTGACGTCTGCGATCAGGGTGTCGCGATGCGTTTGGAGAAGTGTCAGGGTTGTGGGGGAAACCGTAAAGGATCGTTGGGCGTTGTCCATGGTTCGTCCTTTCCCGGAGTGGCCCTACTTGCGAAAAGTCCAGTCCGAATGGTCGTATTTGTCCCGGCAGAGCCGCCGGGCGGTGGTCTGTTCGTCCCGGCTGAGCCGGTCGGCCTGCAGGCCGGGGGCCAGTTCGTCCCTGAAGCCGCCGAAAAAAGCCTGGCTCAGGGTGTCGTAGTCCGGGGTCTGTCCGGTGACCTCCCGGATGGTGGTGGCCTTCTGGCGCAGGAACACTTTCATCCGCTGGGCGCTGTCCCGGTCTTTGGTGATCAGGACCCGGAACAGCTGGTCCACATCCCAGTCGATCATGATGGCCCCGTGCTGGAGGATCATGCCGTCCCGGCGGACCTGGGCGCTGCCGACGATCTTTTTGCCGTCCACCACCACCTCGTAACTGGAGGGGGCTTCAAAACAGGCCGCCGAACGAAAATCCGCGGTCCGGATGGTGGTTTCCCCGGACAGGGTGGCCGGAATGCCCAGCTTGTGAAAGCCCGCCAGAAGGGCCATGGAGATCCGCCGGTAGGATTCGGTCACCGTCCGGGGCATCAGGGGATGGTCTTCCGGGATGATCACGCTGTAGGTCAGTTCCCGGTCGTGCAGCACCGCCCGGCCGCCGGTGGGCCGGCGGACCAGGTCGATGCCTTCCTCCCGGCACCGGTCCGGGTCCACCTCACGGGTGGCTTTCTGGAAAAAGCCCAGAGACAGGGTGGGCGGGTCCCAGCCGTAAAACCGGATCACCGGCCGGCCGGTCTCCCGGCAGTGAACGAGCAGAGCTTCATCGATGGCCATGTTTTCGGCGCCCCGGGCGGTGCCCGTGTCCAGAAAACGCCAGGCGTTGTTGTTTGATTGAGGGGTCATGGGTGTTCCTCCGGTTGCAGAGTCTGTCACAGGATGACAATCAGAAGGCAAAGAGCAAGGTACAGTGCAGCGGCGGCCCGAAGGGCCGGTTCCCGCCAGAAGAGACGTCCCGTGGTCCGCAGGGCCTCCAGGGGAGGTTCCAGCGGCGGTGCGCCTGTCCGGTTCCAGCGGCGCAGAAGCCACCACAGGGCCAGGGAAAAGAGGACCGCCCCCGGCAGCGCTTCCAGAAGGTGAACCGCCCGGACGGGCAGATCCGGGGCTGCCGGGGCGGCCGGGAGCCCGGAAAAGTTCAGACCGATCACCAGGCCGTTGTAGACGCTGTGCCCCAACATGGCCGCCAGCAGGGTGCCCGTCCGGAGCACCGCCCAGCCGAAAAACAGGCCCAGGAACAGGGGGCCGAAAAAATTGACCGGATGCAGGTGCAGGAGAGCAAACAGCAGGGCGCTGATCCACAGGGCGCTTCGGGTTCCCAGGGGCCGGAAGGTCCGCAGGAGGATCCCCCGGGCCAGCAGCTCTTCGGTGATCCCGGGCAGCAGGGCCGCCAGGACCAGAAAGAAGGCCAGGGTGCCGTGTTCCGGCCCGATGGGCAGCTGGGGCAGGGGAACGTCTCCCCAAAGCGCGTTCATCCCCCAGTAGACCAGGCCGTTGAAAAAGGAACCCACCGGCAGCAGAAAGACGCACCCCAGAATGACGGCCACTCCGTCCCGGAGGGACAGCCGGCCCAGGGGGAACAGGGTCTTGCGGTCAGGCCGGTGCACCGCTCCGTAGAGAAGGACCGGGAGAAGAACCAGCACCAGCTGGGTAAACCCGATTTGCAGTCCCGGCCGGTCCAGCCAGCCGGAGGGAATCCACAGGCCGGCGGTGAGGAGAAGAAACAGGATGACCAGAAACAGACGGCCCGCTGAACGGTGGCCGGCGCTTCTGAGGGGATGTTGTTGTCCGTTGTCCATGGGGTCTCCTCCTTAAATACGGTATCATTTTAACACAGGACCCCGGTTTCCGTTCATTCAACGGGGGAAAAGTGGTAGAATTTGGTTGTATTGATCCGGAAAGAGGTGACACGAATGATCCGTATGCCCTGGAGGGCAGGCCGTCAGAGCGCCTGCGACTGAGTGACCGAGGAAATCGTCTCCAGGTTTGGAGACATGACATTGGCGGAAATTTTGCAGGGTGGCCGGGCGCCGGACCCGGCCCGTGACGGACGGATCCGGACGACCGGTGTCCTGGAGAGGGGCGAAGGGCGGGTGCCGGTTCTGGACAGCCGGCTGACCTCCGGGGAGCGGGTGGGACACTGGCGGGTCCTCTGGGGGATCGGTCGTCACCGGTTCCGGGTCCCTCCTGGCCTTTACGCCCTGGGGCGTCCGGGTCCCGGGGACCCGGTGCTGGCCACCGGGAACTACCGCTGGAGTGTGGACCTGGTGCGGGTGGCCCTGTCCGGCCGCAGCGTCTGGCTGCTGGTCCTGGATACCGATGGCATCAATGTGTGGTGTGCAGCCGGCAAGGGAACCTTCGGTTCGGCCGAACTGGTCCGCCGGCTGAAGACGTCGGGCATTGAGGGGTTGGTCGATCACCGGCGGGTGATCGTCCCCCAGCTGGGGGCGGTCTCCATGGAACCCCACCATATCCGGAGGAAAAGCGGCTGGACGGTGGACTACGGACCGGTCAGGGCGGCCGATCTGCCCGGCTTTCTGGAGAACGTGACCGCCGGGCCGGACATGCGCCGGGTCCGGTTTACGCTGGCCGACCGGCTCCGGGTCCTTCCGGTGGAGATCCGCAGGGGCCTTGAGCTGGTGGCCGGGGCGGCGGTGCTTCTGGTGCCGGTCTTCTGGTTCTCCGGTCATCCGGATCCGGTGGCGGCCGGACTCAGGCAGGGAGCAGCCCTGTTGCCGGGCCTTCTGGCCGGACTTGTGACCTTTGGGGCGCTTCTTCCCCTGAGTCCCTTCCGGTCCTTTGGCCTGGGGGGCCTTCTGGCCGGGGTTTTGTGGCTTCCGGCGGTCTGGCTGCTGGCGGTCGTCCCAGAGGGCATGGGGCTTGTCCACCTGTCCTGGAGCGCCTGGCTGGCCTTTAGTCTTACCGGATCGTCCACGTTTACCTCGCTGTCCGGGGTCCGGCGGGAGTCCCGCTGGCTGATCCCTCTGGTGAGTCTGGGCGTGCTGGCCGGTCTGGTCCGGTTTCTGTCCGTCCTGTGGAGGTGAGACGATGCTCAAATACGATGAACGACATCTGTCCCTGCAATACACTCCGGAGCGCTGCATCGGCTGTGGCCGCTGTCTGGAGGTCTGTCCCCACGGGGTGTTTGTCCTGGAGGAACGAGGCGGAAAGACAAAGTCCCGGATCAGGCACCGGGGGCGCTGCATGGAATGCGGGGCCTGTCACTGGAACTGTCCGGCGGACGCCCTGTGGGTCCGCCGGGGGGTTGGCTGTGCCTGGGCTCTGGTCAATGAAGGAAAGAACCGGCTGCTGAGCCGGTTGGAACGTTCGGCAGGCTGCAAAGTGCCGTCCGGGAACGACACACCGGCAGGGCCGGAAACAGGGAACGGAGGGCCCGGTGGTCCGGAAAAGACATAACGGGCAGTCTCGGGACGACATGAATCAAAAGAGCAGTCCTCCGGCGGACTGCTCTTTTATTTCATGTGTAATGACCCATCCGGGTGAATCAGACATCCAGACGGGAGGCAATGGCCTCGAGAAACTGTCTGGACGTGAGGACTTTCTTGTTGGGGAGGTCGGCCAAAAGCGCCAGGTCCTTGGTCATCTGGCCGTCTTCAATGGTTTGCAGACTGGCGGCTTCCAGCCGGTCGGCAAAGTCCATCAGGGCCGGGATGTTGTCCATTTCGCCCCGCTTTTTCAGGGCACCGGTCCAGGCAAAGATGGTCGCCATGGGGTTGGTGGACGTTTCTTCGCCCTCCAGATACTTGTAGTAGTGACGGGTCACCGTGCCGTGGGCCGCCTCGTATTCAAAGTACCCGTCCGGTGACACCAGAACGGAGGTCATCATGGCCAGGGAACCGAAGGCCGCGGCCACCATGTCGCTCATCACGTCACCGTCGTAGTTCTTGCAGGCCCAGATGATGCCCCCTTCGGAGCGCATGATGCGGGCCACCGCATCGTCGATCAGGGTGTAGAAGTACTCGATGCCCGCTTCCCTGAATTTGTCGGCATACTCGTTGTCGAAGATCTCCTGGAAGACGTCCTTGAAGGTGTGGTCGTACTTTTTGGAAATGGTGTCCTTGGTGGCAAACCACAGTTCTTCCTTCTGGTCCAGGGCGTAGTTGAAGCAGGCCCGGGCGAAGCTCTCAATGGACTTGTTGGTGTTGTGCATGCCCATGATCACACCGGGGCCGTCAAACTGCTGGATGGTCTGGCGGGTTTCATTGTCCAGGTCGTCGGTAAAGACCAGTTCCGCCCGGCCGGGTCCGTCGACAATGTGCTCGACGTTTTTATACACATCCCCGTAGGCGTGACGGGCAATGGTGATGGGTTTTTGCCAGGACCGGACAAACGGCCGGATGCAGCTCACCGTAATGGGGACCCGGAACACCGTCCCGTCCAGGATGGCCCGGATGGTGCCGTTGGGGCTTTTCCACATGTGCTTGAGCTTGTATTCGTCCACCCGCTGGGCGTTGGGCGTAATGGTGGCGCACTTCACGGCCACCCCGTACTTCCGGGTGGCTTCGGCCGCTTCCACGGTGATCCGGTCATCGGTTTTGTCCCGTTCGGTCAGGCCCAGGTCGTAGTACTCGGTTTTCAGATCCACGTATGGCTCGATCAGGATCTCCTTGATCCAGCCCCACAGAATCCGTGTCATTTCGTCTCCGTCCATCTCCACCAGAGGGACGTTCATCTGAATTTTGCTCATGGTTTTCCTCCTCGTCTCTATGGGTCTTGCATTGAAAACAGGTTGTTCCTGCGGTCATACGAAAATATTATGGCACAACAGCGGAAAAGGGGCAAGTCCGGCGGGGGTTTCGTGTTTTTTTTCCCCACCGTTTGTGATATATTTCTATAGATAGGACTTTTACCGAGACGGAAGGGTTGTGACTGGATGAAATACATTGTTTTGCTGACAGACGGAATGGCCGATGAGCGCTATGATGAACTGGGAGGAAAAAGCCCGCTGGAAGCGGCGCAGATCCCTTTTCTGCACGAACTGGCCCGCCAGGGGGAAGTGGGACTGGTGAAGACGGTTCCACTGCATATGGCCCCGGGCAGTGACGTGGCCAATCTGGCCCTGCTGGGCTACGATCCGGAGCGTTACCACAGCGGCCGGTCGTCCCTGGAGGCCATTTCCATGGGGGTCGATCTGGCGGACACGGACGTGACGTTTCGCTGCAACCTGGTGACCCTGTCCGGGGAACCGGCGTTCGGGGACCGGACCATGATTGATTACAGCGCCGGGGAGATCCCTTCCGAGGAATCCCGGATCCTGATGCGGGATCTGGCCGGGGCACTAAACACAGAGATGTTCTCGTTTTTTGGGGGAATCAGCTACCGGCATCTGCTCTTGTGGCACGAGGGCCGTCAGGATCTCGAGCTGACGCCGCCCCATGACATCACCGGCCAGCCCGTGCGGGAACACCTGCCCAGGGGGGCGGCCGCCGGGCCGGTGGCCGCCCTTCTGGAACAGGGGGCCGCCTTTCTGGCGGACCATCCGGTGAACCGGGACCGCCGGGCCCGGGGACTGCGGCCGGCCAACGGGATCTGGTTCTGGGGGATGGCCACCAAACCCCTTCTGGATCCCTTCCGGGAAAAGTTCGGTTTGAGCGGAGCAGTCATTTCAGCGGTTGACCTGATCAAGGGGATCGGCATTGCTGCCGGCATGAAGAGCATCGATGTGGAAGGGGCCACCGGCAACCTGCACACCAATTTTGAGGGCAAACGGGAGGCCGCCAACAAGGTGCTGGAAGACGGCGCGGATTTCGTCTACCTGCATCTGGAGGCCCCGGATGAATGCGGACACCAGGGAAACCTGGCCGGAAAAATTGAAGCCATTGAACAAATCGAGCGGCGGGTGGCTGTTCCCCTGGTGGAAGAACTGCGGGCAAAGGGCACACCGTTTCGCCTGATGGTTCTGCCGGACCATGCAACCCCCGTCCGGACCCGGACCCACAACCATGAGCCGGTACCTTACCTGATTTACGACAGCACCCGGCCCCAGGACCATCCGGAACAGGCCTACACCGAGGAGGCCGGCCGGGCATCCGGACAGGTCTTTGACGCCGGGTGGGCACTGACCGCGTATTTTCTCCAGGCCGGAACCGACCGGTCCTGACAGCAAACCGACACAGAAATGGATGGTGATTGTTTGTGGCAACCTTTCCGGGTGTGGTTCTGGCAACCGTCACGGTGCTGCTTCTGCCGGTTGGACTCCTGATCCTGTACCGGCAACTGGAATTCATTGAAACCGGGCCTTTTGGGCCGGGAGTTTTGGCGGGCATTCTGTTCGTCGGCGTGCCCCTCTGGGTGGCCGGCGGCCCGGCCCGGTTTTTTCCGGAGGCGGCCCCGGGGCTTCTGCTGGTGGGGCTTCTGGCCCTGGGCAAGGGTGTGCTGGGGGAAGCCGGCAAGAAAGTGGTCACCACGGTCCGGGGATACGGCCGGGGTAAATGGGTGCATTTCATGCCTCTGGGACTGGGCTTTTTCTGGGGAATGACCGTTTCCCTGTTTGGCAGAATGCTCGTTCTGGGGCTGATCAGTCTGCTGGGCCGGGAGACCGTGCTGTCCGGATCGACGGACGTTCAGTGGCTCCTGGGGCTCACCCGTACAGAGATGCTTCTGTTCAATCTGTTCCTGCTGGGACTGCTGTTTGGCGAGGTGGCCATCACCCTGATCAACGGGTTGTCGGCCAACAAGAGCCGGATTGGTCTGTTCTTTCTGGCCCTGCTGCTGGCCGGGGCCTATCCGGCGGTGCCCCTTCTTCTGGATGGAAACCCCTGGCTCCAGGGGGGCTGGTTTCTGCTGTACCTGGCCGGGGGCTGGCTGGTGCGGCGGCTCACCCGGGATCTGTTCTCGGTGTTCGTCAAGCCCACCCGAAACTTCAAGGGCCTGCAGACGTTTAAGTAATTGAAGAGGAACAATCCGTGACAGCGATTGCCAAACGGGAGAACAGAAAAAAAGACGGGATGCCGGGTGGCATCCCGTTGTCACAAACAGCGGTTGACGGGCGCGAAGGGAGGTGGGCACATGGCAAAAAATGGACTGGTGCTTGAGGGCGGCGGGATGCGGGGCCTCTTTACGGTCGGCGTGCTGGACGCCTTTATGGAAGCGGATCTGTCGTTTGACTGCTGCCTGGGGGTGTCCGCCGGGGCAACCCACGGGGCCAGTTTTGTGTCCGGCCAGCCGGGCCGCAACAAGCGGGTGATGCTTGACTATATCAATGACCCCCGGTACTTCGGGCTGGGAAACCTCCTGCGGGAGGGGAACATCTTTGGCACGGCGTTTGCCTACGAAGAGGTGCCCAACCGGCTGGTCCCCTTCCATTATGAAGACTTCTACGGTTCTTCCACGGACTTTGCGGTGGGGATCACCGACTGTGAGACCGGAAACGGGGTGTTTCTGGATCACCGGGACTGCCGGGAGGACATACTGGACGTTCTGCGGGCGTCCTGTTCCCTGCCCTTTGTGGCCCGGCCGGTGACCATCCGGGGGCGGCAATACATGGACGGGGGCATCAGCGTGCCCATTCCGGTGGATCAGGCCCGGGAACGGGGCTGCGGGAAACTGGTGGTGGTCCTGACCCGTCCGGAAGGCTACCGCAAGGCGCCCTCCGGGGCGACGGCCCTGGCCCGTGTGGTATACCGGAAATATCCGGGGCTCGTGGAGACCATGGAGACCCGGCATGAACGGTACAATGAAACCCTGGAACGGCTGGAGGACGAGCACCGCAGGGGAACCCTTTTTCTACTGCGGCCGGAAACGTCAAACCCGGTGGCCCGGCTGGAAAAGGACACGGCCAAGCTGGAAACCCTCTACCGGGAAGGGCTGGCCGCCGGACGGGCCAGCCTGCCGCAACTGAAACGGTATCTGCAACAAACCTGACGACCGTCAGGTTTGTTTTTTTGGGGGGAACCGGCGAACGCTGGAGACGTCTAATAGGAAAAGGGGGGGAACCCACATGAACAGACCCACAAGAATTGCGTTGAGTGTTTTGCTGTTGGCCGGTCTCTTTTTGCTGGTGCTGACCGGGGCCACGGGTTCAGAAGCCACCACAGACCGGGGTCCGACCGTCCGGGTGACCGGCCGGGCCCAGGCATTGGTGGCGCCGGATCAGGCCAGGATGACCGTGGTGGTGGCCACAGAAGGGGCCACGTCGGCCGTCGGGGAGGAAAACGCCCGGAAAACGGTGGCCGTGGTGGACGCCCTCCAGCAGGAGGGCATCCGGGACGACGACCTGGAGACCGGGGAAGTCAGCATTATGCCGGTGACCGTCTGGGATCCCCAGACCGGGGAAACCCGGGTGACCGGGTACCGTGCCCAGCACAGGCTCCAGGTGACGGTCCGGGACGTGACGTCCGCCGGGCCGGTCATGGACGCGGCCATCCGGGCCGGGGCGGAGTCCGTTTCCCAGATGCAGTTTTTCCTGTCGGATGACACCAAGGACGCGCAGACCGCCCGGCTGATTGAACGGGCCGTGCAGGACGGGGCGGCCAAGGCCCGGGCGGCTGCGGGAGCGGCCGGGGTCCGTGTGGACGGGGTTCAGGAGATTGTGGTCCTGGAGACCGGCGGACAGATGGTCCGGATGGAGGACGCTGTCCTGGAGGCAGAAGGCAAGGGTGGTGTGTCCACCGTCGTCTTTGCCGGGGAGATCCGACTGGAGGCTTCCGTTGAACTGACCTACCGGCTGACCGGACGCTGAACCTGAGGGCTCAGGAGTGTGCCGTGGACTGCGGCGTGTGACGCAGTCCACGGTGTTTTTTTCTGGGAAGGCAGGGGCATTTTTTGCGTGACCGGACAAGGGGGTGCTATAATGAAGGTTAATTGGTGAATATGATTGAGGATGAATCAACAAGGGGGAATGGGGATGGCAGCTTCCGGGACGGGGCCGGAAAACGGCCGCAACAACAGGGAAAGCAGGGGGTCTGAGAGGGAGACCCGCCTGCTTGAGGCGCTGGAACAAAGCCGAAACGAACGGGATGCATTGATCGCTTCGCTGCATGATCTGGTGTTCCTGATCGACAGGGACATGGTTTACCGGCGGTTTTATGCGCCGGATCCGGACCTTCTGCTGGTGAACCCGGGGGATTTGGTGGGACAGCATTTCGATGACGTCGGTTTTCCGGAACCGGCGTATTCCCTGTTGAAAGAAGCCATGGTCCGGACACTGGACACAGGCCGGCCCCAGCGGGTGACGTACTGGGTGGATCTTCCCGGAGGGCGCCGCTGGTTCGACGGGAACCTCTCTGCGGTCCGGGACCTGCCGGGGCTGGAAGGGGGGCTTGTCTGTTCGGCCCGGGACATCACGGAACGGGTAAAGGCCCAGGAGGAACTGGAAGACCGGGAAAAGACACTTCAGCTTCTGACCGAGAGCGCTCCGGTGGGCCTGTTTCGCTGGACCCTGACGGGACAGGACGCGCTGGTGGGACTTCACTGCAGTGGTGAGATCACCGGTCAGCCGGCGGCAGAAGGGTCAGCGGACGAAGGGGCGGTGAACACACCGGTCACCCGGATGCTGCCCCGGGACCGGGCGTCTTTTGCGGACAAAGCCCGGAAGGCCCAGGAGCGTCAGGTGCCGTTTCAGATGACCGTGCAGATTCTTCCGGAAGGAGCGTCCGGGGAACCGCGCTGGGTGGAAGTGCGTTCGGTTCCCTGGCGCCGGGACGACGAAACGACCGTCTGGACCAGTGCGATGGTGGACGTCCATGACCGTGTGGTTTCCCAGGAACAACTGGAGCGGTTTTTTTCGGTGAACCTGGACCTGTTGTGCATCGCCGACAGCCAGGGCCGCTTTCTGAAGGTCAACCAGGAGTGGGAACGAATTCTCGGGTACGCAAAAGCAGAGCTGGAGGGGAGGCCGTTTCTGGACCATGTGCACCCGGATGACCGGGAGAAGACGATTGCGGCCACCGGGCGGCTGGCGGCTGGCGGGCAGGTCATCAATTTCACCAACCGCTACCGCTGCCGGGACGGATCGTACCGGATCATTGAGTGGCGAAGCCATCCCCACGGTCCGTACGTCTATGCGGCGGCCCGGGATGTGACAGAACGCCAGCGGGAACAGGACGCACTGGAGCAGATGGTCCGGCTGTCTGACCGGTTGTTTGCCCTGAACCCGGAAGAACTGGATTTCGGGTTGATCACCGATGATTTCAGGCAACTCTGCGGCGCACTGGTGGGCGCCTTTAACCTGTACGAAGAAGACGGACAGTCTTTCCGGACGGTCGCGCTTGCCGGAAACCGGTCGGTGATCGACCGGGGGCTGAACGTTCTGGGCAGGAAAATCCAGGGAGCCCTGTGGCCCCACGATCCGGCCCGGGCGGAGAAGATTTCCGGCCGGACCACCACGGTGTTTTCCTCCCTGGGGGAGCTGACCGGGCACGCGCTTGCCAACCCGGTGATCCGGACCCTGGAACACACGTTCCGGACCGGGGAGGTGGCTGTGGTCAAGATCATGCGGGACGGCCGGATGCTCGGGGATTTCACGGTCATCATGAAGAAGGACACCCCCTTTGACCAGCAGAAACTGGCTGAGATTTTCTGCAACCAGCTGGGCCTTGTTCTGGAGCGCCAGCGGGCAGAGGCGCGGTTGGCCGATTCACTGATCCAGCTGCAGAAAAGCGAGGAACAGCAGCGCACGCTGGTCGAAGAGATGCAGCAGGGTCTGGCTCTTCATGAGATCATCTGTGACGGGGCCGGCCGGCCGGTGGACTACCGCTTTCTCAGTGTGAACCCGGCTTACGAGCGGCTGACCGGGCTTAGCCGGCATCAACTGATCGGCCGGAGTGTCCGGGAGGTTCTCCCGGACACGGAACCACAGTGGATTAAACGGTTCGGCCGGGTGGCGCTGACCGGGGAGAGCGCACAGTTCGAGGACTATTCGGCCGCCCTGGACCGGCATTTCCGGGTGCACGCCTACCGGCCCCGGGACCGGCAGTTTGCCGTGCTGGTGGAAGACATCACGCAACAGCGCAGGGCGGCGGAATTGATCCGGGAGAGCGAGAGAAAATACCGGTTTCTGGTGGACAACATCTCGGATGTGGTCTGGACCATGGATCTGGACCTGAACACCACGTACGTCAGTCCGGCCATCGAAAAGCTGACAGGTGATTCCCCGGAAGTGTATCTGAAACGGACTCTGGAGGAAAAACACCCTCCGGAGAGTCTGCGGATCATCCGGGAGCAGTTGCGCCGGTCTCTGGGCGAAAGCGGGACCTCGGGAGACGATTCGGCCGCCTGGACCGGATCTCTGGAAATCGGGCACTATACGGCCGGAGGGGAGATCCTCTGGCTGGAGGTGCAGGTGTCGTTTATCCGGGATGAGGCCGACCGGCCCGTGGGCATTCTCGGGGTGGCCAGGGACATCACGGAACGAAAAGCCATGGCCGAACGGCTCTACATTGAAAAGGAACAGTTCCGGACCACCTTGTTGTCTGTGGGCGACGGGATCATTGCCACGGACACGTCCGGGCGGATCACCGTGATGAATCCGATTGCTGAAGGGCTGACCGGATGGTCGCAGACGGGAGCCGCCGGCAGGGCCCTGGAAGAGGTGTTTGCGATTGTTGGCAGAGCCGACCGCAGACCCGGCCCCAATCCGGCCCGTGAAGTGCTGGCCACCGGCAAACCCTTTGAACTTAAGACCGACACCATCCTGATCGCCCGGGACGGCCGGGAACATGTGATTGAGGACAGTGCAGCGCCCATCCGGGACAGCGCCGGGAAGGTCACCGGGGTGGTCATCGCGTTCAGGGACTGCACGGAGCGGGACCAGCGGCAACAGCAGATCGAGTTTCTGAGTTTCCATGACCACCTGACCGGTCTCTACAACCGCCGGTACATGGAAGATGCGCTGGCCCGGCTGGATGTCAAACGCAATCTGCCGTTTGCCTACATGGTGGTGGATGTGAACGGGCTGAAACTGACCAACGATGCGTTTGGCCATGCCCGAGGAGACGCCCTGCTGAAGCGGGTGACCGAACTGCTGCGCAGCGTCTGCCGCCAGGACGATATCATCGGGCGGGTCGGCGGCGATGAGTTTGCGCTGCTGCTGCCGGGAACAGATGCAGAGGAGGCCGAGGGCATCAAACGGCGGATTCTCGGGGCGGTCAACCGGGAAACCCTGGGCCCGGTGATCATTTCCGTGGCCGTGGGATACGCGGTGAAAGACCGGCCCACCCAGGACACCGAGGACATGAAGATCAGTGCGGAAAACCACATGTACAAAGACAAGCTCAAACACGGCAAAACCATGCGCAGCCAGACGATTGAAACGGTGATCCGCAGCATCAATTCAAAATATGACCGGGAACAGATTCACCATGAACGGGTCGCCCAGTATTGCGACCTGATCGCCCGGAGCATGGGGCTGAGCCAGCGGGAGATCGATGAGGTCCGTACAGCGGGGGTTCTCCATGACATCGGAAAGATCACGGTCACCCCGGAGATCCTCAACAAACCGGGAAAACTCACTGACAAGGAGATGAAGCTGGTCCGTCAGCATCCGGAAACCGGCTACCAGATCCTGCGGTCAGTCGATGAGTACGCGTCTTTGGCCGAAATGGTGCTTCTCCACCATGAGCGGTGGGACGGCCGGGGGTATCCCCAGGAACTGAAAGGGGAGGAAATCCCCCTGGGTGCCCGGATTATCGGGGTGGCGGACGCCTTTGAGGCCATGACGGCTCTGCGGAGCTATCAGGAAGCAAAGACCAGGGATCAGCCCCTCCTGGAACTCCAGCGTTGCGCGGGAACACAGTTTGATC
>SKMO01000164.1 GCA_007121025.1 Bacillota bacterium | reverse complement strand
ATTGGCCACCGTACAGGACGTCTTACACGCTGACTGGCAGGACGCCTGGCAGTCGCCGCAGCCACCGGTTTTCCGTGTATCCTGAAGGCTGGCAGATGCAATGGTTTGAATGTGTTTCTGACTCAATGATTCCACCTCCCGAATTAGACGACTTATTATACCATGATCCCATCTGGCTGTCAGCACCTACCCTCCGGGTGCTGTTTTCCAATTGACCTCCAATTGACCTTCAGTTGTTCCGCTGACCATTGATACCCATCCTGATTCAGAAGGCCCTGCGTCAAGTCTGCACTTGACGCAGGGCCTTCTGGGGGGAAACAGGCACTTGTGAAGGCATGGTTCTTCCCGGTTCCGGCCCGTCTGCCGGATTTCGTAACTGGCCTTCCGATTCCAGCCTTCATGGATCAACGTGATCCCATCTTCAGCTCTTTGAATTGCTTTAGGCGACTTTCGTATAGATCCACCAAAAGGTATCGTTTGCCATTACGGCATGAAACCGCTTCTTTTTAACCAGACGATCTTCATGCTGTTCCACCATTTCAACATGATAGCCTTTGTAGTCACAGCGGACAGTGACAACACGCCCTGCCTTGCAGACACACAGCAGTTTTTCGCCTTCTGCCTTTACTTCAAACCCTCTGCTTAAAAGCAAGTCCTTCATTTTTTTCATTTGACACTCTCCTTTATCACAAACATGCAGCAGCGGCCAACGATTTCGTTTTGTTTTCAACGTCAGTTCGAACCATCCGGCCAACCTTCATGAAGCGGCCGGCCCTGTCCCGTTCACTGATGGGATACTCCGGATATTGCGTCAGTGAGGCATGCAGTTCATATCCGGCTGTCGGAAAAAACTGATGGATTTTTCCACGTTTCCTGCCGGAACAATCGCCCACAAAGGACGAACCGGCCTGCTCACTCAGGGTTGTTCCAAGAATCGCTTCCCCACGGTTTGAGGACAACGAATCCCTTTGCTCCGACAAAACTGTTCAGTAAACGCATATGCTCTCAGGCATTCTGGAAAATGAGTCTGGATACACGTTGCCTGTCCTGTCGATAACGCAGGTGCGTTTTTCACAATGGCGATGTGTGTTCATTTAGTTTTTTAAAGCAACACTTTCTGAGTCCCGTGATTCCATCTTGCTTCCAGCGCCCTCCAGGGTGTCGCTTGGCAGCATCCGCACATCACCCTTCGAACCAGGGGAACCGACGGAATCGGCAATGGTACCGATTTGCGATGCTTTGCTGTAATGGTCCACCCTGCGGCCTGAACGGGCTTCATGCGTCAGGCAGCCGGCACCCCCCACACAGCCGCCGGAACAGGCCATTCCTTCCAGGAACGTTTTGTTCTTCGGGTTCCCCGCGATGGCTTTGAGAGCCTTCTTGCATTCTTCGATGCCTTCCGCCTGAACCATGTCAACCGCAAGGCCGTCAAGCCCCTGCTCTTTCAGCGCCTGACGGACCGCCAGGCTCAGGCCTCCTCCTTTGGCCAGGCCACGGCCAAAGGCCGTTGCCCCTTCAAGGGATACCGGCGCCAGGGCCTCCATTTGGATGTCCATGCTGTCAATCAGGGCCTGAAGCTCTTCAAAGGTCAGCACGCTGTCGACCGCCCGGCCGGCAGACTGATCGAGCATTTCCTTTTTCTTGGCGGTACAGGGACCAATAAACACCACCCGGGCATCGGGCTTGTCTTCCCGGATTTTCCGGGCCGCCGCCACCATGGGCGATGGCATCCCGGAGATGTGTTTCCCCAGCTCTGGAAAACGGCTTCGGGCATACGAGACGAACGCCGGGCAACAGGAACTGATCAGCAGGTTCTCTTCGGCCAGCTCCCGGGCCTCCTCCCAGACCACCAGATCCGCTCCCCAGGCGGTCTCTACGACCTGGTCAAACCCTAGGGCTCGGATCCCTGCCACCACACGCCCCAAGTCGGGTTCCCCAAACTGGCTGGCCAGCGAGGGAGCCACCAGGGCCACCAGGGGAAACTCCCGTTTTTGACGAAGCTGAATCAAATCGACGACATCCAGAATATAGGACTTGTCCATCACTGCGCCAAAAGGGCACTGATACACACAGGCACCGCAAGACGTGCACAGCTGGTGGTCAATGCGCGCCTTTTTGTTGTCGTCCATGGAAATGGCGCCAGCCAGGCAGGCTTTCTCACAGGGCCGCTTGTTATTGGCTATGGCACTGTAGGGGCATTGGGAGGCACAACGGCCGCATTCCACACACTTGTCTTTGTTGATGTGCCCTTTTTGCATCTTATCAAACGTTATGGCACCGAACTTGCAAACCGTTTCGCAGCGATGAGCGATGCAACCGCGGCAGGCTTCCGTGATGGTGTAGCCTCCGACCGGACACTCGTCGCATGCGATATCCAGCACTTCGACAATGTTCGGGTCCATGCGGTCTCCACCCATGGCCAGTCCGATCCGTTGCCCCACAATCGCCCGTTCTTTGTAGACACAGCAACGCATGGTGGGTTCCGTCCCGTTAATTATGGTCTCGGGTATTTCCAGTCCCGCCCGGGCCAGTTTTCCGCTCAGGGCATACCTGGAGACTTCCCGCAACACCCTGTATTTGAGAAGTTGCACCCGTGTATCAAATCTGCGCATGTTCTTGCCTCCCTGCTTGTCCTTTATTTCACAATATCGGCTGGCCTTCATTATACATGCTCGTTCTTTTTTTCACAAGGGGTTCGTAAAAAAAACCCGACCATCGGAGGTCGGGGATTGCATTGGGCTTGCCACTATTCGAAAAACCGCAGCCAGCGCCGCTTGGCTTCAAACCGCTTGATGATCAGCACCGGGTTCAGGGAATGACGGGCCACTTGTTGGGGAATCGTCGACAAGAACGTGTTCCGGAACCGTTTGCTCGAATCACCGACAACCGTCAGCCCGCTATGTCTGTCGGCCTCCAGGATGGCATCCAACGGCGAGAACCGCTCCACCAGTTCATAATGCATGCTCACGGCAGTCTCCTCCTGGCACAGTCCGGCCATTTCCTCTTTCATGGCCCGCTTCTTCTCTTCGGTTGCATCCGGACTGATCACATGGAGCAGCCAGACGTCCGCCGATTTTTTCAACGCCAGTTTCTTTGCCAGGTGCAGTCCATACCTGGCGTTGTTGCCCCCGTCATAGGCGACGGTGATCCGGTTCAGGTTTTCGGGAATCCGGCCTTTGAGAACAGCAAGGTGACACTTCGCCTTGGCCAGAATCTCATAGGTGATTGATCCCACCGTGCTGTGGAAACGTCCGCTTCGTCGCCAGCCCATGACGATCAGATCGGTCCCTTCGAGCTGGGCCTGTTCCACCACTGCATTGGAAACACTGTGATCAAACGCCACCAGATAATTGCGGTTGTTTTTTCCGTCCCCCACCCACTCTTCAAACGCCTTTTCCAGAAGACTGCAGGTCCGGCTTTTTTCTTCTTCATATTGTTCCATGGCCGCATGCAAATCGGTCTGCCCCGGCACCTTGACCACATTGATGGCTGTCACCCCATCGCCCAGTGCATCGGCAAGTTCCAGCAGATCCCGCTCATGCGCAGGATTGCCAAGGGGCACCAGGATCCGTTTTTCCTTTTCCCGGGCATGGGCAACAACCGGGGTTTCATCCAGGAT
>SKMO01000036.1 GCA_007121025.1 Bacillota bacterium | reverse complement strand
GTAACCATTCCGAACACGGACGTTAAGCTTTTCAGCGCTGATGGTACTTGGGCAAAGGCCCCGGGAGAGTAGGACGTTGCCAGAATCTAATTTGAAAGACCACCTCTTGCAGGTGGTCTTTCTGCAGTCCGCTGGAGTTTCAGTTAAGCCATTGCTATAATGGGAGTGCTTGTATTAGTGATGTAAGATGTGTTGAGCCAGACGGAGGAAACAGATGGACAGACAGAAAACACTTGGATACGGATCCATTGGATTGGCGGCAGTGCTGCTCAGTACGCAGGGAATACTCTCACGAATGCTGATGGATCTGCAGATTGATTCGCTCGGTCTGGCCTTTTTGCGCACATTGCTGGGGACGGGAATTCTGTTTGCGGCCCTTTGGGTGTTTCCGTCTGCCGGGTTTAAAATCCGGTTCCGTGACCTGGGGCTGGTGCTTCTGCACGGTGTGGTGGGAACCGGGCTGTTTAGTTTCTTTTTGTTCACAGCGATCCAGACCACTTCTGTGATGACGGCGGTTACACTGATGTATACGGCGCCCGCGTTCACGGTGATTCTGGCCAGAGTGTTTCTGAGGGAACAACTCAGCCCAATGAAAATCGGTGCGGTGGCGATGACACTTTCCGGAACCGTAGCTGTGATTATCGGGTACAATCTGTCGCAACTGGTCATCGTGCCAATTGGTTTGGTGTTTGGACTGCTGACCGGTATGGCGTACGGGGCATACAACATACTGAGTAAAATTTTGGTATCCAGGTACAGTTCCTGGACCGTCAATTTTTATTCTGTCCTGACCGCCACCGTGTTTCTGGGCATTTTGCGTAATCCAGTGAACCTGTTTGCAAGCGGTGTAATCCCAGCGAGCGCATGGCCCTATATTTTCCTGCTGGCGTTTCTGACTTATGCACTGGCCTATACTCTTTTGATTTTTGGTTTTCGTCATGTGCAGGCAGGAACCGGAAGCATTGTGGCCAATTTGGAGCCGGTCTCCTCGGTGATTCTGGCGGGCGTTATTCTGGGTGAATCGATGGGGTTGATCCAGGGACTTGGGTTCACACTCATACTGGGGTCCATCTTTCTGGTCTCCAAACAGGAACGGGGCACAGCGTCGCAGCAGGCCCGCAGGAAACGTCAGGCCGTCGGTGTGGAAGAACAGTGACGCGGACCGTTGGGGTACGGAGTTCAGATTTGAATGATTATGTGCTAAAATGAAAAGAATGCAAATGTGCAAGCTGAGGAGAGCAAACGTTGACAGGTAATGATATCAGCAGAGTTCAATTGCCCATTTCCAGCGTACTGGAACGGTGGGCAGAACAAGAGAAGACCCGGTTCTGTATGCCAGGGCATAAAGGAAGAGGACCGTTAGAAGGATGGTTGCGACCGGAACTGGATGTGACAGAATTAAGCGTACTGGATGACCTTCATCATCCGGCGGGTGTGGTGTTGCAGTCAGAGGAAGCGATCAGCCGGATCTTTGGTTCCGGAAGAACGCTTTCGCTGGTGAATGGTGCGTCCTCGGGGCTCAAGGCTGTGATCATGGCTTACGGGGACACAGGTGCGGTGGTTATCCCCCGCAACGGACACCGGGCCATTCTTGAAGGGCTGATCCTGTCCGGGGCAACGCCGAAATACGTGTGTCCCCAGGAAAACGAAGGTTTATTCGTCCCGGCAGCTCCGCAGGCCTATGAAGGGTTTGGGGATAACCATCTTTTGGTGATGCTGGCTGAAACATATGAGGGATTTGTCCGCGATTACAGTGGACTGAAGACACGGAACCCGATTCTTGCTGACGAGGCACATGGCGGTCATTTGCGGTTTTGCAGCGTTCCGAGCGCCCTTGACTGGGCAGACTACACCGTTCATGGGGCGCACAAGACCCTGGGCAGCATGACGCAGTCGGGCTTTCTGCATTTTAGGCGAAGTGACCAGGTCCAACGGGTTCGTCGGGAGCTGTCCCTGCTGGTCAGCACCAGCCCGTCGTGGCTGATGCTTGGATCATTGGAACAGGCGGCGGTCTGGTGGAGGGGATTCACTGATCCGGAGTACTGGACAAAGCGGTGCTTGCGCCTGAAAGAGCGGATCGATGGGTTGCCCGGCATGAGGGCCGTGCACGAAACCGGGGGATCGCTGTTCTGTGACCCCTTCCGGCTGTGCATCCGACTGGAACAGGCTGCAGATGGCCGGGTTTTGGGCAACGAGCTGCAGAACCGGTTTGGTATTGAACTGGAAATGACCAACCAGGGCTCGCTTGTGGCCATTCTGACGCCGTTTGATCCTGAAGGCAGCTGGGACAAGCTCTACCGGGCTCTGAAAGAACTTGGCCGGGCATATGGTCTCCAGGACCGCTTTGGGACAACGGCGGCCTGGCTGCCAGAGCTGCCTGAGCAGTGTATGACACCACGGCAGGCTCATCAGGCCGACCACAGGCGTGTTGCGATGCAATCAGCTGAAGGGCACATATGTGCTGACATTGTAGCGGCTTATCCGCCGGGGATTCCGTTGTTGTATCCGGGAGAACGGATTGGCAGACAACAGGCACGGATGCTAAAGGCCCTGACAGAAGGCGCAAGCCGGACTCAGGGGATTCAGGACGGACAGATATTGGTGGTGAACGAATGATGTTGATTACGTTTGAGGGACCGGATGGTTCCGGAAAGACGACACAAATACAGAAACTGAAACAGAAACTGGAGTCGTTGGGCTACCGGGTTCTTGTCACCAGGGAACCCGGGGGTACCCCGATGGCTGAACAGATTCGAGAGCTGCTGTTGGAAAAGCGGGAAGAACAGGTTTTCGGGGAAACCGAGATGTTTCTTTATGCGGGAGCACGGTCCCAACATGCCCGTGTTGTGATCCAGCCTGCTTTGGAGCAGGGCTATGTGGTGTTGTCCGACCGTTACATCGATTCAAGCCTGATCTATCAGGGTGTTGGTCGTGGTTTGGGCATAGAATTGGTCCGGTTGGTGAATGAAGCTGCCATCGGAGGATTGTGGCCGCAACGGACCTATCTTTTGGACATCGGGGACAACGAGGCCCGGACGCGAATGCGGGGCAGGGCCGGTGAGCCGGATCGTCTGGAACTGGAAAATGCTGCTTTTCATCAGTCAATCCGGGAAGGGTATCTGGCTTTGCAGCGCAGAGAGCCGGAACGACTGCGTCTGATTGACGCCAGCCGGGCGCCGGAATTGGTGGAAGAAGAGATCTGGGAAGACATGGTGGACCTGATGGCTGAGCGGAAGGCGCCGCTATGAACGGGTTCCAGCAAATCTTAGGCCAGCCCCATGCGGTGGGTCTGTTGCAGAGAGATTTTGTCCAGGGAAAGGTCAAACATGCGTATCTGCTCGCTGGCCCTGGAGGAGTAGGCAAACGAACAGTGGCTCTTGCGTTTGCAAGGACGTTGTTTTGCCTCCAGCCGACGGAAGCAGGAGACAGTTGTGGCCAGTGCCGAAACTGCCGCAGGTCTGACCATGGCCAGGTGCCGGATTTCCAGCTGGTGCAGCCCGAAGGAAAAAAAACGATTGGCATTGAGCAGATCCGGGAGATTGGCCGGCAGCTGGGACTTAAACACGTGGAAGGAGGCCCCCGGGTCATTCTCATTGACCGGGCGGATCGAATGACCACGGATGCAGCGAATTGTCTGCTGAAGAATCTGGAAGACCCGCCTGCCGGAACAGTGTTTATTCTGACCGCTGACGAACAGGAAATGCTCCTTTCGACCATTGTCTCCAGGTGTCAGATGATCCGACTGAAATCGCTGGAGCATCAGGCGGTACAACAGATTCTTGAACGCCAGTCAGACCTCGGGCCGGAACAAACCAGACAGCTTGCTGAGCTGTCTTCAGGCAGTGTGGGGGATGTACTGGAAAAACGGCAACAGCTTTTGGAGGCAGGTCCCTGGATGGATTTAGGAGCGTTGCTGGCAGAAGCGGGTGTTCGACAGGAAGCACTTCGGCTGGCGGAAACGTTGGAGAAAGTCGACTGCCTGGAGGAGCTTCTGGGCAGCTGGATTGTAGACTTCAGAAATGCCCTGATGGCGTCGGTTTTACCCGCGGAGGAAAGACCAATCTGCAGGGAAAGCCTGGAGGATAAGGGAGAACTGTTTCTGACAGAAGGGCTGGCTCTTTTGCTGGATATGAAGAGTAAGCGAAAACAGAATGTGAATGCCAGGCTGGCACTGGATGTGATGCTGCAGAGGATGTTCGATGCCCTGGAGGACAATCGAGGAGGAAACCATGGAAGAAGATAAAAAACAAATCCCGGTGGTCGGGGTTCGGTTCAAAGAGGTGGGAAAAATCTATTATTTCAGCCCATCCGATCTGGAGATTCAGCCCCGTGACCATGTGATCGTAGAGACTGCCCGGGGACTGGAATACGGGGAAGCTGTCGTCGGACCGAAACAGGTTGACCTGGACGAAGTGGTTCAACCGCTTAAAAAAATTATTCGCAAGGCGACAGAAGAAGATGATCAGCAGCTGATTGAGAATCGGGTAGACGAGAAGAACGCGTATGTCCTGTGCCAGGAAAAAATCCGCGAGCACAAACTGCCCATGAAGCTGATCGATGTTGAGTATACGTTCGACCGTAGCAAAGCCATCTTCTATTTCACGGCGGAGGGACGGGTGGATTTCCGTGAGCTTGTGAAGGACTTGGCTTCTGTGTTTCGGACCCGGATCGAACTGAGGCAGATTGGCGTTCGGGATGAAGCCAAAATGATCGGGGGACTGGGTTCCTGTGGGCGGGAGCTCTGCTGCAGCACGTTTCTGGGTGATTTTGAAACGGTGTCGATTAAAATGGCCAAGGAGCAGAATCTGTCATTGAATCCCACAAAGATTTCCGGGATCTGTGGTCGTCTGATGTGCTGCCTGAAATACGAAACTGAAGCCTACAAATACCAGAAGTCCATCATGCCCCGGGAGGGGAGCAAAGTGAAAACGCCTCTAGGGGTTGGGAAGGTTATCAAAGCCAATATCATTCAGGAGCTATTGATCGTACAGTCTGCCGATGAGAAACAGGAACTGTTTGAACTCAGTGAGGTCAGTCGAGTGGACGGGGAAACACCACTGGATTTCTTTGATCCTGAGCTCAGGGATCGGCGAAGAGACGAAAAGATGGGGCAGACACCGCTGTTTGCGGAGCATGTACCCAAGAAGACGCGGGGAGAAAGCCCTGACAGGGCGACAACAAATCGCGATAGTTCCAAAGTGACAGAAAAGAAAAAAGATGAAACCAAGGGTGGTTCCGGGGAAGGCCGCAAGAGAAGCCGGCGAAACAGACGGCCGGGCAAAAAAAGTCCGGGCGGTGAGGATATGCGGAAGACAGAGGACAAAGGAGAGCGCACTGATCAAAAGCCCCGTGAAAAAAGCGCTGAAGCAGAGGCCAAACAGGGGACTCCGAAAGAGGGAGCCGCAAAGAAAAAGCGCAGAAAACGGGGGCCAAGAAAATCGGGGCGGAATCGGGAGAAAGCCCCGGAGTCCAAGGGGCGTGAAACAAATGAAGGTCACTGAGTCGCTTCTGGCCCTGGAAGAGAAGATGGCAGCTCTGATGAGAGAGTTGACCGAAATAAAAATGCAGGTTTATGCACTGGAAGAACAGAATGAACAGATGTTTAGCCATTTGTATGAAAAAGGTGTCCCGGGATACGAAAACCTGGTGGACATTTACACGGAAGGATTTCACGTCTGCCCGGAGCATTTTGCCGGCGTCCGCGAACAGGGACAGGATTGTATTTTTTGTCTGAGTTTTCTGAATGAAGTGAAGGGAAAGAAAGACGATGAGTCGAAGTGAATGGACCCGTGAAACCATCAACGAGCGTTATGTGATCTACCAGGGAAAGACCGGGTACCGCTACAATCTGGACTCACTGTTATTGGCTGGATTCGCACGGCTCAAGCCGGGCTTGCGGGTTCTTGATGTTGGGACCGGCATGGGGATCCTGCCGGTCCTGCTTTGCAGCAAGGAGCCCCGTCTGGTGATCACAGCGGTTGAAATTCTTGAAGACCAGGCGGAATTGGCCCAGACCAATATGGACGTGAATGCTTTGGATCAGGTCACAATACTCCGGAACGATATACGGCGGTTGGCGAATAGTCATCATAACCGCTATGACCTGGTGATCTCAAATCCGCCCTACTATGTCACAGGGTGTGGACAGCACAGTCCGGACAGCATTCGCAGTCAGTCCAGACATGAGGGGTCGTTGTGTCTGGAAGAGCTGATGACAAAGGCGTGGAAGCTGGTGGCGCCCAGAGGACGGTTCGTTTGCATCTATCCTGCGGACCGGGTGGCTGACGTCCTTCGGGAAACAGCATTTACCGGGTTCCGGCCTCTTCGGATTCGCTTTGTCCACCCGAAAGCCAATCAACCGTCAAGAGTCTTTTTGCTGGAAGCAGGAAAGGACGCAGGACGGCACCTTCAAGTGGAAAAGCCCTTGGTTATGCACGACGAAAACGGGGGCTACACTGAAGAAATTGAACGGGTAATGGCGGGAGGAAGCCTTGATTGACATGACACAGGACAAAGGAACGCTCTATCTGGTGGGAACCCCCATTGGCAATCTGGAAGACATGTCTCCCCGGGCGATTCGTGTATTGTCTGAAGTCGACTGTGTGGCGGCTGAAGACACCAGGCAGACCCGGAAACTGTTTTCCAAATTTTCCATCAGCAACCGGCTGATCAGCCTTCACCGACACAATGAAAACGTGAAAGCCGCCTGGCTGGTCTCACAGCTGGAGCAGGGCCAGTCTGTTGCATTGGTCTCAGATGCAGGGATGCCAGGCATCGCTGACCCCGGAGAAGTGCTGGTTCGGCTGGCTGCTCAAGCTGGAATTGTCGTGATTTCTGTTCCCGGACCGTCAGCGGTTTTGGCGGCATTGTCGCTGTCAGGGTTGGACACCAGTCGGTTCGTTTTTGAAGGATTTCTACCCAAAAGCGGAAAACTGCGGAAACAGCGACTGGAACAGCTGAAAGAAGAACCGCGGACCATGGCTTTTTTTGCAGGACCACATCAGATCCTCCGGGATCTGGCCGACATGCGTTGTGCCTGGGGTGAACGTCAGGCATCCGTTTCAAGGGAAATCACAAAGTACCATGAAGAAACCCGAAGGGGAGATCTGTCTTCCCTGATCAACTCCTGGTCAGAGGAGCCGCCTCTGGGTGAAATGGTCCTCATTGTACAGGGAGCACCAATCAGGAAAGAAGACATTTCCTGGGAAGCCGTTTTAGATGATGTTCGACAGATGACCTGCAATGGAACCCGTTTGAAAACAGCGGCATCCCTGGTTGCTGAGAAGCATGGACTGTCAAAGCGCGAGGTGTATAATCGAAGCATTCAGGAGAGAGAACGCCATGGAGACCCAGATTAAAACACGTGGTGGAGCCGTTGCGCTCGCCCTGATCAGTTGCCTTCTGTGGGGAAGTGCTTATCCCGTACTGAAGGTGAGTTTCGAATTGCTGGGGATCACAGCGGAAGAAACCGGTGCCCGTATGGCGTTTGCAGGGATGCGTTTTTTTTGCGCTTCGATGCTGATTCTTGGGGGATACGTTGGTCTTATGAGGGGGACGGTTCGCCCCCGCAAGCAATGGCTGGGTCACAGCCTTCTGCTGGGACTATTCCAAACGGCTTTTCTGTATTATTTTTTTTACAATGGCTTAGCGGTGACCAGTGGCATGAAATCGGCCATTTTGGTATCGTCTGGAAGCTTTTTTCTGGTGATTCTGGCCCATTTCTTCCAGAAAAATGATAGAATCAGCACAGGGAAAGTTCTTGGGCTGATGACGGGTTTCGGCGGGATTGTGGCTGTTAACTGGGGAGAACCGTTAACCTGGGCGTTCGCTTTTTCAGGAGAAGGGTTTCTGATTCTGGCCAGCATTTCTGCGGCAGTAGGGGACCTGTTGACCCGCGTGTATACGAGACACGTGCACCCCTATCAGCTGACCGGAGGACAGATGCTGTTTGGATCCATCCTGCTTCTTTGGCTGGGGCGGGCAGATGTCGGCTGGATTCTGTCCCGCATGGACGTGCTGCTTTGGACGCTCTTTCTCTATTCGGCATTGTTGTCAGCCGTTGCCTTTTCATTGTGGTTTTTCTTGTTGAAACACCATAGGGCAGGGGAGCTCGCCATGTACAAGTTCATGATGCCCGTGGCGGGCACATTGCTATCGTCCTTGATGTTGCCGGGAGAAACGTTGAGTGTGACCATTTTTGCAGGACTTTCGCTGGTTTCTGTTGGTATTCTCATTGTCAATGGGGAAGGTCGTCAGCTGGACAGAATCCAGGCGGCCGAGGCGTTAGAATAATTCCAAGTACCGGGAGGAAAAGATGAAAAACAAAACATTTTATGTAAGCACCCCAATTTACTATCCGAGCAACAAGCTGCACATTGGGCACGCCCTGACCACCACCATGGCGGACACCATGGCCCGTTATAAAAAAATGCTGGGTTATGATGTCTTTTTTCTCACGGGTTCTGATGAGCATGGACAAAAAATTGAAAAGACAGCTCTGGCCGCAGGAATGACCCCCCTTGAATACACAGATGGCATTGTCGCGCATTTCCAGGAGTTGTGGGAAAAACTGAATATTCAGTACAACGATTTTATCCGGACCACCGAAAAGCGGCATTATGATACGGTGGCAACACTCTTTCAGAAGATTTATGACAAAGGAGACATCTACAAATCCGAATACGAGGGGTTCTATTGCACGCCGTGCGAATCGTTTTATACAGAACGCCAGCTGGTTGACGGAACGTGTCCTGATTGCGGAAGAACCGTGGATGTCGTCAAAGAGGAAAGCTATTTCTTTAAAATGGCCAAATATCAGGATCGGCTGATCGAATATATTGAAAGCCATCCGAATTTTGTTCAGCCGATCACCCGGAGAAACGAGATGCTCAGTTTCCTGAAGCAGGGGTTGGAGGATCTGTGTGTATCCCGGACGACATTCGATTGGGGAATTCCGGTCCCCATTGATGACGATCATGTGATTTACGTCTGGTTCGATGCATTGACCAATTACATTACGGCCCTGGACTATCTGAACAACGGTGAAAACTACCAGAAGTTCTGGGTGGAAAGCGATGAAGTTGTGCATTTGCTGGCCAAGGATATTGTGCGGTTCCATGCGATCATCTGGCCCATCATGTTGATGGCGGCAGACATTGAACTGCCATCCACCGTTTTTGCCCATGGCTGGTTGCTGCTGGACGGCGGCAAAATGAGCAAATCCAAGGGAAACGTGGTGGATCCGATGGAGCTGATCGCTAAGTATGGACCTGACCCCATCCGGTATTTCCTTCTCCGAGAGATGCCCTACGGGGAAGACGGATACTACTCGGAGGAGGCACTGATTCTCCGGACCAACACGGATCTGGCCAACGATTATGGGAATCTTCTGTCCAGAACGACCTCAATGCTGGATAAGTTTTTTGAGGGTGTGGTGCCATCTTCCGGTGACCGGGAACCGATCGACGATGAGCTTGCTGCAATGGGTGCTGAACTGAAGACATCCTACGTAAGATACATGGAAAAGTTTGAGTTCGGCCGGGCGCTTCAGGAAATCTGGAAGCTGATCAGCCGGGCGAATAAATATATTGAAGAGACGGCTCCCTGGTCTCTGGCCAAGGATGAGAGCACCCGTAGTCGTCTGAGGACGGTGATCTACAATCTGGTGGAAACCATCCGGGTTTCGACCATTCTGATTGAACCGTTTATGCCGGAGACCCCGAATAAGGTCTGGGAACAGCTGGGTCTGCAGGATGATCAGATGAAAACCTGGGATTCGATCACGTTTGGGACGCTCAACAGCGGTTTCAAAATCAGCAGGGGTGAGCCAATTTTCCCACGAATCGATCCGGAGGAAGCGTTGAAAGAAAGCTTGAAGAAAGCGGAGGAAGCGAAGGAATCTGCAGAGACGGTGAAAGAGGAAGGAGCCAATCTGATCGGCATTGAGGATTTTTTCCGTTCTGATTTACGGGTGGGCAAGGTGTTGTCTGCCGAAAAAGTAGAGGGGGCGGATAAATTGCTTAAGCTCAGTGTGGAGGTGGGACACGAAAACAGGATCATTGTGGCAGGGATTGCCCAGCACTACACGCCGGAACAATTAACAGGCAAAAGCATCGTCGTTGTGGCCAATCTAAAACCGGTCAAGCTCAGGGGGATTATGTCCCAGGGCATGCTGTTGGCAGCAACCAGTCCGGACAAAAAGCTGCTTTCGCTGGTGACCGTGGACGGGGACATGCCCAGTGGATCGAAGGTCGGGTAACATGTTTTTTGATACGCACGCCCACCTGAATGACGACCGGCTCTATGAACAACGGCACGAGGTCTTATCCCGGGCAAGAGAAGCCGGAGTGGTTCGGATTGTCAACATTGGCTATGATCTGGAGAGCAGTCAACGGGCGGTGTCTCTGGCCGGTGAAGACCCCATGTGTCAGGCGGCTGTTGGACTTCACCCCCATGATGCAACAACGTTCTCGGGAAAGCTGGCAGGGGAACTGATGGAACTGGCCCGACAACCGGGGGTGGTGGCTTACGGAGAAATTGGCCTGGATTACCACTATGACAATTCGCCAAGAGATGTACAAAGAG
Source organism: Bacillota bacterium (assembly GCA_007121025.1). Classification (GTDB taxonomy): domain Bacteria; phylum Bacillota; class TC1; order TC1; family UBA5767; genus SKMO01. The sequence continues at coordinate 24,113 of SKMO01000036.1, read as the reverse complement.
AGGTCATGATTCGTCAACTGGCCATGGCAAATGAGTTGGAACTGCCCGTGATCATCCATAACCGGGAGTCCCACGGAGATATGCTGGGTATTCTGCAGGCACATCCTCCGGCCGCCGGCGGAGTGATGCACTGTTTTTCGGGAAGTTACGAATTCGCCAGAGAGTGTGTCCGGCTGGGCCTGTATATTTCGTTTGCCGGGCCGGTGACCTTCAAGAATGCTCCCCGGCAGCAGCATGCTGTTGAAGGGGTACCCAATGACCGGATCATGGTGGAGACCGACTGCCCGTATTTGTCTCCGGAACCACGCAGGGGGCGAGTGAATGAACCGGCCAATGTGCGGTATGTCGCTGAGAAAATTGCGGAGATCAAGGGGTTGCCGTTGGATGAGATGGCGCCGATTCTTTTGGAAAATGCAAACCGGTTTTTCCGGTTGCCATGAATTACAGAGAAATCCGGCCTGCAGGCCGGATTTCTCTGTAATTCCTTTGGATTCTTGGCGGCTGTTTTGTCATTTTGGGTAAACAGTGTCAATGAAGGGGGAAGCGCGGTATACTCAATGTCAAAGAAAACGTTTTCGAAGGAGTGGTATGCATGACAGGAAAACAATTGATCTTAAATGTGCATCAGGGGCTTCCGGTGCCAAGAGCACCCTGGGTGCCGTTTGCTGGTGTCCACGCAGGACAACTCAAAGGTTACACTGCAACTGAAGTCCTAAAAGACGAGGACAAGCTGTTTGAATCGCTTATGGAAGTCCACCGGCTCTACCAGCCGGACGGGCAGCCCGTGGTGTTTGACCTGCAGTTGGAAGCGGAGATCCTGGGCTGTGATCTGCTTTGGGACGACAAGGCGCCTCCAAGTGTAGCCAGCCACCCACTGGCGGTGACTGACGACATACCGGAACAGAAGCTACGTAAAGAAGACGGTCGGCTGCCAATGGTCCTCAGTGTGATGGAGCGGATGAAAGATGCGGTCGGTGATCAGACGGCGCTGTATGGGCTGGTCTGTGGTCCCTTTACATTGGCGTCGCATCTGCGCGGCACAGAATTGTTCATGGATATGATTTTGAAACCGGACTACGTTCATCGCCTTCTGGCCTACACAACAGACATCTGTTTGCAGATGGTGGCCTTTTATGACGAGGCCGGAATGGATGTGTTGGCCCCGGTGGATCCGCTTGTATCACAGATTTCTCCAGAACACTTTCGGCAGTTTCTGCACGAACCATATAAAACGGTCTTTAACGTCATCCGTGAACGCGAACGGGCCTCGTCGTTTTTTGTTTGTGGAAACGCGATCCGCAACATTGAAGAAATGTGCCTGACCGTCCCGGATGCATTATCCATTGATGAGAATATTCGAATGGAAGAAGCCAAACAGATCACAGACCGTTATGGGATTGCCATCGGCGGGAATATTCCGTTAACCACCACAATGCTTTTTGGAAACCAGCAGGACAACATGAAGGTCGTCATCGATCTGATGGACTCTGTGGGCAAGGAGGGGCTCATTGTTGCCCCGGGGTGTGACATGCCATACGATGTCCCCATCCAGAACGCAGTGGCGGTTGCACAGGCTGTCCGCCAGCCTGAGCAGGTTCGTGAAATGATTGCCAATTATCAGGCGGAGACAGTGGAACTGGAGGTCGCACTCCCGGATTACGATCATCTGGAGCGTCCTCTGCTGGAAGTGTTCACCCTTGACTCAGCCACCTGTGCGGCCTGTACCTATATGATGGCGGTGGCCATGGATGCGAAAGAACACTTTGGTGAGCGACTTGATGTGGTGGAGTATAAGTACAATGTTTTAGAAAACATTGCCCGATGCAAAAAAATGGGTGTGACCAATCTCCCGGCGATATACCTCAATGGAGAATTAAAATATTCTTCGATCATTCCAAGCCGCGCAGAACTGCATCGTCAAATCGAAAACGTGATCTGAGTTTCACGAGACAGCCCTTTTTCGTTCTGTTTGGGCGCCCATGGCGTATCAGGAGTGCATTTTTTTCTGAAACGAGAAAGTATTTGGCGTAATGGTTTGAATCTGAAGCAGAAATCGGTATAATACAGACATAAGTTTATTAGTGGAGGAGACAATTATGCTTAAGTACACAAAAAATCATGAATGGTTAAAACTGGACGGGAACAAGGTGACGATCGGTGTCAGTGATTACGCGCAGGACTCCATGGGGGATGTTGTTTTTGTTGAACTCCCCGAAGTGGGTGATACTTTTGCCCAAGATGACGGTTTGGCCACCATCGAGTCTGTGAAAGCGGTATCTGATGTGTACGCAGCTGTTTCAGGTGAAGTGGTTGAAGTCAATGAAGCATTGATGGATGACCCTGAGCTGATTAACAACAGCCCGATGGAAGATGGATGGCTTGTTGTGATTGAAATGGAAGACCCCTCTCAGGCAGACGCATTGATGTCTGAAGAAGAATACCAGAGTTTCATTCAAGAGTAGTGACGAGGAGCAGCCTGCGGGCTGCTTTTTTTTGGGGTGAACGTATGGAAACAACAGAAATCGGCTGCATCAATTGCGGCATGCGCTGTCAAATGGAAATACTTCATGACGGGGACACCATCCATGAGATTCGTTGGAACAACTGTCCCCGCGGAGAACAGTATGCCATCAGTCAAATGGGACTTCCCAATCGAATCATGGAAGTCCCCCTCAAAGTGACCAATGGAGCGTATCAATATGTTCGCGCCGTCACGGTTGACCCCATTGCTGAAGTGTCAAAGGGCGGCTTGTTTCGGCAATTACGGGAAGTAGACATGAAGGCCCCACTTCGAAAAGGGCAAATTGTGAGTCTTCTTGGCGTACGATTTCGTATTTTGGAAAATGTGACCACAAAATAGCCAAACGACCCTCCGGTGGGTTTTTTTCATGGGGAAACGCAACCAGGAATTGACAAACGGACTGTTTCATAGGATAATGAAAAAAAGTTTCAAGTTGAAGGGAGGCGGAGGAAATTAATTACCGACCAACCCGGGGGAACATGCAGTCGCGGATCAAGTCCAGTTACAGCATGCTTCAGCCCTCAGAGAAAAAAATTGCGGATTACATTCTTGAAAATGATCACACGGAAAACCTGGATATCGGAGAGCTGGCAGAAAAAACCGGGACCAGCAAGGCTACGGTCAGTCGGTTTTCAAAACGCCTGGGTTACGGGGGATTCAAGCAGTTCAGCCTCCACTTGGCCAGGGAAAGCAGTCTGAATGGCAACGACAGTTTTAAGGGCTTTGTAGAAAAAATTTGCAAGCGCAATGCGGATGCCTGCATGGACACGGCCTACTTATTGGAAGAAGAAAAGGTCGAAGCCATTGCGACAAGGATTGTTGAGGCAAGACAGGTTTTTCTGCTGGGGGATGGGGGCATCGCTCCCATTATCATGGATGTCAATCATAAACTCCTTCGTTTGGGGATTTTGGCCAATTACTCCCCGGAGCGACGTACCCAAAAAATGCAGGCGACATTAACCGGTCCCGGAGATGTGGCGATTGCCTTTGATTATTCAGGCAGGACAATTCCGACCATTGCGTCTCTGAAAGAGGCTCGTGCGAATGGAGCATACGGCATTTCCATATGTTGCGGCTTTGGATCGCCCTTGTGTCAGGAAAGCGATCAAATTCTGCATGGCATCGGACAGCGAAGCGGGAACTATTTTACTGGAACCATTGAGCCGAGAATATCCATTCTTTGCGTTGTGGACGTGCTGTTTTTCAAACTGCTGGAAGTCATGCCGGAGGGAATTGCAGATCAAAACCTGGAAAAAACCAAAAAGGCGATTGTGGAAGAATGGAAGGCGGAGAGAACGACATGAAAATCCTGGGGATCAGTGGAAGCCCAAGAAAAGCGGCGACGGAGTATGTGGTCAAGGAAGCACTGAACGAAATCCAAAAGAAATACCCCGATATTGAGACGGAATACATGTCCTTAAGGGGAAAAAAGCTCGCACCATGTACCCATTGTGATTACTGCAAAAGAAAAAAAGACTGGTGCATCATTAAAGATGACGGAAACGCACTGATCAAACAAATGATTGAAGCGGACGCGTTTGTCATTGGCACCCCTGTATATGTCATGGAGCCTACGCCGCAGATGATGGCATTGTTCAGCCGGATGAGGCCTATTCATCATGTGTTTCCCGAAGCACTGCGAAACAAGTTGGGCGTGTCGCTGGCTGTGGGCGGTGCCCGAAACGGTGGTCAGGAACTGGCAGTCAATGCTCTGAACAACATGATGTTGACCAGAGGAATTAATGTGATCAGTAATGAAGTCTTCGGCTATCACGGAGGAAAGATTTGGTCACAGGACAATGGCGGCAAGGGTGCCGGCGATGATACGGTGGGAATGAAAACCGTTACAGACCTGGTCTTGAAGCTGGCAGAGAATGCCCTTATTTATGAAGCGGGTAAAATCGCGCTGGCCCAGAGCAACGATTGCCGGTAAACAAAAACACAATGACAGGACGATCAAACAAAGCGCCGCTCATGGAGGCGCTTTTCGTTTCTGAAGGAAACAAGCCAAAGTGCCGCCATTATGGGACATTCTGAAAACACGTGAAAACAATAACTTTCTCTATCGGGCGATATCCTTTACTTATGTTTTACTGCTGTATCATAATGTAAGTGATGGTTTAATTGAGGAGACTTCCCTTTGGACTCTTTAACGCGTTCGGTTTGGGAAGAGGCGATAATTCATAAGGAACAGATGTTTCGGACAGGGCAACAATGATTCATTGATAAGGGAAATGGAGGGGACGATTTGTCAGAGAGTTATCAGAAGATTTTTTCCGCATTCGAAAAAGAAAAGAAAAATGTTATTCCCATTTTACAGGCGGTTCAGCATGAATTCGGGTATCTTCCCGAAGAGTGTTTTAAGGTAATCGCTGAGTATGTCGGCATTCCTGAAAGCAACGTGTATGGAACGGCAACCTTTTTTTCACAGTTTTACTTTTCCCCCCGGGGAAAAGCGGAAATTAAGGTGTGCCAGGGGACTGCGTGTCATGTGCGGGGTGCGAATCAAATCATGGATACGTTCGAACGGGAACTGGGTGTTTGCTGCGGTCAGACCACCGAAGATAAAAAATTCAGTCTGGAACGGGTCAACTGTGTTGGTTCCTGCGCCCTTGCTCCGGTGGTCATGGTGGGTGATGACATCTACGGCAGGCTGGAGAGCAAGAAGGTAAAGGAGGTACTGAAAAAAAGTGAGCCAGAAATTTGATCATATTGTCAACGATGCGAGGCAGGGTGTTGAGAGCAAGCTTGCCAATGAAACTCCACAGATTCTCGTCGGGGCGGCTTCATGTGGTAATGCGGCAGGAGCACAGGACGTTTATGCGGCCATTAAGAAAACGGTTAAGGAAAAAAACATCAACGCTGAGGTGAAGCAGGTTGGCTGCGTGGGCATGTGCTTTGCGGAGGTGCTTGTTGATATTGAAAAACCGGGTTATCCCCGCATCTGTTATCAGGACATGGATCCTGCCAAGGCAGAGGAACTGGTGGAAAGTTTTCTGGTGAATGATGACCCACGTCCCGATTATGCGATGGGACATTGGGGAAGCGGTTCAATCGATGGGATTCCAAGCATCCTGAATGATTCGGTTGCCAAAAACCAGCAGAAGGTTATTCTCAGGAACTGTGGGAACATTGATCCGGAGAACATTGATGAATATATTGTTCGGCAAGGGTATGAAGGGTTGAGCAGCTGCCTGGAAATGAAGCCGGAAGAGATCGTTGAACAAATAAGCCAGTCCGGCCTTCGAGGAAGAGGCGGGGCCGGTTTTCCGGCAGGAAGAAAATGGGAGTCTTGCCGCAGGGTGGACGCTGAACAAAAATACGTCATCTGCAATGCTGATGAGGGCGATCCCGGGGCATTCATGGACCGATCGGTGCTTGAAGGTGATCCCCATTCTGTGATTGAGGGGATGGCTATCGCGGGTTATGCAATCGGAGCGTCCAAAGGGTACATTTATGTGCGTGCTGAATACCCTTTGGCCATAGCAAGACTGAAAAAAGCAATTGCGCAAGCCAAGGAAAAGAACCTGCTGGGACAGGACATCCTTGGAAGCGGTTTCGATTTTGAACTTGAACTGTTCCAGGGGGCAGGGGCATTCGTCTGCGGGGAGTCCACGGCGCTGGTTCTTTCAATTGAAGGAAACCGGGGGATGCCCAAGCCGACACCGCGTCCCCGGACCACGGAAGAGGGCTTGTGGGGCAAGCCGACTCTGCTCAATAATGTTAAAACGTTTTCTGTGGTCCCGCAGATCATGGCCAAGGGGGCTCCGTGGTTTAAAGGCATTGGTACTGAGAACAGCCCGGGAACGGCTGTGTTTGCCCTGACAGGAAACATCAAGCGCAGTGGGCTGATTGAAGTGCCCATGGGATTCAAGCTCAAAGACATCATTTACAAGGTGGGGGGCGGAATTCTGAACGATCAGGAATTCAAGGCTGTTCAGACAGGCGGACCGTCAGGCGGCTGCCTGCCCGCTGATATGCTTGATCTTCCGGTTGATTTCGACAGTCTTCTGGAAGCCGGTTCGATGATGGGGTCAGGCGGCATGGTGGTCTTGGATCAAAACTCATGCATGGTGGATGTCGCCAGGTACTTCCTTGACTTTACATTCGAAGAATCCTGCGGGCAGTGTGTTCCCTGCCGATTGGGAACGGACCAGATGCGGACCATACTGACCGATATTTGTGAAGGCAACGGCCGGGAAGGCGACATCGAGCTGCTGCTGGAGTTGGGTGAGTCCATTGTGGAGGGATCCATCTGTGGCTTGGGTCAGTCGGCACCCAATCCGGTCCTCAGTACGATCCAGTATTTCCGCGATGAATACGAGGCACACATCCGCGAGAAGCGATGCCCGGCGCTGGTCTGCAAAAACCTGATTCGGTTCAGTATCAATGAAGAAAAGTGCGTGGGCTGCGGTATCTGCAAAAGAAACTGTCCCGTACAGGCCATTAGTGGCGAGAACAAAGAGGTTCATTATATTGACCAGTCGATTTGCACAAAGTGCGGCATCTGTCACCAGGTGTGTCCGGCTAAGTTTAGTGCAGTAGATCGATTGACCGGGAAAGAAAACCTGGCTGAAGAAAATTGAAAGGATGGCAACGAAATGATTAATGTGAATTTGAACGGCATGGATGTACAGGGCCGGGAAGGCGAAACCATCCTTGAAGTTGCTTCAAGAGAGGGGCTCTACATTCCCACTCTCTGCCATCATCCGGACCTGTCGACATTTGGTGGATGCCGCGTCTGCATGGTGGAGGCAAACGGAAAAATTGTCACTGCTTGTCGCGCACCCATTTGGGATGGCATGGTGATTAAAACGGATACGCCCAAAGTCCGTCAGGTCCGGCTGACAAACGTGGAGCTCTTGATGGCAAACCACAACAAACAATGTCAGACCTGTTCCCGAAACAACAGCTGCCAACTGCAGGAAGTGTCTGCCTATGTGGGGATCACTCCCGAACGGATGGCGCGGTTGAGAAGAAAAGAGCTGGATACCCCTGCCGATGACAGCAATCCATTCTTTTACCGGGATTTTTCCAAATGCATCATGTGTGGAATTTGCATCCGTTCCTGCCAGGAAATCAATGGAATCGCAGTACTGGATTTCGCCTTCCGGGGATATGATACCGCGGTCAGTGTATCCGGGGATAAGCCACTGATGGAGTCCAAATGCGAGTCCTGTGGGGAATGTCTCGTCAGGTGCCCGACCGGCGCACTGGCGTACACGAAGATTCCGCTTCCTGAACGCAAAGTGAAGACGGTCTGCTCCTATTGCGGAGTTGGTTGTGGCGTGGAACTGGGTGTTCGGGGTGATCAAATTGTCTCTGTTGACGGAGACCGGAGCAGTCCTGTCAATCACGGAGAATTGTGTGTAAAAGGTCGTTTCGGGTTTAACTTCATCAATCATCCGGAGCGCCTGAAAATGCCACTCGTCAAAAAGAACGGTAAATTCGAAGAAACGTCCTGGGATGAGGCCCTGGAACTGGTTGCCAGCAAGTTTAATGAAATCAGGGAAAAACACGGTCCGGGCGTCATCGGTGGGGCCAGTTCTGCCCGCTGTACCGTTGAGGAAAACTATTTATTCCAGAAGCTGTTGAGAGCACAGGGAACGAACAACATCGATCACTGTGCCCGATTGTGACACGCTCCTACAGTGGCCGGTCTGGCTACAACGTTTGGCAGTGGAGCAATGACAAACAGCATCGAAGACATTGGTGAAGCAAAGGCATTCTTCATCATGGGTTCAAACACATCGGAGACCCATCCTGTGATTTCGTACCAGGTCAGAAAAGCGGTCAGAAATGGTGCAGCACTGATTGTCGCAGATCCCAGGAAGATCCGGATGGCTGAACACGCGGATGTCTTTCTGCAGATAAAACCGGGAAGCAACACGGCCCTGCTTTTGGGAATGGCGAAAGTCATTGTCGACGAGAAACTCTATAATGAGGGTTTTCTCCAGGAAAGGGTGGAAGGGTTCGACGAGTACGTGGCGTCTCTTGAAGACATCAACCTTGAAACGGCTGCCGAAATAACAGGAGTTCCCGCTGCTGATATCGCAAAAGCAGCAAGACTTTATGCGGAGAACAGCCCGGCGGCCATTCTCTATGCGATGGGGATTACCCAGCACTCTCAGGGTACCGAGAACGTCATGTCGCTGGCAAACCTGGCCACACTGACAGGAAATCTGGGCATCCGGGGTGGGGGCGTCAACCCGCTGAGAGGACAGAACAATGTACAGGGAGCCGGCGATATGGGCACCCTTCCCAATCTGTTTCCGGGGTACCAGCCTGTGACGTCTCCGGAAGCCAACAAGAAGTTTTCAGAAGCCTACGGAGCAGATATCCCTGCAGAGCCGGGGTTGCCGATGACTGAAATGTTCAGAAAAGCGCTCACGGGTGACATCAAAGCGTTCTATATCATGGGTGAAAACCCGGTGATGAGTGAGCCTGATTCAAGTGAAACACGGGAAGCCCTTGAGAAAATGGAATTTGTCGTGTCCCAGGACATTTTCCTCAATGAAACAGGCGCATATGCTGACGTTGTCCTGCCGGCCGCTTCTTTTGCCGAAAAGGATGGAACGTTCGTCAATACGGAAAGACGGATTCAGCGAATTCGCAAGGTGGTTTCTTCTCCAGGGGAAGCCAGAAGCGATATGGAGATTTTGTGCGGTGTCGGCAGCAGGATGGGACTGAAAGGATTTGATTTCGACAATCCTTCTGATGTCATGGACGAAATCGCTTCTCTGACCCCCATATATGGTGGCATCTCGTACGACAGGTTGGGCCGAGAGGGCTTGAATTGGCCGTGCCCGACAATAGATCATCCCGGGACCCCGATTTTGCACACGGAGTCATTCCCGAGAGAGAGTGGCAAGGCATTACTGAAAGTCACTTCGTATAAACCGCCAAACGAGAGCCCTGACGAGGAGTACCCGTTCATTTTGACAACTGGAAGAGTTCTATACCATTACCATACGGGAACGATGACCCGAAAGGTCGATGGCCTGAACAGTCTTCACGGGGAAGAAAAGGTCTGGCTCAATGTTGAAGACGCCAAAGAAATGGGTGTTGAAGAAGGCGGGAAAATTCGGATCAAGTCACGCAGAGGTGAAGTCACGACGGGGGTCAATATAAGCGATGGGATTAAACCTGGAACGGTGTTTATGACCTTCCACTTTGCAGAGACTTGTGCCAACGAACTGACAAATCCGGCATTTGATCCTGTGGCCAAGATTCCTGAATTGAAAAATTGTGCCGTTCATGTCGAAAGGGCTTGAGGGAAAGGACGCCTGACCGGTGACTTCCCAACAGCGTTTTCCTGAACGGTCAACATAATGTGATTGCATACGCCAGCTGAAAACAGCTGGCGTATGTTCATGTGGATTTCAGGTGTGGTATGGCATGGGCTCTAACCACAATTGAGCACAGTCTGATGTGCAGGACATATGAGGCAATGCAACTCGAAGAAATTGCTGAACCTTCGAAAGAAGAACAGGGTATCCCGGGAAGGTTTTTTCAGATAGAATGTTGGTAAAACAACTTTCAGGAGGTCAGGGATGTCTGCTGTACTCAGCCTAATCAACCACAGAAATATTTCGACAATTATTCATCTGAAGCTTTATTCTCCTGGAACGATCTATATGCTTCATTCGGGAAACCAGGAAGATAAAGACGACTTAAACGATCTGCGGGAATTTATGGGCCTGGCGTATCCTGAGGTTTCCCTGGTTGCGCGGAAAGTCAACATGTACAGCTGCGAGGAACTCAAAAAAACACTGGATGCGATTTTGAGCGAGGAATCCAAACTGACGCTGGATTTGTCCAACGGGAATCCTGTGGCAGCGATGATTCTTCATCATTTAAGTAATGATAAAAACCTGAATGTGTTTGTATACTCGGAACGGGATGACCGGGCGGCCATTCTTCACAAGGGCAAGTGCTCAAATGTGGACATGAAAAGAGTCGATCTGGAAATCAGTGATTTTATCAAAAGCGGCGGCGGTGATGTCTTGGCCTCCTCCACGAAAACGTTTATGTCCGAGGAAATTGAGAAACTGCTGATGTGGCAAATCCAGAATCACGATAAGTGGATGCGGACCAACAAAACATTTAAGACGAAAAACATCATTCGCGGAAGCGGGAGTGGTTTTCAGGAGAACATGGTGGGGCTGGAACTGAAGGGATTGACGAACGGGGAAAAGAAGGGTGTACTGGAATTCATCTATTTTCTCCATGAATCCCGCATCGCCAAAATGAAAAAAACCGGTCGGGATGTGTACACGCTGGACTTCCGGCAAAGTCACTACAAGCAGCTTCTGATGGTCCATGGCAACTGGTTGGAAGCCCTGACGTTCCATGCCATGAAACACCTGAACAGGATGGACGACCTTGAAAGCGGTGTGACGTTCTATTGGGATGAAAAACTGCGAAAAGTCGCCAATGAAATTGATGTCATGGCCGTTTACAAAGGCAAGCTTGTGGCGGTTTCCTGCAAAGATACATCCAAATACAATGTGAAAGAGCTCAATGAGCTGGAGGTCGCGGCCAATCGGCTGGGCGGTGAGAATTCCATCAAGATCCTGGTGTCGACGTTCTGGCCCGACAAGAATCTGGTGATGGCACGGGCCCGTGAAATGGGAATTCATATCATCCGGTATGATGGAAACCTTGAGAAATTCGTGAAGGCAATGCAGGATATTTTTGATAAAGCAGAATAAACAAAGGGTGCAGATTTCTGCACCCTATTTTTTGCGTATGATGATGTAAATGCCAGTGGCAATGAACAGGACAGACAGAAGAACCCGAAAGGTCAGCTGTGGGAAGAAATTGCGAAGCAACAGCAGAACACCGGCGCCAACCAACAGATAACCGATTTTCCGGTTTTCCCCGGGAGTATCTTCCTGGGGTGGCCCATCGTATTCCGGGAATACAAACATGCAAATGATGTAAATGAACCCGACGCTGAAATTCAGCAGAAGGGCCACCAAACCAATGAGCCGCAGAAGGAGGGGGTCTGTATTGAAGTATTCGGCAAGCCCGCTCATCACCCCTCCGATCATGGGCGAACTGCCTTTGGTCAGCCGTTTTTCCATGGCAGACTAGGATGCATTGGGCGGTGGGCTGGGGATGAGAATCCAGGCCACCAGGTAGGCCAATAAGCCTGTGCCATAGGCCAGAATGGCCACCAGCCATAACAGCCGGACGATCGTAGGATCCACGTTGAGATATTCAGCGATTCCACCGCAGACACCACCGATTTTTTTATCGGTTTCAGACAAATACAAGCGTTTACTCATTGGTTAGGACCTCCTTAATGGTTATGTTTCCAAACTCCGCCTGCAAATGGGCCGGAGTCAAATCTTCAGCGCCTAGAAGAGATGGGGACACATCTTCGGTGCCCATCGTTGCCTTGACGTAGAAGTGCGCTGCATAGCGGTCTTTCGGAATGCGCAAGGTAATGTTGCCCATGGTCTGTCGAATGGCCAGCTCTTGGAACGAGTCGATGTCTAGATTGACATTGCCCATGTTTCCTTCAGCGGTCAGTCGATCAACAGATCCACGCAGGGAGAGGTTCCCCATTGTATAAGACAGATCAAGTTCTCTGAATGTTCCATGCAGATCCACATTGCCCATGGCGCTGTCGATTCTGATGTTGTCGGAGCGTATGCCTTCCGTATAGAGATTTCCCAGGGCAGAATCCACCGAAATCTGACGATACAGCCGGTCAGGCAACAGCAACAGAATGTCCAGCCTTCCATTGGCCAGGCGATTTCCCCATCGTTCGGTGTCTGGTTGGAGGCGGATTTCAAGACTCTTTTCACCATAACGCAGTTCGGGCGATATCGTCATTGTTTCGGGTAGCCGCCCGTCGAGTTTGATCATCCCGCCATCACCGGGTGTTGTCCGGATTTCCAGGGTACCCCAGGTTTTCAGAATGATGAGATCTTCAACATCATTCAATGAAAATTCAAGCGTCTCTTCGAACGGGGCAAGCCGCTCAGAACCAGTTCGCGTCCAATTGATCAAGAAAGGATCAATTGGGAATTCTGAGTCGTAGTAGTTGTTGGCAATTCCCCACAGGACCAGACTGGTGACGGCGGCCATGGCCACCAGGAAGACGACCAGGCTGATCAGGATGATTTTCTTTAACATGATCAGGCCCCCTTAATGATTGCGATGTTTTTTTGCAGATAGAGGATGGTCAGCTTCCCAAACCAGCGGGCGACCAGGATATTCAGGCAAAACACAAGGATGCCCAGTGCGGCCAGAGCGATCCCGGACACAAAGAGAGTCAAACCGAAGTATCCCCCAAGCAGTGGAAAAGCTCCAAGCGTAAAGGCCGTCCCTGCAGCAGTGAAGATGATGCCCGCCAGGAATCCAACCAGAATGAGCACGCAGGCTGCAATGAATGGACCTAAGAGTAGAATCACATTGAGAAATCCAAGCCCCACCGTGGCCAGAACCGCCCGGAGCAGATTGACCGGCGTAGTGTTCTCTCTGGCCTGTTGAATCCGCAGTGCTGCTTTGCTCTGCCGGGCCAGCTGAGCGGGGCTTCCCAGTGCACTGATGATCTCATCTTCTGTTCTTCCCTGGGACAGACCTTCGGCAAAGTGTTCTGCATAGTCCCGGACCATCTCGTCCTGTTCCTCCGGAGGAAGGAAAGCGAAGGCCTGGCGGATTTCATCAAGATATTGTGTTTGGTTCATGGCGATCCCTCCCTTCAACCAGCTGATTGACTGCATGGACAAACCGTGCCCACTCCTCTTTCAGCTGTATCTCCATGGTGCGGCCCTGATCGGTCAGCCGGTAGTACTTTCGAGGAGGGCCTTCACGGGACTCCTCAAGATAGGTGTCAACGTAACCATCATCCTTGAGCCGCTTGAGCAGAGGATAAATGGTTCCCTCAGAGATGCGGATTTCTTCGGACAGTGACTGGACAAGTTGGTAACCGTAACAGTTTTGTCTGGAAAGGATGCTTAAGACACACAATTCCAGCACGCCCTTCTTAAATTGAATGTTCATACAGCCTCCTTTCGAGTACAATATAACACAAGGTATATCGCTATGCAAGGTAGCAGAATGATTTTTTTAAAAAATTGATTTGATGGCAGGATGCGCAGCTTTTTTCGAGCATAGAAAAAAGCACCTGTTGCAGCACTGCTGGGATCAGGTTCCCCCATTTCCCGGATCAGCCGGTTCTCCGTCTGGTGGGGAGGCAGACGCTTCAGATCGGGACCATTCCCCCTGGAGGATCAAACCGGCGGCAAGCAACAGGCTCGCGGTAGCCATACCTCCATACATACTCAGAACCCCGGGACTGTTCTCCAGCAAAAACCAGCTGCTGGGAGCATTGATGCCACCATGCAGAATAACGATCGGAAACACCAGACCGTTTTCCTTCAGGTAAAACCAGGTGCTGATCACAGACCAGGCCAGTGTGTTCAACAGGTACCAGCCGACAGGAAGTCCGCCCTGAGGGGCGGCTGCATTGAAGAACAGCGGGGCATGCCAGAACGCCCACACCAGCCCAAGAAGGAGGCTGGCGCCCAGAGGACTGAAGCGGCGCAGAAGAACTGGTAGGGCAAATCCACGCCAGCCCGGTTCTTCCTGTCCGCCACCGAGAAGCATCACAAAGAGTAACGATACGGGATAGACAAACAATGACGGTGCCTGGGCGAAATCAAGTGGCGTACCACCACCAGCCAGGTAAAACAAATACCCGGCACCATAGACAAGTGGAGGGAGCACCAGTGCCAGTACGAAGGTCCCTGGGGAAAAGCGCAGACTGAACACACGGCGGAACACCAGACGGACGTCACGGGAACCCCCGGTTATAGCGGACACCAGCAGAGCTGATGCCCAGGGACCGAACCCTCCTGCGATCAAAAACAGCGGGTTTACCGTAACCAGCGAAAACAGAGGCCACGAAAGCAGGTAGGTGAGAAAGACAAAACACGCAAAGGGGTGACGCTTCATCAGTGTCGTCATTGTTTACTTCCTTTCGATCAAAAGTGACCCACAGAGGGTGATCATCGATTAGCGGGGCTGTTTCTCCATTTCGACTTGGGGAACGACAACCAGAGACAACGTTCGTTTGCGGCGTCCCGGACGAGGCTCAAGGCGAAGGGCTTCATTCAACAGGGACCCGATGCCTGAGGCCAGTTCAGCCAGTTCATCGTCATCCATATAGAGAACAGCCTGAGAATAAGACACACCGTCACTGAACACATCAAACGAGTCCTGACTGACGTACCGTCCGAAATCATCCAGCAGATGCATGAGGAAAGCCAGGAACCCGTCGAAATGCTCCTGTGGCGACATGGCGGACAACTCACTGGTGCTGACCGGGCGGCCATCCGCTGGAAGAGCATAGACGCGTTCAACAGTGCCGCGTACCTGTTGCTCAGCCACAATCCGGAGGGCACTGAGCCCGGTCAGTGTCTTCAGATGACGATATAATGTAGCCGGGGCAATGTCCGGGAGCCGCTCACTGATCTGAGCGGCGGTCAGTTGCCGACCCCCGGCCAGGGTTTGCAGAATTCGCATCCGCACCGGGTGAAGCAATGCGTTGATTTTTGGTTGAGTCATAGGATCCTCCTTTGATTATTATCATTATCAATAATGATAATAATATACCAGAAGAAGTCTGTCAACGGTTATTTTTTGAATTGACGGGTTTTCGTGAGGCTCTTGGGGCTGTTCTCCGGAACATGATTACGCTGCTCCACAACAGGTAAACGGAAACCACCACTGAACCAAGCCAGTCCAACAGGATGGTCCCTGGATGTTCTGGAAACAGAGCCACGCTGCTTAAAGCAATCATGACGGACAGGTCAATGATGGATTTGCTGAGGTAGAGACGCTTCTGCGAATCCAGCAACAGGCTGTACGATTCCCGAACCAGGATCCCATAACGTCGCCAGAACCAGACATTGACCCCAAAACCCAGAAATGCAATGACCAGACCGGGGTACACGTTTCCCCCGGGGGTGTGGTCCAGCCTCCAAAGCAGCGTGTAAAGCAACATGGACAGTCCCGAAAGGCCCATGGTGAACGCAACCGTTCTTCCAGCGATCTGTTCCAAGCGGTGCTTGCGTGGGGCAGAGATTTGCGGACGGTGCATTAAATGGCGGAAGACCAGCCACGATGTGGTCAGGGCTGCCAGCTCCACGCTCCTGCGGACAAAGTCCGCCAATTGGGTGGAGGACTGACTCAGCAGAACCGCAATCCCAGTGGCCAGAGGGCCCCAGAGACTGAGAAGCAACGCACCGCGCAGAGTCCGTTCCCGTTTGGCGTACTGATCAGGGGTCAGGGGATTCATGCCGGAATCCCTCCAGTCTGGAAAAGAAAAAGAATGATCGCCAATACGGCTGCGGTTGCCCACGGCACGGTCAGGGTATCGAAGCCTTTGCGGGACGCCAGCTCAACAAACGCGCTTACCGGAGATGTGAACACGGCACAGAAGATGGCGACGGTCAGGCTTAGACCCCCGTAAAGCCAGAGCGTGAGCATAATTCCCGCCCCGGACCAAAAGACCATGGCGCCAAATCCCTCATACGATTTTTTTTTGCTGAAGAACCGGTGCCGGTAACGCAACTGCCCGAACCGTTTGCCAGCCAGGGCCGCTGCGGCATCGCCAAGTCCCCAAGCCATGACCGCAGTTGCGGCGACGTAGGCTAAGCGGCCCTCTCCCAACCCCCAGAACAGGGTGATCAGGGTACCATAGGACAGTTGAACCAGCAGAAGTTGTCGGCGAAGTTCTCCTCCTGAAGCCGTACGGTCCACCAGGACATAGTGGTACCAGCGGGTTCGTTCCATGAGAAAGAGTGCCGGAAAAGCGACCAGCAGCAGCAGCCCCATGGCAGCAAGGGCAAAAAACCAATCCGCAAAAAGTTCCAGAAGAAGAAAAATGGACAAGGCAAACGCGAAATGCTGAAACTTACGGGAAGTCTCCCTGGAAAGGATGTTCGTTTGACGGATCAGAACCGGAACAATAAATAAAAACAGCAGATAGTAGCCCAACAGAATCCCGGCCGACTGGATAAAACCCATGGCGATCATCAACCTTTCTTATGCCCATTATAGAGGGAAACAGCTGACAGGTGAATCATTTCAGCGGCGCCTTACGGCCACTTCGATGGGCATATGATTCGTAATACCGGTCACGGATCCTCTCGCCGGGGACGCCAAGACGAAAAGCAGCCAGAGCCCACAGAATCAGAAGGGGGCTGAGCCAGACTGGTTCATGATCAAATTTACGGCTGCTGGAAAGGACGGGACCAGGGATCAATCTGGTCTTGCCGATCCGTTTCATGCGGTGAGAGAGATCGACATCACACATGATCGGCAATGGGCGAAACCCGTGCAGCGTTTCGAAAGCTGGACGCCGGATAAACATGGCCCGGTCACCAAACAGTGTTCCGGTCAGCCGACAGTAAACATTTCCGCAGAAAGAAAGCATTTTGTAAGAGGCACGGTTCCCCTGGATGTGCATCGTTAGTGCTCCACCGATAATGTTCGCGTGTTTGCATATGGTTTGGATTCGCTCAAGACACCCATCCGTCAGTTGGCAGTCCGCATGAAGAAAAACCAGGATATCCCCAGTGGCCCGGGAGGCACCCACATTCAGTTGTTCAGCAAGAGCAGGCGCATCCAGTTCAATCACCAGGTCGGCCTGCGCTCGAGCGATTGCCTGTGTTCCGTCACTGCTGCCTCCGTCGACAACGATCAGCTGTGCAGAGACAGACTGGCTCCTGACAGATGAAAGACATGCAGAAAGCAGATGCTCTTCATCCAGTGTGGGGACGATCACTGAAATGGACATGTGAGACTCCTTTCGATAGGCCGGAAAAATAACCGCAGGCCTGTGAGGCCTGCGGTTTTTGGCGGGAATGTGTGGGAATCGAACCCACCTATGCTAGGGTTACTACCATACGACCGGATTTGAAGTCCGGGTGGACCACCAGGTCCAATCCACTCCCTTGAGTCGCTCTTCATTATAGCGGATACGCGTTTTGAATTAAAGATGATTTCGAATAATCTGTCCGAGAACAGGCATGGCACGCAGAATGGCATTGTTTTCGACGTTGCCAAATCCCAGCCGGAAATGTTTATTTGGTTTTTGGTTCAGAAAAAAGGTATGCCCCGGTTGCAAACGGATGCCCGACTGCAAGGCTTTTCGGGCCAGAGCTTCCGTTGTCCGCCCTTCAGGCAAGGTGAACCAGAAACAAAAGCCCCCCTGAGGCGGGAGATATGTGGCGCCGTCCGGGAAGTTTTTCTGAATCTGTTCAACCATCAGATTGTAACGGATCCGGCATCCACGGACCATGTCTTTGAATTCAACGTCCCACACAGTGCTGTTCAGGTAAAGATCGACCACTCTCTGGCTCAGTCCGGAAGTGGCAATGTCCGATAAATACTTGGAGGCACGAATGGTCTCGGTAAGATCAGCGGGTGTCAGCATAAACCCGAGCCTCAGTCCGGGCATGAGGACTTTGGCGATGCTTTTCACATAAATGACACGATCGTTGCTGTCCAGTTCCCGCAACGTTTGCAAATTTTTACGCCCATAGGAAAATTCGCTTAAGAAATCATCCTCGACGATGTAGAATCCATATTTTTCGGCCATCACCAGCAATTGTTGTTTTTTGCGCAGTGTCCAGCTGATCCCGGTTGGATTTTGAAACGACGGCATGGTGTAGAGGAAACGGATCGGTGTGCGGCGCACCCGTTCCTCAAGCCGATTCAAATCGATGCCATCAGCCAGCAGAGGCACTTCCAGGATTTTGGCTCCCCGTGAACTGAAGGTGGCCAGTGCCCCTTGGTAAACCGGGCTTTCGACGGCGACTACGTCATTGGGATTCACCAGGGCTTTCGTGATGATATCCAGGGACTGCTGTGATCCGGAGGTGATGTGAATGTTGCACGAGCTGCCCACAATGTTTCGACGCTTGAGCCAGTGGACCAAGGTTTCCCGAAGTGGGGGATACCCCTGGCTGTCCAGAGATTCAAACGCATAACCGCCATCGCGTTCCAGAACCTGATCAGCAAGTGCGCGAAAGGATGAAACCGGAAAGTAATCCGGTGAGGGTGAGACGCCAGTGAAATCAATGATGGCTGAAGACTTTTCCACGGCGCTGGGGACTTCAATCGAATAGGCTGAACGTTCATCCGTTCTTTCCTGGACGTTTCGGCTGGCAACGTAGGTTCCGCTTCCTGTTTTTGAGTAGGCCAGGTGATGAAGTTCCAGTTTTCGGTAGGCGTTAACGATCGTGCTGTTGTTGACTCCCAGTTCTCCGGCCATTTTCCGGATGGGGGGGAGTTTGACATGCTCCTCCAAACGTCCTTCTTCGATCTGCTTTTTGAGTGACTCGAAAACCTGGAGGTACAACGGCTGCTGGCTTTCGGAATCCAATTGTATCGCTACGCTTTTCTGCATTGTGCGAACCCCCTTGAAATTCGACCGAATCTATCGGATAATCAGTTCAGAATTTGGAAACAAAAGTATCGATACAATTATTTTAATCCAAATAAATCCAATTGAGAAGCGAGGAATGAAAAATGCGATTACAATCCATCAACAGACTTGTCCTGACAGCGCTGTTTATTGCACTTACAGCCATTGCAACCATGGTCATCACCATTCCTGTAGTGGGAACCGGAGGGTTCATCAACTTCGGTGATGTGATGATTTTCGTGTCGGCGATCCTGCTTGGCCCCCAGGCTGCAATGCTGGCCGGTGGACTTGGGTCGGCGTTGGCAGACATATTGCTGGGATACGCCCACTGGGCACCATATACCCTCGTGGTCAAAGGCCTGGAAGGACTGATCGCCGGGTCCCTTGCATACCTCATGTTTTCTGGGGGGAAGACCCGTTTGTGGCGGGGAATTGCAGGACTTTTGCTGGCAGGCACCTGGATGGCGTTGGGGTATTTTGTAGCCGGAGGAATCATGTATGGATTTGAAGTTGCGCTCATAGGAATTCCCGGGGATCTCTTCCAGGGGTATGTCAGTGCCGCAGTGGCCATTCCTCTTGCACTGGCCGTTGGAAAAGTGGTGAAGCCGTTCAGGTCAACAGACGACAATAATCAGTAATGTTCAACGATCAAACGCTTTCTCCCCCACTGGCCGGAGGAAGCGTTTTGTTTCTTGACGGGACATTGCCGAAAGGGTACTCTAAAGCAAACAAGAATAATCGAGGTGGCATTATGGTTAAAATCTTCTCTGAATCGACCTGCGATTTATCTCTGGAACTACTGCAGGAACTGGGTGTCGGTTTGATTCCCATGCGTTTGACCCTGGACGGTGTGGAGTATGTGGACCGGCATGACCTTTCCCCGCAGGAGTTTTTTTTAAAGCTTCGGGAAACAAAAGCATTGCCGACGACATCGCAGGTAACCCCTGAGGCATACATCAAGGTGATGAATGGGATCAAAGAATCCGGACAGGAAGCCTTGTTTGCGGTGTTCTCATCGGAATTGTCCGGGACATACCAGTCGGCGGTCATAGCCAGTAAAGAAGTGGATTATCCCGGGATCCGCGTGATTGATACCAAGGCGGCATCTGGCGGGCAGGGTCTGATTGTACACGAACTGGCTCAGATGGCCAGGGATGGCAAGTCTCTGGATGAACTGGAACAGAAGGCCCTCTGGATGGCAGAGCACATTGAGCATCTGGTGATTGTGGAAAACCTGGAAATGCTCAAAAGAGGCGGGCGGATTTCCGCGCCGGCGGCGTTTATGGGCGGTGTCATGAATGTGAAGCCGTTGCTCCACATGGTTGAGGGGAAACTGATTCCGTTTGGGAAGGCCAAAGGGCGAAAAAAGGCGATTCAAACAGTGGTGGCCGAGGTTGGCAAGCGGTGCGGCCATCCGGAAAACCAGAGCTTTTTTATTTCTCACGGGGACGATCCGCAGGGAGCACAGCAGCTGAACGAAAGCCTGAAGAGTGCCCATGGTGTTCAAGCAGCCCGGATTACCGAACTGGGGCCAATCATTGGCAGTCATACCGGCCCAGGAGTGCTCACCTTGTTCTTTTTCAACGATCATGACTAAGAGCACAAAAAACGACGGGAAATGGTATCTGACGAAAGTCAAGCGGGCCTGTGCCGCGTTTGCGATGCTGGCGGACGGAGATGTGATTTCAGTCGGGGTGTCGGGGGGAAAAGATTCTTCGGCGCTGCTCTATATCATGCGGCAACTGCAACAGCATCTTCCTGTCAGTTTTGACGTCAGGCCCGTCTATGTGGATTTGGGCATCGGAATGAATCTGGCACCCATTGAGGCGTTCTGCGGTGAACTGGGATACGAACTCAGTGTGGTGCAGACCCAGATTCGGGAGGTGGTTTTTGAGGTGCGGAAAGAAAAGAACCCCTGTTCATTGTGCGCCAAAATGCGCAAAGGAGCCTTGGTGACCCGATCAAAGGAGCTTGGATGCAATAAAATGGCGTTGGGACACCATCTGGACGATGCTGTTGAAACGTTTTTCTTGAACCTGCTCTACACAGGAAAACTGGGATCGTTTTCTCCGAACATATATTTGGACCGAATGGACATACATCAGATCCGGCCGCTGGTCTATCTGCGGGAGTCCACTATAGCATCTCTGGTTCGTCACCGGGAGCTTCCTGTCGTGAAAAACCGGTGTGAAATGGATGGGTTGACGAAGCGTGAGGAGATCAAGGACCTGATGAAGACGATGGAAACGCTTCATCCGGATTTCATGGACAAATGTCTCAATGCACTGCAGAATGTGGACTGGAACGGGATCTGGGCCAGCCCGGAAAGCGAGTGAGTTCCATGGAAACCAGTATTATCCGAAACGGTTTGGTTTATGATGGAACAGGACATTCGCCGGAAACCGCTGACGTGGCTATTGCTGATGGACAGATACGTGCCGTTGCCCCGGGGGTCAAGCTGCCGGGGGCCCGGGTGTTGGATGCGAAAGGACTGTTCGTGGCACCGGGTTTTATCGACATGCACAGCCATGGGGACTTTCTCGCCCATTTTTCGGGGAAGGTGCGCCAGTCAAGGGTGCTGCAGGGGATCACCACGGATCTATCCGGACAGTGCGGGCTGGGACCAGCTCCGTATACCAGTGAAATGGAGCAATGGCGTCAGTACATCACGCCTGTGATCGGCAATCCCGCTGAGGCCAGTTGGAACTGGCCTCGATTTGGAGACTTTCTGGATGAAATGGACGCCAGACCGTGCCCCCACCACAGAGCCTATCTGGTCGCTCACGGGGCAATTCGCACACTGGTTACCGGTTTGCATGACCGGACCCCGGATCGGAAAGAGCTCAGACAGATGAGCGCCGTTCTCGATCAGTCGTTGCTCGATGGTGCGTTTGGGATGTCCTTTGGCTTGTCCTACTTACCAGGGCTTTACGCACATAAGGATGAGATGATTCAGATGGCCCGCATCCTGGAGGATGCCGGCCGGATCTTCATGGTTCATATCAGGAGTCACTCCATGGAAATCAATGCAGCTGTGGAGGAAATGCTGGATGTGGCCCGAAATACAGGTGTGCGGATGCACATCTCGCATCTGAAATCATACGCCAACCGAACACACGGGGTGGAAGGACAGAGTCTCAGACAGTCAATTCACCAAGCGTTTGACGACGAAGGGATCGACATCACCTACGATGAACACCCCTATTCTGCAGGCAGCACCACGTTGTCCCAGGTTCTGCCTCCCTGGATCAGGGAAGGGGGTGCCAGCCGGATGCTCCAACGACTAGAAGATCCAAACAGTCTGGACCGGCTGCGATCAGAACTGTCTGACTCAGGGCTTTCCACCGCAGGCTGGGATAATTACTCTGCAATCGCCGGTTGGCATCAGATTCGGATCAGTGCAGCCGTCCAGGAGCGCAACAAACAGTATGAGCAGATGAGTATCGCTGATCTCGCCCGACTGTGGAACACCGACGAAATCGACGCAGTGGTTCGGTTTATCAAAGACGAGGGGGGAGCCAGCTGCATGGTGATGGCCAACATCTTTTCTGACGAGGATCTGGCCGTTCTGTTAGCGTCAGAACACTGTATGGTTGGTTCAGACGGGATCCCGACAGGAATTCCCCATCCCAGGCTTTTTGGAACGTTTCCGCTTTTTCTGCGAAAGACCGTGAAGGAGTGGGGAAGTTACACCTGGGAGGAGGCGCTGCATGTGATCACGGGAAAAAGTGCCCTGCGGCTCGGCCTGGGAAACAAAGGCTTGATCCGGAAAGGATATGACGCCGACCTGGTGATCTTCGACCCGGAGCAGCTGGATGTCCCTGAAGACTATGCAAACCCCTGGGCCACACCGGCCGGACTGAAGCATGTTTTTGTCCGGGGGACGGATGTGCTCAACAGTCCGGCCGAGCCTGGCGGTGTTCTGCGGGCTGGTTTCAGACCATGAAGAAATTCGACAGTATACAACAAGGAGGAGTACTCATGCAACACACATTGGCATTACTGGTGGTCAATCGTCCCACCGTCCTGAACCATATTGCCAGCCTGGTGAGCCGCAGAGGATACAACATCACGAGCATTGCGGCCGGCTCTTGTGAGGATCCACAAAAGACCAGGATCACCCTGGTCGTGGAAACCGATGAAGAAACCATAGACCAGATCCAAAAACAGCTGGAGAAACTGGTGGACGTGGTGTCCATCAACAACCTGACAGAGCGCAATCCCATTGTCCGTGAACTGGCTCTCATCAAAGTCAAGGCGTCCGCTCAGCACCGCTCGGCCATCGTAGACATTGCAAACATCTTTAATGCAAAAATCGAAGATGTCCACCGGGAGTCCATGGTCATGGAACTCTCGGGAAACCCCGAGAAAATCAATGCGCTGATTTGTCTGCTGGAGGACCAGGGCATTATCGAAGTGACCCGGACGGGGCTAGTGGCTCTTGCCCGGGGAGAGGATTCATCCGTCTGACAAAGACAGCGGGCCAATAGGCCCGCTTATTTTTCGCACTGCATTTCAGGAAGATAATCCCAGCGCTTCTTGGGCATCCGTGAACGTTGCAGCGAGGGATTGTTTCTGCTTTGGACCGCAATGCTGTGAGAAAATGTCGTCCACAGCTTTGTATAGGGGTCGGCCAAAATCAGCGCGGGCAGTTCCAATTGCAGCCCTTCTTCAGCGATCATTGCCCAGGAATTGTTGCGACACAGGGTCAGTTTGCGCCGTCGCCGGTCTTGGATGACCAGTCGCTCGTCGGGAAGCCGGGTCATGAAATGCTCTGGAAGCGTTTCCAGCAGGTCATAACCGGGTTCGAAAGCGGCGTAAAGCAGCCCGTCCATCTCCTGGAACCGCAGAAGACCAAGGTAGCTGTGCCGTTGCCGGGAGACTTTCCGGGAAGTGCGGGAAACGGCCAGTGCATCTGGGTTTTCGACAGTATCCAGCGTACATCGGTCACGAAAAGCCTGCTCGAGAAACCGGAAGATGTGATCACTGATGTCTGGATCCTCTGAAAGAAAGGCATATTGACACTCCCACAGCTAAAGCAGTGGGATTCTTGGGTGATTAAACGCCAGTCTGTTTCCAGTAGGCGAGTATGACCCCAAGCTAAGGGCTATGCCATTAGCCCGTCCTAAGCCAGTGCAT
>SKMO01000018.1 GCA_007121025.1 Bacillota bacterium | reverse complement strand
GGAAGCGGCGGATGCCTACCTGAGCGGACTGGAAGACCGGCTGGAGACTGGAGGCAGTCTGCGGGAAGTGGCGTCCGTGGCTTCCCTGTTTGTCAGCCGTCTGGATACGGCGGTGGACCGGCTGCTGGAAGACAGAGGATCGGTGGACCTGCAGGGAAAAGTCGCCATCGACAACGCCAGACTGGTTTACGCGCGGTTTTTGGAGCTCTTTGACAGCCCCCGGATGGAACGGCTGATCCGGGCCGGTGCCCGGGTGCAACGGCCTCTTTGGGCCAGCACCGGAACGAAGAATCCGGTCTATCCGGACACCCTGTATGTGGACAGTCTGGTTGGTCCCCGGACCGTGAACACCGTGCCCCTTTCGACGCTGGAGGCTGTTTTGGACCACGGACAGACCAAGCCCCGAATCCGGGAAGATCTTACAGGAGCCCGGCAGCGGTTGGCCCTGCTGACGGAAATGGACATCCGGCTGGAGGATATCTGGGAGCGTCTGCTGAGTGAGGGTGTGGACAGTTTCCACCAGGCGTTCGATCAGCTGATGGACAGCATCCGGACAAAGGCACAGGCCCAAACCGGGACACGGTCCGATGGGTGACAACGGGATAAGGAGTCAGATCATGATGCGCGAAGATCAGGAGAGAAAACGGCTGCGGGAAAACACGGAGGGGAAGGTGTTCTGGAAACGATGGGGCCCCTATCTCAGTGAGCGGCAGTGGGGAACCGTCCGGGAAGACTACAGTCCGGATGGTGAACCCTGGCTGTATTTTCCCCACGATCACGCCCGCTCCCGGGCGTACCGCTGGGGGGAAGACGGTCTGGGAGGGATTTGTGACGTCCATCAGAACCTGTGCTTTGCCCTGGCCCTGTGGAACGGCAGGGATCCCATCCTGAAGGAACGGCTTTTCGGGTTGACCGGTCTGGAAGGCAATCACGGGGAAGACGTCAAAGAACTGTATTACTACCTGGACAATACGCCGACCCACGCCTACATGAAGTATCTGTACAAGTATCCCCAGGAGCGCTTTCCTTATGAGCAGCTGGTCGAAGAAAACGGCCGCAGGACCAGACAGCAGCCGGAGTACGAGATCACGGATACGGGGGTGTTTTCGGAAAACCGGTATTTTGATGTTTACATCGAGTATGCGAAAGAGGGCCCCGAAGACCTGTTCATCCGGATCACGGTCTGGAACAGGCATGACCAGCCGGCCCGGATTCATCTGTTGCCGACGCTGTGGTTCCGGAACAAATGGGAATTTGGGTCCGGGGACCCGAAACCGGTCATCGGGATGGATCCGGACCGGCCGGAATGTCTGACCTGTGACCATGAAGGGCTGGGCCCGATGTTTCTGTATCATGAGAAGGCCCGGGCCGTCTGGTTCACGGAAAATGAAACCAACACCCAGCGGTTGTTTGGCCAGCCCAACGACCATCCCCGGGTGAAAGACGCCATCGGCCGGGCTGTGGTGGACGGGGAAACGGCGCCCCTCGAGAACGTCCGCGCAGGAACGAAGGCGTCGGTGCATCATGTGCTGGAAATACCTGGACAGGCCAAGCAGGAAATCTGGTTGCGGTTGACTGCTTCCCCGTCCGCAAACCCTCTGTCCGCCGGACCGGCAGTCATGGAGGCCCGGCTGCAGGAAGCAGACCAGTTTTACCAGTCTCTGGCTCCGGCTTCCGCCGGTGCCCAGCAACGGCTGATTCAGAGGCAGGCGTATGCCGGACTGCTCTGGAACAAAATCCACTACAACTATGAACAGGAAACCTGGATAAACGGGGATCCCGGCAAGCCGGCGCCGCCTGCGGGGCGCCGGACAGGGAGAAACGCCGGATGGGCCCATTTGTTCAATCGGGATGTCTTGTCGGTTCCGGACAAATGGGAATACCCCTGGTACGCCACCTGGGATACGGCGTTTCATTGCGTCGCACTGGCCGGAGTCGATCCGGCGTTTGCCAAATCCCAGCTGCTTTTGCTGCTCCGGGAGTGGTACATGCACCCCAACGGACAGGTGCCCGCCTACGAGTGGGCCCTGGATGACGTCAATCCTCCGGTGCACGCCTGGGCCTGTCTGAAAGTCTATCAGATGGACAAAAGGTCTTCGGGAACCGGGGACACGGTGTTTCTCAAACGGGTCTTTCACAAACTGCTTCTCAATTTTACCTGGTGGGTGAACCGCAAAGATCCGGAAGGACGAAACGTGTTTCAGGGGGGATTTCTGGGCTTGGACAACATCGGCCTGTTCGACCGCAGCATGCCGGTCCCGGACGGGGGACAGCTGGAACAGGCCGACGGGACAGCCTGGATGGCCATGTACGCGCTGAACATGATGACCATGGCTCTGGAGCTGGCCGGTGAGGACAGGACCTACGAGGACATGGCGTCCAAGTTTTTCGAGCATTTTGTGTATATCGCTGAAGCATTCAACCATCCGGGGGGAGACGGAAACATCCGCCTTTGGGATGAGGACGATGGATTCTTCTACGATGCCCTCTACTACGGAGGTAACCGGTCTTGTTCAGTCAAGGCCCGGTCAATGGTCGGACTGATTCCGCTGCTTGCCGTGGCGGTTATTGAGGGAAACATGCTGGACCGGTTCCCGGAGTTTGCCAAGCGTCTGCGGTGGTTCCAGGAAAACCGCTCCAGTGTGGAACGCCATCTGTTCCCGGAACCCGTGGACAGCAGCGAGCAGGTGTTCTTTTCACTGGTGGGCAAAGACCGGTTGCTGCGGATCCTTGATAAGGTTCTGGATGAAGAGGAGTTCCTGGCTCCCGGGGGGATCCGGTCCATGTCCCGGTATCATGAGGCTCATCCACTGCAGGTGTCCCTGGGGAATCAGCGCTATGAACTGCATTTTGAGCCGGGTGAATCGGAAAGCGGACTGTTTGGGGGCAACTCCAACTGGCGTGGGCCGGTCTGGATTCCGGTCAACTATCTGCTGCTGGAGGCCTTTCGCACCTATTGCTCATACTACGGCGAACGCCTGATGCTGGCGTTTCCGACAGGCTCCGGGGAGACGTTCACTCTGACGGAGATCTGCACCAAACTGTCGGAGCGTCTGACCGGCATGTTTATTGCGGACAATGAAGGGCGGCGCCAGATTCACGGCCATGATTCCATCTACGTGAAGGATGTCCATTGCACCCAACTGCTGCTGTTTCATGAGTATTTTCACGGGCTGACCGGGGAGGGGCTGGGCGCCAGCCATCAGACCGGGTGGACGGCGCTGATTGCCCGGATGATCAGTGAACAGTATGGAGAGTAAGAGCGCCCGCCAGTTCTGTTCCGGCGGGCGCTCTTGTTTGCCTTCCCGGAATCAAACATCCGGCTGGGTTCCAGTTACACAGAATCACGAGAAGAGCGGACGGGGGCTTGTCAAAAGGTCAGAAGAAATGACAATGAATTGTCATACGATGTAATGCAAAATGACGTAGGTGATCAAATGAGCACGATTTCAGTACGAGCAAGCGATAAAGAGGATGCACTGATCAGAAAATATGCAGAACTGCATAACCAGGACCTGTCTTCGTTTGTCCGGGAGGCCGTGATGGAAAAAATCGAGGATGAGTATGATTTGACGCTGTTCCATCAAATATGGGAACAGGATGAGCGTCAGAAACGGTTCAGTCATGAAGAACTGAAAAG
>SKMO01000063.1 GCA_007121025.1 Bacillota bacterium | reverse complement strand
CCGCTGGTCGAGCCCTAGATTGTTCATATCGATTTTGCTCATTTGTTTCTCCTCCGGCCGATCCAGCCGTATCCGGTCTGTTCCCTCTAAACGGGTGCATCCTCCTGCCCGCTGAGAGCACTCCCTGGTGCACAATGACGAAACAACCTGCGTCGACGCCTTCTTCCGGTCTTTCTCACATTTTCAACACCGTCATGAACCGCCCCACCCGGGAACAGGCAGATCCGCCCTTCCCATGGGTTCACTCAAGGATAAAGGCCTCACAGGCGAGGCGGAACTCTTCCTGGGACGGCTGCCATTCTTTCCTGCGGGAAGGAAACGTCCGGTCAAAGGCCTGGCACTCCTGATCGTCCAGTTCATACACGTCACTCGGGACAAACCGCCAGGCATGGGGAGCCAGACACCCCGGTTCCAGTTCAAGAACCAGCAGGCTGTAGGGAAATCTACCTTCTGCATCGCTCACCCCCAGGCTTTTCGATCCCCTGAAGCCGTGTTTGCAGTAGTGGCGGGGGTGCCCTTCAATGACAATCACCCGTTCCCCGGAAGCAGCCGCCTGCCGGACCGAATGACGGATCAGCGCAGATCCCACCCCTTTGCCCTGTTCCCCGGGCAGCACACTGAGGGGGCCAAACGTCAGGGCGTCCAGCCTTTCGCCCGTCTCATTGATCAGGTGGGATCGGGCGTACATGATATTGCCCACAATCCGGTGCCCGTCCAGGGCCACAAACGCCAGTTCCGGGATGAAGTCCGGGTGGCTGCGCATCTCATGGACCAGACAATGCTCATCACATCCTGGAACATACAGGTTCCAGAAGGCCTCCCGGGTCAGCTCTTCCACCTGCCGGTGATCATCAGCACTTTCCTGTCGAATCTCCCATGTCATCGTGATTGTCTCTCCTTTATCTACTTGGGAATCTCCCACTGCAATCCATCCAGATAAGTGGGGGTATTTAAATCACCACTCATTGTCTGTTCTTACCAGATCATACAGCCTTCTATTTTGATAAATCCGCTCCTTGCCGATCTTCTCGGAAATAAGAAAACCTTCTTTTTCAAGAGAAGCCAGGTAATTCGCCGCTGTCTTTCTTGTTACTGATAAGCCATTCTCTATATAGACGGTTTTTGTGTGAAATTCGTAGAACAGCAAATCGATTAATTCTTTTGAATAAATTTTTGGTAACTTTTCCTTAATCTCTGCACTCATTGTTTCAATTTCTGTATTGATATTTTTTACCAGTCTCAATGTCTCTTCTGCTGTTTCTTCAATACCTGTGAGAATATAGACAATCCATTCTTCCCAATTCTGATGGATTCGGACGTCCTGAAGAATTCTGTAATATGCAGATTTGTTCCTGATGATATAGCTGCTCAAATAAAGAATCGGGCTGTCAAGCAATCCCTTCAACACCAAGTATAGAATATTTATGATTCTGCCTGTCCTTCCATTGCCATCATAAAAGGGATGAATGCTTTCGAATTGGTAGTGGATGACTGCCAGCTTGATCAAGGGGTCAAGATCATTATCGTCTTCATTGATGTATTTTTCGAGATTGCGTAAAAGCTCTCTGATTTCAGCTTCCCCTGCTGGTGGAGTATAAACTGTTTCACCGGTTCTTTCGTTTCGGAGTACGGTACCGGGCAACGTTCTTATTCCCGCATGATTCTTTTCAATAATGCCTTGAATCTCAACAATCACATTTGTTGTGAGAATTTCACGAGCCTTGACCAACTCATACCCGTGCCATAAAGCAGTCCTGTAACTGACAACTTCTTTTGCAAAAGGACTTGCCCCGCTGGCATCACTCATTGCTCTATATAGGTCATCATGAGTTGTTATAATGTTTTCAATTGCAGAGCTATCCTTCGCTTCATTAATCATAACCGCATTGATCAAAATATGTTTATTGGGAATCGTATCTGCATAACCTTTCAGTTCACCCAATGCACGATTGGCTCTTGCCAACTGTTTTAGCACTGCTTTTGTTTCCAATTCAACATTCGGTGGCAACATGGGTAAATTGTGCTCATTCATTGTATACACCTCCATCATATAGGTATTATATCGTATATTTTACCCATGTAAATTCAACATGGGTAATTTTTTTAATATTTTACCTATTTAATTGGTATCCTGGACTCCCGGGCTCACAATAGTGAATGTCAGGTGCTCGCGAAACAGCCCGTTGATGACCGCTTCACTGTAGAATCCGCGGTCCGTTCCGGTTCCAGTTCTGGGGTGATGGTGATTGCCCGCTGATCCACGTGCCCTTCCTCTCCTCTTCCTGGCTGCCTGCTCCGGCAGGCGGACAGGGTTCATCCTTCAAAAAGCACCGGAGTTCCCGGACAAAAACATCCGGGTGGTGCAGGCAAAGCTCACCGTGCCCATAGCCCGGAAACTCGCGGATCCGGACCTGAGGCAGCACCCTTCTGATCTCTTCAATCGAACGGATGAGCATCTTTTTTTCTGCCGACCCATACCAGTAGGCCACCCGGGTATCCCCGGGGGAAACGGTGTCCGGCAGACTGTAGGAAAAGGCGCTTGTCATGACCCGGTCCATGGTCCGGTCAGACATGATGCCAGCCGCCCGGACGATCTCACGGTGATTGTCCGGGGTCACGGCCCTGCCGATCAGGTTCAGAATGAAACGGTTTCCCCGGACAATGCGTCTGGACCGCCACTGGCTGAAGGCCACCGCAGACCGGACATACAGGGGATGATGAGCACAAAGAGGCGCCCCGTCGATCAGAACACGATCGATCTGCAAGCCCCCGCCTGCCAGTATGTCCATGGCAATCGTACCACCAAGTGAAGACCCGACCAGCACAAACAACCGGCCCCCGTCACGCTCCTGCACCTCCCGGATCATCTCTTCGGATGCCTTCCGGACCGAAACAAATTCCGAAGTCCGGTCCTCATCCATACCATCGAGCACGGCCACCAACACACAGTGTTCCTCGGACAATGCCCGGATCACCGGCTCCCACATCCGCCAGGTGATGCCAAATCCATGGATGAGAAGGACCACCGGCCTGTTCTCATCGCCAAAACGCAGAAACCTCATATCTATTGCCTCCTTGTACCTTTGCCCTGGATCCCTTTCGTCCGTACGGACCCGGGCCTCCTGCAACTCTGCATTCAACCGGTTTAACTTTTACAACAGGGCGGACAGACGCTCTTCCAAGTCCCGCATCTGCAGTCCCAGTTGTTTTGGTTCGACGCCCTCTTGGAGGCCCTCCCAGATTTTGTCGGCCAGCACCTGGAGCAGAAACGGTTCCGTCAGCAAGACGGGGGCTGTCTCCCCATATCCCCGAAGGGCTGCTTCCAGCCCCTCTGGAGGGACCATGTAGAAATCAACCGCCGGATCGGCCCAGCCGGCATCCCCCCAGTCGATCAGGGCCATAAGCCCTCCTTCCCTGTGGCACAGGACGTTTCCCCCATTGGTGTCTCCGTGAACGAAAATGCGCCCGGGACTGACTCCGCCTGCGTTTAGCAGCCGCCTGACAGGTCCGGCCAATCCGTTCCCCTCCTCACCAACACACGCCAGCCGGCACAGCAGCGATTCAGCCGTATACCCCCTGCCGGCTGCCGGATCGTCCAGCCAGCCATGGGGATCCGGACAGTCCAGAACCATCGTGTGCAGTCTG
>SKMO01000082.1 GCA_007121025.1 Bacillota bacterium | reverse complement strand
GTCCTCCACGGTGGACGGTGATTCCACCATGGTACAGGGAGGCAACATGGTCAAAGTTCTGGCCTGGTACGACAATGAAATGGGTTATGCAACCCGCTGCGTCGATCTGGCGGCCTACATCGCGTCAAAAGGCCTGTAAAAGGGAAACAGAGAATGGATGGCTTGGATGCGGACCGGAAGGGCTCGCATCTTTGCCATTATAAGGAGGAATTGACATGTTGAACAAACAATCGGTTGAAGACCTGACTGTGGCCGGGAAACGGGTGCTGGTCCGCTGTGATTTCAACGTTCCTATGAAGGACGGGGAGATCACAGATGACGCCCGGATCCGCGCATCCCTGCCTACGATCTCTTATCTTCTGGACAAGGGAGGCCGTGTGATCCTGATGTCTCATCTGGGCCGGCCCAAAGGGGAGGCCGATCCCCGGTATTCCCTGGCTCCGGTGGCCAAACGGCTCAGTGAACTGCTGGATCGGGATGTGGTGTTTGTGCCGTCGGATACCGTGGTGGACGACGGGGTTCGTCAGGTTGCCGAGGGTCTCAAGGACAGTGATCTGATGCTCTTGGAAAACACCCGGTTCCGTCCGGAGGAAACCAAGAATGAAGAGACGTTCTCACGCGACCTGGCTTCTCTGGGCGACTGCTTTGTCAACGATGCCTTTGGCACAGCCCACCGGGCACACTGCTCCAACGTGGGTGTCAGCAGTCTGCTGCCTTCTGCCCTGGGTTTTCTGGTCAAGAAGGAAGTCGACATCATGGGCAGCGTCATGGAACATCCGGAGCGGCCGTTTGTGGCCATTTTGGGAGGCGCCAAGGTCTCCGATAAAATCGGTGTAATTGAGAACCTGCTGACCCGGGTGGATACGCTGCTGATCGGCGGAGGGATGTCCTTTACGTTCTTCCGGGCCATGGGGTATGATATCGGAACGTCCCTGCTGGAAGAGGACAAGGTGGAACTGGCCGGAACCCTGTTGGAGAAAGCCCGGGAAACCGGTGTCCGGCTGCTGCTTCCGGTGGACCTGCGGATTGCCGGAGAATTCAAAAACGACACGGAGATCCGGGTCGTGGCTGCAGACGCCATTCCGGAAGGCTGGATGGGACTGGATATCGGACCGGAGACCCTGAAACAATACCAGGAAGTCATCCGGGATGCCCGGACGGTGATCTGGAACGGGCCCATGGGTGTGTTTGAAATGGAGAACTTTTCCGCCGGGACGTTTGGGGTAGCCCAGGCACTGGCTTCATCAGAGGCACTCAGCATTATCGGAGGTGGCGACAGTGCGGCGGCCGCAGAACAGTCCGGGCTGGCAGAACAGATCAGTCACATCTCCACAGGGGGCGGCGCCAGCCTGGAGTTTTTCGAAGGAAAAGAGCTTCCGGGGATTGCGGCCATCAGCGACAGGTAAGGAGACCATTATGCGAAAACCAATCATTGCAGGAAACTGGAAAATGAACAACACCGTCCGGCAGGGGCTGGACTTGGTGGAGGCGTTGAAGGAAGCGGCCCAAACCGCCCCGGCGGAGGTGTGTGTCTGTGTACCGTTCACAGCGCTGAGTGAAATCGGAAAGTCTCTGAAGGGCTCGGCGATTGGTCTGGGAGCCCAAAACATGCATTTTGAAGAAGAGGGGGCCTTCACCGGGGAGATTTCGGCGGCCATGCTGACCGAGCTGGGGACCCGGTATGTCGTGATCGGCCATTCGGAGCGCCGGATGTACTACAACGAGTCGGATCGTTCGGTCAATCTGAAAATCCGGGCAACACTGGATGCGGAGATGATTCCGATTTTCTGCGTGGGCGAAAGTCTGGACATCCGGGAGCAGGGGATGGCCAAACCCTGGGTGAAAGAACAGGTCGTGAACGGACTGGCGAACATCTCGGCGGAAGAAGTCAGCCGGATGGCCATTGCCTACGAGCCCATCTGGGCCATTGGCACGGGAAAGACGGCGTCGGATGATCAGGCAGAAGAAATGTGTGCCTACATCAGGAATCTGCTGGAACAGCTGTATGACGATGAGACGGCTGACCGGGTCCGCGTGCTGTATGGCGGCAGTGTGAAAAAAGACAACATTGACGGCCTGATGGCCATGGCGAACATTGACGGGGCCCTGGTTGGGGGCGCCAGTCTGAAGGCCGGGGATTTTGCCCGGATCATGAACTTTGAGGAGAAATGAGGAGGCGGGAATGAGCAAACAACCAGTGATGCTTTGCATCCTGGACGGCTGGGGACTGCGGGATGCGCAGGAGGGAAACGCCATTGAACAGGGGTGCACCCCAAACTGGCACCGCCTGATCGATACAAATCCCTGGAGCCGTCTGGAAGCATCCGGTGAGGCTGTGGGCCTGCCGGAAGGACAGATGGGCAATTCGGAAGTGGGGCACCTGAACATCGGGGCCGGCCGGATCGTCTATCAGGAACTGACCCGGATTGACAAGAGCATCCGGGACGGTGATTTTTTTGACAACCCGGTTCTCCGGAACGCGATGGAACGGGCAGCGTCCGGAGACAAGAAACTGCACCTTCTGGGCCTTTTATCGGATGGCGGTGTTCACAGCCATATCAAGCAGCTGAAAGCGCTGGTGGACATGGCCGAACAATACGGCGTACAAAAACTCTACGTCCATGCCCTCTTGGATGGACGTGATGTGCCGCCCAGATCAGCGCAGGTGTATATTGAAGAACTGGAAGCCCACATGGAGGCCCGGGGACTGGGCCGGATCGCCACGATCAGCGGGCGGTACTACACCATGGACCGGGACAAGCGCTGGGACCGGGTGCAGAAGGGCTACGATGCCATGGTCCGGGGAACAGGCAAGCAGGCCCCGACAGCGGCCCAGGCGTTGGAGGCGGCTTACGGGCGCGATGAGAACGATGAGTTTGTGCTCCCCACGGTAATCGATTCCGATGGCATGGTCGAAGATGGGGACAGCCTGGTGTTCTTTAATTTCCGGGCTGACCGGGCCCGGGAAATCACCCGTGCGTTCATCCAGGAGGATTTCGATCACTTTTCTGTGAAAAACATCCAGGTGCATTACGTGTGCATGACGGAATACGACATCACATTCGATGCTCCGGTGGCTTTTCCGCCTGAGGGGCTGAACAACACCCTGGGGCAGGTACTGGCCAGAGAGGGCCGGCGCCAGCTGCGGATCGCTGAAACGGAGAAGTATGCCCACGTGACCTTTTTCTTTAACGGCGGTGTGGAAAAAGCCAACGAAGGAGAAGACCGCAAGCTGATTCAATCACCGAAAGTACGGACTTACGACCTACAGCCTGAAATGAGTGCCGAAGAGGTGAAAGATCAGGTGATCGCCCTGATGGACGAGGATATCTACGATGTGATCATTCTCAACTTCGCCAATCCGGACATGGTGGGGCACACCGGTATCATGGAGGCGGCGCAAATAGCGGTGGCCACGGTGGATGACTGCCTGCAGCAGGTCCTGGACAAGGTTCTGGAAAAAGGCGGGACGGCCTTTGTGACAGCGGACCACGGCAATGCAGAACAGATGATTAACCAGGAAACAGGAAACCCCCATACCGCACACACCACCAATCTGGTGCCCTTCATGCTGGTATCCCCGGATGCGGGTTCCTGGACACTGGCGGATGGATCCCTGCAGGACATCGCCCCGACCATGCTGGAGGTGC
>SKMO01000006.1 GCA_007121025.1 Bacillota bacterium | reverse complement strand
GCAGTCGCTGTTTCTGAACAACTCGGTGGTGGCCTATGGCGGGGAAAGCGCCCTGGCCATTCTGGGCATCCTGATGCGGATTTTCATGTTCATTGTCCTGCCGGTGTTCGGCATCCTGCAGGGGATGCGTCCCGTGATGAGCTACAACTACGGGGCCTGTCTGTACAGCCGGGCCCGGTTGTCCCTCAAATACGGCATCGCGGGGGCGACGGCCGCCCTGACCGTCGGGTTTCTGCTGGTCCAGCTGTTGTCCCGGACGGTCATGGGCATCTTTACCACTGACCCGGTCCTGATTGAACAGGGGGCCCGGGCGCTGAGGATCACCACCATTGTGTTGCCGATCATTTCGGTGCAGATGGTGGGGTCGGCGTCGTTTCAGGCCATTGGAAAGCCCGGGTATGCCCTGGTGTTTTCGGTGATCCGGCAGGTGCTCCTGTTTATTCCGCTTCTTCTGGTCATGCCGGTGTTTCTGGGACTGGACGGAATCTGGCTCACCTATCCGGTTTCCGATGTGTTGGCCATGGTGGCCACCGGAATCTTTCTGAAACGGGTCTGGGGCCGACTGCCGGAGACAGACGGCGTCACAGCAGAGGAGGATCTGTAAGCGATGGAAACCAAAAAAGCCCGGCTGATCTACAATCCTCTGGCCGGACGGGAACTGATGAAGGCCCAGGTGCCGGACATCCTGGACCGGTTGGAGGATGCCGGCTATGAAGCGTCTGCCCATGCCACCAAGGGTCCGGACTCGGCCCGGGCGGAAGCCTGCCGGGTGGCCAACGCCGGGTTTGACCTGGTGGTGTCCGCCGGAGGGGACGGCACCCTGTTTGAGGTGGTCAACGGACTGTCCTGTGTGGAAAAACGGCCAACCCTGGGCATCCTGCCGGCAGGAACCAGCAATGATTTTGCCAGTGCCCTGGGGATCCCGGACGATCTGAAGCAGGCCGCGTCTGTCCTGACAAACGGCAAACGGGTTCCGGTGGATGTGGGCCGGGCGGGGGACGCCTATTTCATCAACATTGCGGCCGCCGGCTACCTGACCGAAGTGACCTATGACACCCCGATCAAGCTCAAGAACATGCTGGGGCAGCTGGCGTACTACGTAAAGGGGATCGAGAAACTTCAGGACATCACTCCGGTGCGGGCGAAAATCACCTATGACGGGAAGGTCTTTGATGAAGAGATCATGATCTTCATGCTGGCCAACTCTTCCCGGGTGGGGGGCTTTGAACAGCTGGCCCCCCGGGCCTCATTTTCAGACGGACTCTTTGATCTTTTGATCGCCCGGAAGATGAACATCGCCGAGCTGCTGCAGCTGGGGTCGCTTCTGCTGCGGGGGGAGCATCTGAGCCATCCCCGGGTTCTGTATGTGCAGGCCCGGGAGGTCACCGTGGAGGTGGACCATCCACTGCGGATGAACCTGGACGGCGAGTACGGTGGAGACCTGGCCACCCGGTTTGTCAACCTGCGCCACCATCTGGACGTGCTGGTGCCGGCGTCCGACGGGGACGAGCAGGAAGAACACGATGAACACGATGAAAATTAGACGAACAGCCTCCGACAGACCGGGGGCTGTTCATTTTTGGCGGGGAGGAACCGAACCCGGCGGTTGTTTGCTATAATGGTTGAAACAGGGAGAAGTTTGGACGGGGATTTGGACAAAAAAGAAATTGCAATATTATACATAAGGATGTATAATTATTAAAACGATGCGAAGGACAGGAGGAACAGACATGATCAAGGCAGGCATTATCGGGGCCACCGGCTACACCGGGGTGGAGCTGGTCCGGCTTCTGGGGGGCCACCCCGGGGTCAGGCTGGAAGAGGCCTCGTCCCACAGCTATGCGGGGCAGCCGTTTTCCGGGGTGTACCCGGACAAGACGGACCTGGTGGACCTGGTCCTGTCCGAGCAGGACGCCCCGGGCATCATGGCCCGAAACGACGTGGTCTTTCTGGCCCTGCCCCACGGACACGGCGTTTCGGTGGCCCGGGCAGGACTGGCGGCAAACACACCGGTGATCGACCTGGGGGCGGATTTCCGGTTTGCGGACCGGGGGATCTACGAACAGTGGTACGGGGTGGAACACACCGGGGAGGACATTTTGCCCCATGCCCGCTACTGTCTTCCGGAGATCAACCGGCAGGAGGTCCCCGGCACCCGGATTGTGGGCAACCCGGGCTGTTACCCGACCAGCGTGATTCTGGGGCTGGCGCCCCTGCTGGAAGAAAAGCTTGTGGACCCGACCACCCTGGTGATCGATTCAAAGTCCGGTGTGTCCGGAGCCGGACGAAAAACCTCCCTGACCACCCATTTTGCGGAAGTCAATGATTCGGTGAGCGCTTACGGTCTGGGCACTCACCGGCACACACCGGAGATCGAAGGGCAGCTGGGCAAGATCTGGGGAGGGGACATCCGGGTGAGCTTTACGCCCCACCTGATGCCCATGACCCGGGGGATCCTGAGCACCATGGTGGTCGGAACTATGCCCGGTGTCACGGAGGACCGGATGCGAAACGCGTTTGAAGAGCGTTACCGGGAGGAGCCGTTTGTCCATCTGCTGGCGCCGGGGGTCTATCCCAAAACCCGCTGGGTCTATGGCTCGAACCACTGCCAGATCAACCTGAAACTGGACGAGCGGACCGGCCGGGTGATCGTGGTGTCGGTCATCGACAACCTGGTGAAAGGGGCTGCCGGACAGGCCATCCAGAACATGAATCTGCTGTTTGGCCAGCCGGAGACGGCCGGACTGGAAGGGATGCCGCTGGTACCCTAGGACACCAAACGAAAAAGACAACAAGTCAGGAGTGAATAACATGAAGAACATTCAATATGGTGGGGTGACCAGCCCCAAGGGGTTCAAAGCGGCGGGGATCCACGCCGGACTGAAAAAAAACCGCAAGGACATGGCGCTGATCTACTCGAAAACCGGCTGTGCATTTGCCGGGGTGTTCACCCGGAACCAGGTGCAGGCAGCGCCGGTTCTGTACTGCAAAGCGCTGATGGACATGCCCCAGACCAAAGCGGTTCTGGTCAATGCCGGAAACGCCAATGCCTGTACCGGGCAGCAGGGGCTCGACAATGCCCGGGAGATGGCCCGGCAGCTGGCCTACAGCCTGAACATCGCACCGGAAGAGGTGTTGGTGTCGTCCACCGGGGTGATTGGTTACCAGCTGCCCATGGACAAGATCAGTGCGGGGATCGGTCTGCTGCTGGAAAAACTCAACCGCAAAGGGGGAGCCGCGGCCTCCCGGGCCATCATGACGACGGACACCTTCCCGAAACAAAGGGCGGTGGAACTCGACCTGGACGGGGTGAGCGTGAAGGTGGGGGGCATGGCCAAGGGATCCGGCATGATCCACCCCAACATGGCCACCATGCTGTGCTTTGTGACCACGGACTGTGCCATTGAGAAGGACTGTCTCCAGGGGATGATCAGTGACATCGCCGACCGGACGTTTAACATGATCACCGTGGACGGAGACACGTCCACCAACGACATGCTCCTCTGTCTGGCCAACGGGCGGGCCAAAAACCGGCTCATCCAGAAGGCCTCCGATCCGGGCTACGCCCAGATCTATGACGCCCTCTATGCGGTCTGCAGGGACCTGGCCATTGCCATTGCCCGGGACGGAGAAGGGGCCACCAAGCTTCTGACGGTCAACGTTTCCGGGGCGGCCTCGGTGGAGGACGCCCGGAAGGCGGCCCGGACGGTGTGCACCTCCAGTCTGGTGAAGACGGCTCTGTTTGGGCGGGACGCCAACTGGGGGCGGATTCTGGCGGCGGTGGGTTATTCGGGGGTGAGCTTTGATCCATCAAAGGTGGACATTTTCCTGGAGTCGTCTGCCGGGCGGATCCAGGTGGCCGCCGGCGGGGCGGGGATCGCTTTTTCGGAGGAAGAGGCCCTGCGGATTCTGAACGAAAAAGAGGTGACCTTTGACATCACCATGGGGGAAGGAAACGACCGGGCGACCGCCTGGAGCTGTGATCTGACCTACGCCTATGTGAAAATCAACGGGTCGTACCGCAGTTAGCGTGGAGGCAAATGAGATGAACAGTGAAGCAAAAGAAAAAGCGGCCATTCTGGTGGAGGCCCTTCCGTACATCAAGAAGTTTCACGGCAAGACCGTGGTGATCAAGTACGGGGGCAACGCCATGATCAATGAAGAACTCAAGGACGCGGTCCTCCAGGACCTGGTCCTGATGAAATTTGTGGGCATGAACCCGGTGGTTATCCACGGGGGCGGCCCGGAGATCAACACCATGCTGCGCCGGGTGAACAAGGAAACGACGTTTGTCAGCGGCCTGCGGGTCACCGATGAAGAAGTGATGGAAATCGTGGAGATGGTCCTGGTGGGCAAGGTGAACAAGGAGATCGTCTCGGGGATTCACCTGCACGGCGGAAAGGCCATGGGGCTTTCCGGCAAGGACGGTGCGCTGATCCGGGCCCGGAAGAAACGCCACTACGTGTTTGGTGACGACGGGATCCAGGAGGAAATTGACCTGGGTTTTGTGGGGGAAGTGGAACGGATCAAGGCCTCGGTGATCAACGAGGTGATCGGCCAGGGTTACATCCCGGTGATTGCGCCCATTGGTGTGGGCGCCAACAATGAGACGTACAACATCAATGCGGACACCGTGGCCAGCAAGGTGGCCCAGGCGCTCCACGCCGACAAGCTGGTCCTGCTGACCGACACCGAGGGAATCTACGGCGGGGATGAAGAGGACCGTCATCTGTTCACCTCCCTGGCGGTGGACCAGGTGGATGCGCTGATCCGCAAAGGGACGATCAACGGGGGGATGATCCCCAAGGTGGAGTGCTGTGTGGACGCGATCAATGAAGGAGTGGAGCGGGTGCACATCATTGACGGACGGGTGCCCCACTGCATCCTTCTGGAGATCTTCACGGACTCTGGAATCGGCACGATGATCGTCAAGGAAGGAGGGACCGCATGACCATGACCAACGAAGACATCCGAAACCTGGGGGAACAGCACGTGATGAACACCTACGGCCGGACGGATTTTGCCCTGGTCCGGGGCCGGGGAACCCGGGTCTGGGACGCGGACGGAAACGAATATCTGGACATGCTGGCGGGCATTGCGGTGAATGTTCTGGGGCACTGTCCCCCGGAGGTGACCGACGCCCTGTGTGACCAGGCGAACACCCTGATGCACACCTCAAACCTCTACTGGACGGAACCCCAGGTCCTGCTGGCCCGGGAACTGTGCCAGGGTTCCGGCCTGGACAAAGTGTTTTTCTGCAACTCCGGGGCGGAGGCCAACGAGGGGGCCATCAAGCTGGCCCGCAAATACGGGGCGGACCATTACGGTCCGGAGCGCCACGTGGTGGTGACCATGGAAAAGTCGTTTCACGGCCGGACTTTGGCCACCCTGAAGGCCACCGGGCAGCCGAAGTTCCATGAGGATTTCGGTCCCCATGCGGAGGGATTCCGCTACGTGCCCCTGAACGACTGGGAGGCGCTTCTGGAGGCGGTGGACGATGCGGTCTGCGCCGTGATGATTGAGCCGGTCCAGGGGGAGGGGGGCGTCTTTCCGGTGGACCGGGCCTTTCTCCAAAAGCTGGAAGCCCTGTGCCGGGAGCGGGACATTCTGCTGATTCTCGACGAGGTGCAGTGCGGGTTTGGTCGAAGCGGCCACCTGTTTGCCTTTCAGAACTACGGGGTGACCCCCGACGTGATGACCCTGGCCAAAGGGCTGGGGGGCGGCGTGCCCATCGGGGCGTTTCTGGCCTCCGACCGGGCGGCGGCGTCCCTGGGACCGGGCAAGCACGGGTCGACCTTCGGGGGCAATCCGCTGGTCTGTGCGGCGGCCCTGGCGGTGATGACCCGGCTGAACGCGCCGGGATTTCTGGAATCGGTGAACGACAAGTCCGCCTATTTCAAGGAGGGGCTGGAGGCGCTGGCCGCCAAACACCCGGTGATCCTGGAAATCCGGGGTCTGGGCCTGATGATCGGGGTGAAACTGTCGGTCCCCGGAGCGGGACTGGTGAAGGAAGCAGCTTCCCGGGGACTTCTGATCAATTGTACCGATACGGACACCCTGCGGTTTCTGCCGCCCCTGACGGTGTCCCCCGAAGAAATCGATGAAGCCATTGCCATCCTGGACGGACTGCTGTCCGGGCTGAACCCATAAAAGGATACGAAAGAGAGGAAACCATCATGTTCAATCTGACTGATTTTTCCCAGCGTCTGGCCGGACGGGATTTCATCGCGCTGGCTGATTACTCCCCGGAGGAGCTGGTCTATCTGCTTGATCTGGCCGACTGGCTCAAGGACATGCAGAAGCGGGGCAAACCCCACCGGCTGCTGGAGGGAAAAACCCTGGGGCTGATTTTCCAGAAGAGTTCCACCCGGACCCGGGTGTCCTTTGAGGCGGGGATGGTCCAGCTGGGGGGATACCCCATGTTCCTGTCGGCAAACGATCTGCAGATGGGACGGGGGGAACCGATCCGGGACACCGCCCGGGTGCTGTCGCGCTACGTGGACGGGGTGATGATCCGGACGTTCAATCACGATGACGTCCTGGAGCTGGCCCAGTACGCGGACATCCCGGTGATCAACGGACTGACCGACGACCTGCATCCCTGCCAGGTGATGGCCGACCTGATGACCATCCGGGAGCACCGGGGACAAAACCTCAAAGGCATGAAGATGACCTATGTGGGAGACGGCAACAACATGGCCCACTCCCTGATGATCGGGGGCGCGAAGATGGGCATGGACGTGGTGATCGCGTCGCCGTCGGGCTACCAGCCCTCCCCCAGGTACACCCAGATGGCCAAACGGATTGCCGATGTGACCGGCGGCTCGGTCACGATCACCGATGACATCGGATCGGCGGCCCGGGAGGCGGACGTCCTGTATGCGGACGTCTGGGCCAGCATGGGGCAGGAAGAAGAGGCGGCGGCCCGGATGGCGGCCCTGAAGGATTTCCAGGTGAACAAGGCGCTTCTCCAGCTGGCGGCCAAAGATGTCATCGTGATGCACTGCCTGCCGGCCCACCGGGGCGAGGAGATCACCGAGGAGGTCCTGGAGGGCGCGTATTCCGTGGTCTTTGACCAGGCGGAAAACCGGATGCACGCGCAAAAAGCAGTCCTCGCGGGGGTGATGTAGATGGGGAAAAAGCTGCTCATGCTGTTGTGGTTTCCCGGCCTGTTTCTGATCATCACGGTGGCCCAGCTGTGGGTCGTGGATTTTGGCCCTTCGGACGTGGGGGGCTGGGGCCCCTTTGCGGAGGCCATGTTCTGGCAGCAGTTTTCCCTGAAAATCGTGCTGACACTGCTTCTGTTTTTCGGTATCATATTCAACAGAGGCCGTCGCCGGAAAACGGGTCCCGCGGAGGAGACCGGTCCGGCGGAGACAGAAGCAGGCGAGTAAGGGCCCCGACGGGTGGCCGGCTGACCGCATGGCCCGGGTCTCTGACCAACGGACTGCATCAGGAAACCCAAAAAGAAACAAAGAGAACAAAACAAAAATCAAACGAGTGAACATGGAGGAACGTTGTTATGTCAAAGAAAGTTGTACTGGCGTATTCCGGGGGACTGGATACGTCGATCATCATCTCCTGGCTGAAGGAGAATTACGGGTATGAAGTGATCTGTGTGGCCGCGGACCTGGGCCAGGGCAAGGAACTGGACGGTCTTCGGGAGAAGGCCCTGAACACCGGAGCCAGCAAGATTTACATCGAAGACCTCAAAGAGGAGTTCCTGACGGATTTCGTCTGGCCCACCCTGAAGGCGGGAGCGGTGTATGAGCACAAGTACCTGCTGGGCACCGCCACGGCCCGGCCGTGCATTGCCAAGCGGCTGGTGGAAGTGGCCGAAATGGAAGGGGCGGAGGCCATTGCCCACGGCTGCACCGGAAAAGGAAACGACCAGGTGCGCTTTGAGCTGACCATCAAGGCGCTCAACCCGGACCTGAAGATCATTGCCCCCTGGCGGATCTGGGACATCCGGTCCCGGAACCAGGCCATTGAGTACGCAAAAGAGCGCAACATCCCGCTTCCGGTGACCAAGGAAAACGCCTATTCCATGGACCGCAACATCTGGCACCTGTCCCATGAGGGACTGGATCTGGAGGAGCCCTGGAACGAGCCGAAAAATGATCTTTACCACATCTGCACCCCGCCGGAAGAGGCGCCCGACGCCCCGACCTACGTGGAAGTGGGCTTTGAGGCGGGCATTCCGGTGTCCGTGGACGGCCAGACACTCGACGCAGTGTCCCTGGTGACCCGGCTGAACGAACTGGGGGCACAAAACGGTGTGGGGATCGATGACATTGTGGAGAACCGCCTGGTGGGCATGAAGTCCCGGGGCGTCTATGAAAACCCCGGTGGCCGGATTCTGTATACGGGCCACCAGGAGCTGGAGTACTTGTGCCTGGACCGGGACACCCTGCACTACAAGGAAGTGGTGGCCGCCCGGTTTGCGGAGCTGGTCTATTACGGCCAGTGGTACCACCGTCTCCGGGAGTCCCTGCAGGCGTTTGTGGATGAGACCCAGAAGAACGTGACCGGCACCGTCCGGATCAAGCTGTACAAAGGAAACTGCACGGTGGCCGGCTCGAAGAGCCCGTACTCCCTGTACTCCGAGGAGTTTGCCACCTTCAATGAAGATGAAGTGTACAACCAGAAGGATGCGGAAGGGTTCATCAACCTGTTTGGTCTGCCCATGAAGGTCCAGGCCATGCTGAACAAAAAGGTTGGTCAGTAAGGGGGCGACCCTTCTGCCCGAAAACCGAAGCAACCGGACAGACACCAGAAAGCCGCCAGAAAGCCCCGGGACCGGGGCTTTCTGGT
The DNA here is from genome assembly GCA_007121025.1 of Bacillota bacterium. Classification (GTDB taxonomy): domain Bacteria; phylum Bacillota; class TC1; order TC1; family UBA5767; genus SKMO01. Next base: position 4,257 of record SKMO01000006.1, on the reverse strand, counting down.
TCAACCAATGTATTCAAGGAAAGAGAGGACACGCCATGTCAAAACTGTGGGGCGGCCGGTTCCAGAAGGAAACGGACCGGCTGGTGGAGGATTTCCATTCGTCGATTGCCTTTGACCAGCGGCTGTACCGCCAGGACATCAAGGGGTCTATTGCCCATGCCCGGATGCTGGGAAAGACCGGGGTGCTCAGCCGCCAGGAGGCGGACACGCTGATCCGGGGTCTGGAGGTTCTTCTGGCGGACATTGAAAACGGTGAGGTGACCTTTGAGGTGGGGGCCGAGGACATTCACATGAACGTGGAGACGCTTCTCACCGAGCGGGTGGGGGAGGTGGGGAAAAAACTCCACACCGGGCGCAGCCGCAACGACCAGGTGGCCCTGGACACCCGGATGTACCTGAAGGAACAGATCCGGGACGTGATGCACCTGATCCTGGATCTGCAAAAGACCGTCCTCAGTCTGGCGGAGGAACACCTGTACACGGTGATGCCCGGCTACACCCATCTGCAGAAGGCCCAGCCGGTCACCCTGGGGCACCACCTGATGGCTTACTTTGAGATGTTTCGCCGGGATTACGGGCGCTTCGGGGACGCCCTGAAGCGGACCGACGTGATGCCCCTGGGTTCAGGGGCTCTGGCGGGCACCACCTTTCCCCTGGACCGGCAGATGGTGGCGGAGGAGCTGGGTTTTTCGGACATTACGGCCAACTCCCTTGACGGGGTGTCGGACCGGGATTTTGTGGTGGAGTTTGAAGGGGCGGCGTCGCTTCTCATGATGCACTTCTCCCGGCTCTGTGAGGAGATCATCCTGTGGGCTTCCGATGAGTTCGGGTTCATCTCGCTGGATGACGGGTATTCCACGGGGTCGAGCATTATGCCCCAGAAGAAGAACCCCGACGTGGCCGAGCTGATCCGGGGCAAGACCGGCCGGGTGTACGGCAACCTTCTGGGAACCCTGACCACCCTCAAATCCCTTCCGCTGGCCTACAACAAGGACATGCAGGAAGACAAGGAGGCGCTCTTTGACACCGTGGACACGGTGAAAAAGTCCCTTCTGACCCTGAACCCCATGCTGGGAACCATGACCGTGAACAAGGACCGGATGGCCGCGGGAGCCAAGGGGGGCTTTACCAATGCCACCGATGTGGCCGACTATCTGGCCAAGAAGGGGGTGCCCTTCCGGGAGGCCCATTCGATTGTGGGCCAGCTGGTCTTCAAGTGCATCCGGGAGAACCGGGTGCTTGAGGACCTGACCCTGGAGGAGTTCCAGCGCTACGCCCACGTCTTTGACAAGGACATCTATACGGTCATTGACATCTATGAGTGCGTGGACAAGCGGGACATCCCCGGGGGGCCGGCGGCGTCGGCGGTGATCGAGCACATTGAGGAAGGCCGCCGGTGGCTGGCCGGGGCGCAGCGCTGAAGAAGATCCTGAACGGGAAGCGGGGTGAGGACAGTGCCCAAACGGAAGAAATCCCGGGTCCGGGAAGTGGAACTGCCGGACCAGGACGAGAATTTTTATTACATTGCCGGCTGGACTGAAGGGGGATTTCCCTTTGGGGTCACCTGGGAGGAGGCTGAAGAACAGGGCCTTCTGGAGGAAGAGGATGGCCCCGCTGCCACGAGTGATGAGGATCTGCCGTTTTAGAACGAGGGTTTCAGGACCGGAAGAAAGAAGAGGTGGACTGCATGACGGTGACAAAGCCACAGCGGGACGGACTGCTTCGGTTCCTGGAGGGCGTGGACGATGTGATCCTGAAGCGGGGTCTGGATCTGTTTGAGGCGGGGGCAGTGTCCGGGCTGACGCAAACAGATCCGGACACCGCCCAGCTGAGTGTCCAGGGAACCACGGCCTACCGGGTGAGTCTTCACCAGGACCGGTGGGGGGAAGTGGACGACACCTCGTGCACCTGCCCCTATACCTACGGGCCTGTCTGCAAGCACCGGGTGGCTGCAGCGCACTTTCTGCTGGCCCGCTCGGGCATGGACACCGGGCTGCCGGGGGATCTTCGGCAGCTGCTGGAGAGCCAGCCGTCAGAAAAGCTGGTGGAGATCCTCCTGAGGATGGTCAAAACGCAGCCGGAGCTGGCCGCACAGATCCGGTTTCTCTTGAAAGAGCCGCCGGATGTACGGCCCCGTTCGCTGTCTTTGCGCCTATCGGAGATCCACCAAACATACACGGGGGGAAGCCGGGGCGGCATGACCTGGGAAGACCGGCCGGGCTTTCTGGAGGATGTCCGGGAACTGATCCGGGAAGTGGCGTCGGGGGCGGACCTGCTGGTGACGGTAAGCGGTCTGCTCCAACTGCTGACCGGCCTCCAAGCGATCCTTGGCCACAAGTGCGAAACGTTGGATGACTTCCGGGAGCTGGCCGGAGACCTGGTGGAGGCACTGCGGGCCGTCTGCCTGAAGGGGGCGATCCCTCATCCGGCCCTGCGGGATGAGTGTTTTACCCTTCTTCTGGACTGGTGCAGCCGAGAGGAACCGGCAGAGGAGCCGGGGATGGGGGCGGTGCTTAAGGATCTGCTGGCCATCTGTGACCGGCTGGTCCGGACCGGTGGGCAGCGGGCGCGGCTGGCGGATACGGCCGGACGGCTGACGAGGGACACTGACTGATCCGGTTTGAGGCCGTGGTGTTGTCTGGAAATGGGAATCAATCTTTGCAGAACCGGTATACAACTGCCCGGTCCGCCTGTTTTGTGGCGGGCCGGGCAGTCGTTTCTTGATAAAAGGATCAGATGACATTGTCTGGGGTTGCCGTTACAGTAACCATAAAATAACGTATTAATTTGCATATTAACATTGATAATGTTAATATTTAAAATAATACGTTATAGAAAGAGGGTGTCAATGTGGGATGGTTTCCGCAGGAGTATTTGCAGAAAATGCTGGGAGAGAAGCCGGCCGTCTATGGGTGGGACGGACGCTCACAGCTGCCGTTGGCACTGGTTGAGCGGTATGATTTTTCCAAAATGACCCTGATGGGCCATGAGATTTTGCTGATGCGGCCCATCCGGGAGCCGGAACCAACCAGAACATTGATCCTGCAGATGACGGCTGCTGAGCGGGCGTCCGGTGCCCGGGCGGTTCTGTGGGTCCGGGGACTGACGCATTACCGGAGAAAGGCCCTGATTGCAGCCAGGGTGCCGTTTCTGGTGGAAAACGGGCAGATGTATCTGCCTTTTCTGGGTCTTCACCTGAAACCGTCCGGTGCCTCCTCTGGCGGAGCGGATCAGCCGTTCACACCTCTGGGGCAATGGCTGTTTCTGCAGCTGTTGTATCATCCCGAAAGCCGTGTTCATGCAACCGGCCTTGCCGGGTGGATGAACCGGTCGGTGATGTCGGCCTCCAGGGCGATCCAGGAACTTGAGTCCAGGGGACTTTTGCACCCGGACAGCGACCGGGAGAACGGAAGGAATAAACCCTATCTGAGAATCGGAAATCCGGATTATTTCCGGAGGGGAAGGGCCTGGCTGCGCAGTCCTGTTCAGAAGATCACGTATGTCAATGAAGCTGACGATGAGTGGCCTCTGGCCGGGCTGGATGCGCTGGCCCGTCAGACGATGCTGGCGCCAGACACAGAAACGGTCCGTGCTGTTGGACAGAAGCAGTGGTCGCAGGCATCAAAACAGGAAGTGACCGACCCCTGTGAGATCCAGGATGAAAGCCCGGTCCGACTGGAGATCTGGCGATACGATCCGGTCGGTCTTGCGGTTGACGGGGTGGTGGATCCGCTGTCTCTTGCTCTCAGTCTGCAGGATGAGACGGATGAACGGGTTCAAATGGAAATGGAAAGGAGGCTGAGCCGGGAGCCATGGTACACGGCTTAGAGGTGTTTCGGCAGTATTTCAATGGACATGAAGGTAAATACGTGTTGATCGGGGGTGCGGCCTGTTCGCTGCTGATGGGGGAACAGGGGATGCGGTTCAGGCAACCCGGGACCTGGATGTGGTGCTGATCATGGAGGCTGTTGACCGGGCATTTCTCGAAACGTTCCGGACGTTCATCCAGGACGGTGGATACAGGCACAGCAGGAAAGGGGCGGATCAGTCCCAGTACTACCGGTTTTCAAAACCGGTGAACCAGCGATTCCCGCTGATGGTGGAACTGTTCTGCCGGGAACCGGAGACGGTTGACCTGGATCCGGATGCTCTGCTGACGCCGGTGGTGACCGATGAAAGCAGTATCTGCCTGTCGGCCATATTGCTGGATGTGGCCTATTATGAGATGCTCCGCGGTGGAAGCATGCAGATCGATGG
>SKMO01000001.1 GCA_007121025.1 Bacillota bacterium | reverse complement strand
GGGGACTCGCCCTGGACGGGGGCCTCTGCGTACGAACTGGAAGACGGCGACAGCCTGCATTTTGCTCACTGGCAGGTGGATATTGGTGTCCTTGACCCGATTGAAATTGAGATTTCCGAACCAAGTGGTCATCAATGGGTGAAAAACGGCAATACGGTGTTGGACGCGTTGTTGAAGTTCCAGCAACCGGATGGAAGGTTCTGGTGGACGGAGGAAATTGAAGGGCTGACGAAGCTTTCGACTGTGCAGGCGCTGACGGCTTTAGTCGATCTTGGAAGTGAACGTTCCTCGAAACACCAGGCGGGAGTACCGGCTGATCTGACCGATGCGACTGATCAACTGACCGGGGCCATTGACCGGGCAATCAATTGGTATGGCGAAACCCATAACCCTGCGAATAACTGGGAGGGGCTTTCCGCACTCAGAGCCGCCGGTGAAGATCTGGATGCCAGTCCATGGCAGACCGGGCAAGACTGGCGGACAGAGGATCCTGGGTTTGATGAAGACACCAAGGGAAATGACCATATCCACTCGATCTTCCGGCTCCGCTCTGTTGGACTTGATCCTTCTGATGCCTGGGGAACGAGAGATTTGTTTGCTGAATTGGCGGCTCAGCAGGATGCTGATTCCGGAGCGATTGGTGGGACTCTGGGAAAACACATCTGGTCGATTGTGGTCTTGGACATGGGTCTGATGCAGGGCTATTCTGTTGGTGCCTGGGGAGAAACCACCCGCCAACAGGCAGTCGGTTATCTGCTGGGAGAACAGGATTCCCAGGGGCACTTTGGTGACCTGGACACCACCGGCATGGCGCTGACAGCGCTGTCTGCATACCGCGGGCAACAGGATGTGGACGATGCCATCGACTTGGCGACAGCCTTTTTGGCCGGCCGGCAAAAAGACAATGCCGGGTTTGAACCACTTCCCGCATCCAGGGGACAAAGCCCGGAAAACGCCAACACCAATGCCGCTGTGATTGCTGGTCTGGCGGCTGTCGGTGTGGATCTTCTGCCACAGGAAAACATCATTGTTATTGACGAAGATCGACCATACAGCATCACGTTGGACCTCGATGCGTTCACAACGGTTCTCAGGGTTGAGGCCACAGCGGACGATGGATACCGTTCGGCGATGCTGCCTTCAATTAACGTGGAAGCGCTCTCCGCGATTGGACCGGTCAGGTTGGAGATCCAGTCCGGGACCAGGGTGAAAGGTCCGTCTGAATGGGCGGGCAGACTCCAACTGCCACGGATTCTGGATGCGTCGGCGGTCAGTGTGAACAACGCAGTGGTCAAAGCGGCGGTGCAGGTTGGCCTGACGGATGGAACCCTGACCTTTGACAAACCGGTCCGGCTGGTACTGCCGGGACAGGCGGGGAAATCAGCCGGGATTGTTCAGGGTGGGTCTTTCACAGAGATCACCAACGTTCTGTCAATGGATTCCGGGGACACATTGGCTGAAGGAGAGGCAGGAAAGCTGGACCTGAACGGTGATCTGGTCATCTGGACCACGCGGTTCAGCACATTCGTGGCCTTTGAACCACAGCAGGAGTCGTCATCCGGGGGAGGAACCGGAGGCGGCGGCAGCAGCAGCCCCGGGCAAGCCAGGCTCGGCGTTCGCGGAAAAGACGGACAGATCATCCTGGAAGACACCGCAGCGTCCATCACAACCGGGGAAACGGTTCTGAGCCTGACTGAGAAGGTTCTGGAGGCAGAAAACATTTCATACAGCCTTCAGGGAGGCTATCTTTCAGCCATTGGTGGACTGCAGGAGTTCGATCATGGACCTGGTAGCGGCTGGATGTATTCCCTGAACGGGCAGTTTCCTCAGGAGGCAGCCGCTGTGTCTAAAGTGGCAAACGGAGACCGGGTGCGCTGGCATTACACGCTGGATTATGGTGCTGACCTTGGGGCGGAAGGTTCAGGTGGGCAGGGACTTCCTGGCGGCCAGACGGATCAGTACGAACGGCCTGCCCTGCAGGAGGCCTGGTTGGCAGCACAGCAGTGGATCATCGGACAGCGCGACTTTGGTGTATATGATGAGTTCGCGGACTGGGACGCTCTGGCCCTGGTCAAAGCGGGCAGAAATGTGCCGGACGCCTATTTGGAGGGTGTTCGAAACCGCGTTCAGACCGCACAGGGAACGTTCCGTCTGGTGACCGACTATGCCCGGCTGGTCCAGGTGCTGTCGGCCATGGGAGAAAATCCCCGGGAGGTGGCAGGGCATGATCTGGTGGCCGGGATGCTCCGGCATGAGGATATTCTGCGGCAGGGGATCAACGGACCGGTTCATGTGCTTCTGGCCCTGGACGCCGGAGGGTACGGTGTGCTCCGGGATGGTCCCTGGACCCGTCAGAAATTGGTCATTGAAATTGCCGGTATGCAGAAAAGCCACGGTGGCTTCAGTCTGAGCCAGGACCCGCTGGCACCGGGGAACATTGATCTGACGGCGATGGTCCTGCAGGCCCTTGGACCTTACCGGGACAGCCTGGAGGCATCCGACGTGGTAGGCGATGCCCTTTCCTGGCTGCGGGACCAACGTTTCACGGACAGTGAGGGATTGAGCCAGACCATTTTGGCCCTGGCTGCCCTGGGACTGGATCCGGAAGAAGAAGCTTTTGTCAGGGTTCCGGTGGGATTGCTGGCGGAACTGTTGTCCTACCGGAACGATGATGGGGGCTTTGCCCATGTGAAAGGCGGGGACAGCGACACGATCGCCACCCAGCAGGCAGCGTTGGCCCTGACGGTTGTGCTGGACAGTGACCGGGAGGCTCCGAGAGGTGTCCTGTTAAGCGACGAGCAGCTGGTCGCCGGCTGGTCAGCATCCTTTGTGCGTCAGGCGGTTGCCGACGGCCTGATGGCGGGCGTCAGCACCGGTGAGCTGCGGTTCGATCCGGTCCGGGCGATCACCCGGGCGGAAGCAGCAGCCCTTCTGGCCAATGTCCGAAAGATGGATCCCCTGGACAGTGGGACCAGCGGGTTTGGGGATGTGCCGGAGGATGCCTGGTACAACGGCTATGTGGCCCTGGCCCGCAGTGAGGGCTGGATGGACGGAACCGGAGATGGGCAGTTCTCTCCCGGACGCCCGATGACCCGTCAGGAAATGGCCGTACTGCTGGCCCGGGCCCTGGAACTGGATGACTCCGGGGATGCTTCCGGCAAACAGCCGGCTGATCTGGAATCGGCAGCCCCCTGGGCACAGGAATATATCCGGCAGGTGTTTGCCAGTGGATGGATGATCGGGGATGGAACCCGCTTTGGCCACGGGGAACCCCTGAGCCGGGAAATGGCAGCAGTGATTTTGGTTAAAATTCAGGAAAGTCTGCGGAACCAGGTGCAGTAGATGGCGGGGCCACCGGTCGAACGACCGGTGGCTTTTGCACCGGTTGTTTTTGCAAAGGAGTGTATGCGATGGGGAGGAAAAAAAGACCGCTGGGTTGGCTGGCTGTGTCCCTGGTTGTCCTGATGATCCTGGGCAGTGGTTGGTCTTTTGGAACCTCTGACCAGAACCCGGAAGAAGCCGGGTTGCCGCCGTCCCTGATAGAGGACGGCGTGGAGACGGTGATCCCGGATCAGCAGGTTGTGGACACAGATGAATCGCCGCCCGACGAAACACAGGGTGTCCCGGGTTCCGGCATTCCTGCCCGGGACATTCCGGATGGTACGAGTGCGGAAGGCAATGTGTCCCCGCCCAGCGAACGGACAG
>SKMO01000025.1 GCA_007121025.1 Bacillota bacterium | reverse complement strand
CGTTGCATCTTCTGAAGACTCCGGGTATGCCGGTTTTGAAGGTTTTACGTGCTTAACGGACGAACAGGGGAACATTTCTGCCGTTGTCTCGTCTTCAATCACAAGACGGATTTTTGGCAAGAGAGTCTGGGGTGGTGTGAGCGTTCAGGCTCGCCCGGACGCAGCCTTGGTCCTCTATACGGCTTCGTTCCCATAGATGCATTGCTTTACGGCCGGTTGATCCCACGCTACAATGAATGACAGCAATCAAAGGAACTTTAGCGATAGAAAGGAATCATCAATGGGCATTCGACTGGAAAAACACTTGGCGATTATTCTGCTGGGGATACTGGTGCTGTCAGCATCCCCCGGCTGCCGTGCAAACGCAGACGTGGACGAAACCACCCTGGAAACCTGGGATGATCTTTGGGTCGTCCGGCTTTCCATGGAAGACTATTTGGATCCCGCCCGTTTCGAGGGAATGGCAAGAAGTCCGTTGACCGGCGAGTGGATTGATGAAGAGATTGCTGCCCGCCGGCCTGTGGCCGTGACCATCAACAATTCAACGGTTGCTCTCCCGCAAAGCGGGTTGAGTCAGGCAGAAGTGATGTTTGAAACCCTGGCGGAAGGAAACATTACCCGCCTGATTGCTGTGTTCCAGGACCTGGATGTCTCCCGGATCGGCGCGGTTCGATCGGCACGTCATTATTTCATTGATTTTGCCTTTGATTACGACGCACTGTTTGTTCATTACGGAGGCAGCCCTCAGGCCTACAATGATGTTGTTGTCCTGGGATCCCCGTCTCTCAACGGACTGTCCTGGCTCGACGGATTGCTGACCTGGCGTGATCCGGATCGTCTTGCGATCCGCGGCATGTATGAACACAGTGTGTTTACCAGCGGAGAGCGGATCCTTGAATCCTGGGACCGGGTGGGGTATCGGGAAGAGTTTAGTGAAGACTGGGCCCCCCATTTTCGTTTTGCCACGGATGAATTTATCCCTGACGGCATTGACGCCCGCGATGTGACCGTTCCGTATTCAAGAAGCTATCCCGGACGGTTTGTTTACGATGAAGATACGGGCCGGTACTGGCGTTTCCAGTCAGGCAATCCCCATGTGGACGAAGAACAGGACGTCCAGCTGTCGGTGAAGAATATTCTGGTTCAAAGCACCCGGGTGTATGTGATTCCCGGCGACGACGCCGGACGGCGAAACGTGGAAACCGTGGGCCGGGGGGAAGGTGTCTACATCTCCAACGGACGGGCGGTGCCCGTGACCTGGGAACGGTCTGACCGAAAAGCACAGACCGTCTGGCGGGATGAACAGGGAAACACACTGACCATCAATCCAGGCAATCTCTGGATCTGTGTGTTGCCGGATCACCGTGATCTGATTGTCGAATAATTGCTAAAAATGATATGTGCCTGCCAGACGGCAGGATGGAGGACGACAGCATGAAAATGAAATCTGACCTGAAATACCACATCACAAAATCATTGAATACCGGACTGCGTTGTGGACTGGCCCTGGCGGTTCTGGGTTCCGGACTGCTCGCCGCCCCGGCACTGTCGCAGGCGAAGACGTTGCATTTCACGCAGAACATTCACGTGGCCCCAGGGGTTGAATTTCAGACACTTCACCTTGAAAATGGTGGCGTGCGAAATGCAATCAATCAGTTTACAATCGATACGTCAAACGGTGCAACAGTGGGTCTGGGCGTGACCGATCCGTTGCACCGTTTGACCACCACTGCCACCCAGGCACAGAGGGTCCATGACAGTGGAACCTGGGTGGCAGGGGCCATCAATGGGGCATTTAATGAAGTGGATGGATCGGGGATGCCGGCCACCATGATCATCAGGGACAACCGGCTGGTTCATCTGGGCCGGCTGTCTTCCGGTCAGGACGGGTACAACTTTTTCCGTTATGCGTTTGGGGTGGATCAAACGGGAGCACCGGTCATTGACAACTACATCCTGGACGTGGACGCCCATCACAATGGCCGGCGGTTTCATATCGGTGGCATGAACAACAGCCGACTGGCCGACCAGATGACACTGTTCACACCGGTTCACCGGATGGAAACCGTTGGAGCCAATCCCTCCAGCTATGCCACGGAAATTGTGGTCCGGGAATTGTCTCAACCGGTGGGCTCTCTGCCTGTCGGTGAGGAAATCACCGGAACAGTCACCGAAGTCTATCGGATCGGCGAGCCCAGCAATGCCCGCATTCCAGAAGATGGTCTGGTGTTGTCCGCCAACGGTCAGCAATGGGCGGAGGCCTTGACGGATGTTCGGGAAGGCGACATAATCTCCATCCGCGTCGATGTGAACGAACGTTGGCAGAACGCCCGCTATCTGATCCAGTCAGGACCCCAGTTGGTCAAGGACGGAACGGTTCAAATTTCCATGGATGAACAAAGTCTGCAGGCGCGGACACGACACCCCCGTTCAGCAGTGGCTGTCAGTAAGGACAGGACGAAAGCCTTTCTGGTCACGGTGGACGGCCGTCAGAGTGGATACAGCCAGGGCATGACGCTGCGTGAGTTCTCAGAATACCTGGTTTCCATCGGTGCGTACCAGGCCATCAATCTGGACGGCGGAGGATCCACGACCAGTGTATTGCGGGTCCCCGGAAATGAGGCCCACCTGATTGCCAACCGCCCATCCGATGGCAGCCTTCGGGGGGTATCCACAAGCCTGCTGGCACTGACTTCCGGCCCCGGCGACTTTGTCACCGGAGCCTCAAGGGTCATTGATCCCATGGAAGACCGGGCGTTTTGGAATGTGTCTTCCGCCCGGGGGGAAGTGGCTCTGAGCGTCAACCGCACCCCTGAACCTGTAAGGGTCGGAGAGAAGTCCGTTCGCTTGCAATACGACTTTACAAAAAGTGAATCCGGAGTCTCTGCAGCGTATTTGAATCTTAATCACCCCCGGATCCTGATGGGTAAGCCGGTGGAAATTGGCATGTGGGTCTTCAGCAACGGCCAGCCCAACTGGCTGCGCGGGAATCTGCTGGACCGCAACCGGGTTCAGGTCACCATCGATTTCACAGAAGATGGCGGGATGAGCTGGGGAGGCTGGCGCTACGTACGGGCCCGGATTCCGGCCGGCGTGAGCTACCCGGTATCTCTGCAACGGGTCTATGTGGCCCAGACCCGGGACGACCGCAAAACCGCCGGTACGGTTCACATCGATCAGATTGAAGCCATATACGATCCGGCCTACCAGGTTCAGCGTTTCACAGATGTGACGTCAGAACACTGGGCCCTGGCCAACATTGAGTATCTCAGTGACCGCAACATCATTTCAGGGTATTTTGACGGCTCGTTTAAGCCCGACCGTGCGATCTCCCGGGAGCATGCTGCTGTGATGCTGGTCCGGGAACTGGGTCTGTCGACCGAAGGGCGAAGGGATCCCGGATTTACGGATGTTCTGGACAACCGCTCGACCTATGGAGCCATTTCAACGGTGGCAGCCACAGGGCTGATGGTCGGGAAGGAACCGGGGAAATTCATGCCGGAAGCTCCCCTGACAAGGGCGGAAATGGCGGTGATTCTTGACCGGGCGTATACTTTGGCCGGGAATGCCGACGAACACGAGGGCTTCCGGGATGTGGCAGCCAATCACTGGGCAGGCCATTCCATCCGGACACTGGCTGCCAGCCGGATCACCGGCGGATACCCCGATGGCACGTTCAAGCCGTCCGGGCAGCTGAGCCGGGCAGAGTTTGCCACGTTCATGGCACGAATCATGAT
>SKMO01000119.1 GCA_007121025.1 Bacillota bacterium | reverse complement strand
TGGTGGCCTCGGGGGCCTACCAGAACCGGATCCTGTCGAGAAACGAGCACATTGAAGTGACCACCCGGGCCTGTCCCCGGCTGGTCCCGTTTATCGAGGCGGGGGACCTGGAGTCCTACATGGTCCGGGAGGCCCTGGAAGCCTACCTGGAGCCCCTTCTGAGCGAAGGGGTGGACGCCCTGATCATGGGGTGCACCCATTACCCGTTTCTGCAGCCCCTGATCGAAGAGCTGACCGGGGGGACCCTGGAGTTGATCGATCCGGCCCGGGAAGTGCTGGCGGGCATTGAACACTACCGGCCGGGAGACGAGGCTCCGGGGATCTGTTACGCCAGTGGGGACGTCGGGTCGTTTCGGGCCATTGCCGAGCGGCTGCTGCCGGAACATGGGTTTTCCCGCTTTGAACAGCGGGATGTGGTGGAGGAAGGAGACCGGAAACATGCGGACAGAACGGGGAACTGACGGACTGCGAAAAGTGAACATGATCACCGGGGTGAACCGGTATGCGGAAGGGTCCTGCATGATCTGGATGGGGGACACACAGGTGCTTTGCACCGCATCGGCAGAACCGAAGACCCCCTCCTGGATGTCCCAGGGAAGCGGCGGGTGGATCACCGCGGAGTACGCCATGCTCCCCCGGGCCAACCGGCAAAGGGTTCCCCGGGAAGCCAAGACCGGTCGACCCACCGGCCGGACCCAGGAGATCTCCCGGCTGATTGGCCGGTCCCTGCGGGCCTGCACAGACCTGAGCGGCCTTGAGGGGTGGACGGTCACCGTGGACTGTGACGTATTGCAGGCCGACGGGGGGACCCGGTGCGCGGCGGTGACCGGGGGCTACGTGGCCCTGGCCCAGGCCCTTGAGGGCCTGGTGGCAGACGGAAGTCTTCCGAAAAATCCGCTGACCGCTCCGGTGGCCGCGGTCAGTGTGGGGCTTTTGGACGGTGAGGTGCTGCTGGATCTGTGTTACGCAGAGGACTGCGCAGCCGATGTGGACCTGAACCTGGTGATGCTGCCGGAAGGCCGGATTGTCGAAGTGCAGGGCACCGCCGAAGGGGCTCCTTTTGACCGGGGCCTGCTGGACCGGATGCTCGATCTGGGGGAAGCGGGCATCATTCGGCTGATGGCCCTGCAGCAGAACGTCTTGGCCGGAAGCGGCGGGAAGACGCCATAGACCCGATGAAAACCCTGCCCGGACGGGCAGGGTTTTCATCGGGAGATTCTATGGATGTTCGTTGGTTTCGTTCACTTCTCAGTCTTCCAGGATGGTGCCGTCCGTGTGAATCGTCACCATGTTCCAGGGAATCATTTTGCCGCACCGCTGCAGGGCGTCGACTGCCGCATGGGCCAGGCCCCCGCAGCAGGGGACGACCATTTTGACAACGGTGACACTTTTGATCCGGTTGAGCGACAAAATGTCGATCAGTTTGTCCCGGTAGTCACCGTCGTCCAGTTTGGGACAACCGATCAGGGTTACCCGGCCTTTCATGAAGTCCTCGTGGATGGTCGGGTAGGCGTAGGCCGTACAGTCGGCGGCAATCAGCAGGTGGGCATCACTTAGATAGGGCGCGTTGGGCGACACCAGCTTGAGCTGGCAGGGCCACTGGGCCAGCCGGGAGGCACTCTCCGACGGAGCAGGAGCACTCTGGCAGGAGGCCGGGATCCGGTCCATGGCCATGGCCCGTGCCCCGGGACAACCCGCACTCACCGGAGTCTGGACAGAAGGGCGGTTGTCGCCTGCCGCCTCCCGCTGTTTGATGATTTCCAGCCGCTGGTCGACGGCCGCCTGGTCATAGGCCAGGGATTCCCGTTCCTCCATGGTGATGGCGCCCTGGGGGCATTCCCCCAGACAGTCGCCCAGGCCGTCGCAGTAGATGTCCGAGATCAGGCGGGCCTTGCCGTCTATGATCTGCAGGGCCCCTTCATGGCAGGCCACGATGCATTCCCCGCAGCCGTCGCAGAGGCTTTCGTCGATCTGTACAATGTTTCGTTTCATCAGGGTTCCTCGTTTTCATCATTGTTTTTATGAACCTATTGTAATATAATTTGACCGTGGGATCTGTAACTTTTGTTACATCTGCAGGGAGGTGCGGAAGATGTATACACAGTATGCCGGGGCACTCAGACGAAGCCCCCTGTTTCGGGACATCAGTGATGACAACATGTACTCCATGCTGTCGTGTATCCGGCCGCGGATCAAACGGTGTGAGCGGGACAACATTCTGGCCATTGAAGGGGACAGGATGGAGGGGGTTCACATTCTGCTGTCCGGGACGGTGACCATTGCCAAGGAAACCGCCGGAGGCAAACGGGTGATCCTGTCGGTGCTCCGCAGCGGAAGCATGTTCGGGGAGATGGCGGCGTTCACCAGAGAGGGCACCTGGCCGGCCACAGTGCTCTGCACTGAAGACTGTGAAATTCTGCTTCTTCCGGTCCACAGCATTGTGGGCATGTGCAGCCATGGCTGCGAAGGCCACCGGGTGATGATCGTCAACATGCTGCGGATCCTGGCTGAAAAGGCCATCGGTCTGTCCCGCCGGGTGGAGTATCTGTCCATCAAGACGATTCGGGGAAAGATCGCCCGTCTGCTGATGGATCTGCATGAAAAGACGGAGTCCAATTATGTGCGGGTCCACATGAACCGCAATGAAATGGCTGATTTTCTGGGGGTGGCCCGGCCGTCACTGTCCAGGGAACTGAGCAATATGCAGAATGACGGGCTGATTGAGTACATTGGCAAAGAATTTAAGCTAAAAGAGCTGGAGGCTCTGACGGAAATCATGTATAATTGAAGAAGTGAGGATTTGAAATGCTAAAGACGGGAGCGGGTGATGACATGGTGATCGTAGCGGCCAGCAACAATGCGGGAAAAATCAAAGAGTTCAATGCCCTTCTGGGCCACCTGGGCATCCGGGTGCTTCCGATCAGCGAGATGGACGGCAATTTCCATCCGGAGGAAACGGGAAGCAGCTTCAGGGAAAACGCCCTGATCAAGGCCCGGGAGGCAGCCCAGGAGACCGGACTGCCGGCACTGGCGGATGATTCCGGCCTGGAAGTGGATGTTCTGGACGGCCGTCCGGGGATTTGGACGTCCCGGTATGCCGGAGACAACCCCACCGATGATGAAAACAACCAGAAACTTCTGGACGAACTCAAACCCTACAGTCTGGCCCAGCGGACCGCCCGCTTTCATGCAGTGGCTGCCCTGGTGCTGCCGGACGGACAGGAATTTACGTCCACCGGGAAGCTGGAGGGTGTCATCCTGGATGAGTGCAAGGGCACCTGTGGATTCGGGTACGATCCTCTGTTTTACATCCCCGAATTAAAGAAAACCATGGCCGAACTGACCCTCGAAGAAAAGAACCAGATCAGTCACCGGGCCAGAGCGTTTTCCGGACTGGTGCATACCCTGAAGGGGCTGCAGGAGTCCATCAAATAAAGCCTGATAGCGGGCGTAGCTCAATGGTAGAGCTCCAGCTTCCCAAGCTGGCTACGAGGGTTCGATTCCCTTCGCCCGCTCCATTTTTTTGTCCGGCGTTCTGCCGGACGCCGCCCACGGTAGTGGAGAAAAACTTTGGAAATTCCTTTACATCGACGGTGCAACGATATATAATAATTCTTGCGGTTGAAAAACCGAAATGATGCGGGTGTAGCTCAATGGTAGAGCTCCAGCCTTCCAAGCTGGTCACGTGGGTTCGATTCCCATCACCCGCTCCAATTTTTTTTTGCGCCAGTAGCTCAGCTGGATAGAGCAACGGACTTCTAATCCGTAAGTCGGGGGTTCGAATCCCTTCTTGCGTACCAAAAC
>SKMO01000061.1 GCA_007121025.1 Bacillota bacterium | reverse complement strand
GTTGGCCTGGCGGATCGGGCGATACGTTTCCAGCCAGAGGGCCGTCTTCTCATGGGCAAACCGGAGAGCCTGTTCAATGGTTTCTTTGTTCATCGGTCGGTCCTTTCAAAGCCACCGGACAAAGGCCGGTGGCTTTCGTTTCTGCGAGATTGGTCAGTGTTCTGAGGGCATACAGGCGGACACCGGCCGCCCGTGCTTCTTCCAGTGCTTCCGTGAACGCCGGATCGGTGTCCCGGCTGGGAGACAGCCCTTTCCCATGACTGTTTTGCAGAACAAACAGAACCAGGGTTTCATAGCCCTCCTGGCGTGCGCGGATCAGTTCCCGGAGATGTTTGGTTCCCCGTTGGGTGGGAGCATCAGGGAAGTATCCCCATCCTTCCCTGGCCAGGGTCACGCCCTTGACCTCAGCCAGTCCGGGCTGGTCTCCCAGACGAAAGGAAAGATCAAAACGGCTGTTGCCAAAGGTCACTTCACTCCGAACGTCCGACACGCCTTCCAGCTGACCGAACAGACCATCCTGAAGCGCTTCCCGGGCCAGACGGTTGGGCAGCTGGGAATCAATGGACACGAGACGCCCATTGTATTCAACCAGACGCAGTTCATACTCTGTTTTTCTGGTCGTTCCCGGGTGGTGGGAACAGTAACAGACCGTTCCTGGAATCAGAAGTTCTTTCATTCTTCCGGTGTTGGGCACATGGGCCCGAACAGTCTCCCCTTCGATATCCAGGAGTGCGATAAATCGGTTTGGCCGGCTCTGGAAAACAGCGCGCACCCAATCGTAAGGGTATTGCATCAGTCTTCATCTCCGGTCCGGAATTGCTCGGGAATCTCCTCTCCAAGAGCCATCCGGCAGATCCATTCCACCAGTTCACCAAAGGACATTCCCACGGCCCGGGCTGCATCAGGAATCAGGCTGGTCTCGGTCATTCCGGGGATCGTGTTGGCTTCGATGACATACGGCGTGTGATCCGGTCCGACCATCATGTCCACCCGTCCAAAACCGCGCATCCCCAGCACCCGATACGCCTTTTCTGCCAGTGCCCGGCAGTGTCGGCGCACGTCAGCCGGAAGCCGGGCCGGAATAATGTGATCACTCATTCCCGGAGTGTATTTACTCTCATAATCGTACACCCCGGTGGTGGTGGTGATTTCCAGCGTAGGCAGGGCCACCGGCCGGCGGTTTCCCAGAACAGATACGGTGATTTCCATTCCCTCTATGAACCGCTCCAGCAGGATTTCTTCCTCGAAGGAAAACGAATGGTCGATGGCTCCCCGCAAATCCTGTTTGTTGTGCACGAATGAAATGCCAATGGTCGACCCCTGAGAGGGCGCTTTGACCACCAGTGGAAGACCGATTTCATTCAGAATCGTTTCCTCGGTCTGTTCATAACCCCAGCGGGACAGTTCCTCCCGGTCCAGGGTCATGAACCGGGGCACTGGAAGCCCTGCCTGGCCCAGGACCCGCTGGGCCAAAATTTTGTTCATGGCCAGGGCGCTGGCCTGTACCCCGCTGCCGGTATGCCGGTAGCCCTTGGTCTGCAGATACCCCTGAATGGTCCCGTCTTCTCCCCCAGGGCCATGCAGCCCCACAAAGACCAGGTCGGGGCAAAACGTCTCCAGCCGCTTGTCCCAGCCGGGTTCGGCCGGATTGATTCGTGCCACCACATATCCGTTTTCCTCCAGGGCCTGGCTGACGGCGGTACCTGTCTTGAGAGAAATGTCCTTTTCCGGGGAACTTCCGCCCAGCAGTACGGCGATCTTCTTCATCTCATTTTCCTCCGACAATTTCATAATAGTCCTGCCCGATGCTGTCATTGACCACAAGCAGTGGAAAATCCTCCACGTCCAGACGGTAAACGGCCTCCGGACCCAGTTCAGGAAACGCCACCACTTCAGCGCGCTTCACGCAATGACTGATCAGGGCCCCGGCACCTCCCCAGGCCGCAAAGTAGACCGCCCCATGATCGGCGATGGCCCGGCGTACCTCGTCGGACCGGGTCCCTTTTCCAATGGTCCCCGTCAGGCCCGCTTCCAACAGTTGGGGTGTATATGGATCCATGCGGTAACTGGTGGTCGGTCCGACAGACCCGATGGGACGTCCCGGGGGTGCTGGTGCAGGCCCCGCATAGTAAATCACACTGTCACGGACAGGAAACGGTAGTTCCCTGTTGTTTTCAATCATGTTGATCAGCCGCTTGTGGGCTGAATCCCGGGCCGTGAAAATGGTGCCGCTCAGCAGTACCCGGTCTCCGGCCCGCAATGCTTTGGCCTGATTTTTGGTGAGTGGCGTTTGAAGATGAATGGCAGACATCGGTTCCTCCCTGGTCTCCGGCCATGTCTGCAGACAGACAAAGCCCGGTTGCCCCTTTTCTTACTGTCTTTCTATCGTCTGGCGTTGTCCCGGATTTCCCGAATTCCCAGAAAATAATAGACCACAACCAGAACCGGAAAGACAAAAAACGTCAGCCAGGGGCTGCGCAAAAAGATCACATAATTGTAGAGGCCATGGATCACAATGGGGATCAGCAGACCCATGATCATGCGGTAACCACGGACCAGAACGCAGCGGGTGAACCGCGCCCGGCCAAGATACACGCCCATGAATATTCCACAGACGGCGTGCAGAGGGACCGCCGTGAATGCCCGGGCTACCCCTGTACCCGACCCGAAGCTCATCACATAGAAGATGTTCTCCATTGTAGCAAACCCCAGAGAAATAAAGGCCGCATAGACAATCCCATCGTACAGTTTGTGAAAATGCGTGAGATCCGACCAGATGAATCGCATAAAGACAATGTATTTCAAACTTTCTTCGATCAGCGCAACGTTCAAAAAAGACAGAAGAAACAAATCCCAGGGTGTCGTTCCCGCCGGACGGATGGGCCAGATGTTCTGGAGGCCGGCTGCCGGCAGCGTAATGAGCATCCCCAACAGAAACATGCGGAACAGAACGGACACGGGCTCCCTGGACCGGAGATTACGAAAGTAGATGTACGTCAGAATGACGACCGAAGGAATGACGGCAATCAGGTAATCGGTCAAGATCATCCACCTCTCCATGTGGATTACAGACGGATGGTGACGTGTCTGGCCACATGACAGTTCAGATTAACGGCCACCGGCATTGAGGCAAGGTGACAGGGTCTGATCTCCACGTGTACAGCAAACGCTGTGGTTTGGCCACCAAAACCCTGTGGCCCAATCCCCAGCTCGTTGATCCGGGACAGCAGCGTTTGTTCCATTTCTGCAGCATCCGGGTCCGCACTCGGGGTGCCCATCGGTCTGAGGAGCGCCCGTTTGGCTTCCAGCGCGCACGTTTCAAAATTACCGCCGGCACAAGCCCCCACCACCACCGGTGGACAGGGATTGGGACCGGCCAGCCGGACCGTTTCCACCACGAAATCCATGAACCCGATTTTTCCTGCCGAAGGTGGCAGCATCAGAAGGCGAGACATGTTTTCGCTGCCACCGCCTTTGGGTGCAACGGTCAGGGACAGCCCATCACCTTCCACCAGATCCAGATGAATGACCGCCGGTGTATTGGTTCCGGTGTTTGTCCTTCTGAAGGGATGAGAGACAATGGATTTACGCAGGTATCCATCCAGATAGCCTTTTTCCACCCCGTCGTTGATCGCATTGGTCAGCAGACCGCCACTGATGTGTACTTCCTGACCTATTTCCACAAAGACAACGGCGGTTCCCGTATCCTGACAGACCGGCATCATTTCATCTCGGGCAATGCAGGCATTGCGATAGAGATCCTTCATGATCTCCCGGGGACTGTCTTCCTGTTCTTTTTCGATGCTCCATTTGTAC
>SKMO01000074.1 GCA_007121025.1 Bacillota bacterium | reverse complement strand
GCACGAGGGGTGAACCTCGCTGGATTTTGAGTCCAGTGCGTCTGCCAGTTCCGCCACTTCGGCGCGTTTGTTTCGCGAAGACAATTATAGCAAGTCCGCAGGGGACTGTCCAGTGATTTCGATGTATTGGAAGAAGTTTTGACCGACAGAGAATTTGACGGTTTGCGAGAGGTTGGAAGGCGATGCGCAGATGATTTGTGGTAAAATAAACATGGTCCTGCATTTATGACTTGTGTTTTTGGGCAGGCATGGTAAAATTTTCAAGGAGATCGACCAAAGGAGACAGCAATGGATAATGAACAGCAGCTGATCGTGGCGTTTCGCGGGGGAGACCAGGGCGCCTTCGAAGAGCTGATCATCGCATATGAAAAGAAAATATTTTCCATCTGCTGGCATTTCATGGGGAATCGGCAGGACGCTGAGGATGCGGCCCAGGAAGTGATCCTCAAGGTGTACCGGAAGCTCCATTTGTTCCGGGGAGAGGCGTCGTTTAATACCTGGCTGAACTATGTGGCAGCCAATACCTGCCGGGATCTCCTGCGCAAACGCAAACGCCAGCAGACCGTATCCCTGGATACGCCGATGGAAACAGAGGATGGACAGATTGACCGGGAACTGGCGTCGGAGGAAAGGTCTCCGGAAGATGAAGTGGTCAACAACGACCTGATGGACCAGATCCGGGAGGCGCTGAACCAGCTGAACGAGGACCACCGGACAATCCTGCTGATGAGGGAATATCAGGAGTTGAGCTATCATGAGATTTCCGAAATCTTGCAGATTTCCCAGGGAACCGTGAAGTCCAGATTGTCCCGGGCCCGGAAAGAACTGAAAACAACGCTGCAAAGCCGGGAACAACTGACTGATTATGTGCGTCAAATGGAATGAAAGCAGAAAGGAGGGTGGATGATGAATTGTCACGACTGCATGGAACAACTGGAACTGGCGCTGGACGACCGGCTGGATGAACAGACGGGCCGGGCGTTTTTTGACCATATGGATTCATGCCCCGCATGCCGCCAGGAATACGAAGAGATGCTCGCATTGATGAGCCTGGTCCGTCATCTGCCCGAGATGGATGTTCCGGAGGGCTTCCGGGAAAGTTGGATGAACGCAGTGGACAAAGATGTCCTCAGCGTGGAAACCAAAGCCTCCGGGGGAACGCTGCTGAAAGGAATTTTTGGCAATCGGAAACTCCAGATGTTCACAGTGGCGGCGGCCGCTCTGGTGATCGGGGTCGTCGGTCCGTCGGTTCTGTCCCGCAACCCTCTGACCACAATGCAAGACGATGGGATGATGAGTGCAGAAGCTGAGCCGGATCCAGGGGACATGGAGCTGCTGGAGGAACCGGGCATGGGCATTCTCGAAGAACCGGATCTGCGTGAGAATCAGAGAGAAGATGTTACGGATCCCCCGGACATGGACATGGGGATCATGGACTTGAGAGAGACCGCTCAGGTGGTGTTGATCGGCGCGGAAGCGACCGCAGGACTGGACGCGTTGGAAGAGTTTCTGGAGGAGCGGGCCCTCAAGGTTGATGTGAATGAAAGTGAAGCGGTGGTCTTTATGTCCACCGATGATGTGGGGCTTCTGTTGGACTGGCTGGAAGATCAGCAGTACGGGTTCCGCCGGGACCGGGAAACCCTGGAAGAGTATATTCTCCAGTCGTCGGAACTGGAACAGGTGGAAATCCGGATGGTAATTCACAACTAGCCCTTGGCATCACAGCAGGTATGCAGGATAATGGATGCAGACCTGCTTTTTTTTGTGGAGATTCTGGAAAGGGACGTGATCTTTTGAGCGAAAAACTGATCCTGATCGACGGCAATTCACTGCTGCATCGGGCCTTTCATGCCATCCCGCTTCTGACCAACAGCCAGGGGCAGTACACCAATGGGGTATACGGGTTTACCAATATGCTTCTGAAACTCATCGGGGATGAGCACCCGGATTATCTTCTGGTGGCTTTTGACAAGGGGAAAAAGACGTTTCGGCATCAGATGTATAAAGAATACAAGGGAACCCGGAAACCAACAGCCCCCGAACTGTCGGGCCAGTTTGGGATGCTGCGGGACGTTTTGGCGTCCATGGGGATTCCGTACGTGGAGATGGATGACTATGAGGCGGATGATCTGATCGGGACGTTCTCCCGGAAAGGCCAGGATGAAGGGCTGGACGTCCTGATCGTTTCCGGGGACAAAGACACCCTGCAGCTGATCAGCGACCGGGTCCGGGTGCTTCTGACCCGCAAGGGCATCTCGCAGACCGAACTGTGTGACCGGGACTGGCTGGAACAACAGTATGGTCTGACTCCGGGGCAGATGATCGACCTGAAGGCCCTGATGGGCGACTCATCGGACAACATCCCTGGAGTGCCCGGTGTCGGGGAAAAGACTGCGCTGAAACTGATTCACCAGTACCAGACACTGGAAAAGGTGTACGATCACCTGGAGGACATCGGTGGCAAGAGGCTGCCGGAGAACCTGAAAAACCACCGGGACGATGCGTTTCTGAGCTATGAACTGGGGCGGATCAACGTGGACATTCCGCTGGAGCAATCCCCCAGGGATTATGTCTTCCGGGGTATTCACCCGGACGGAAGTCGCGAGATCTTTCAGGAACTGGGGTTTCGCACGCTGCTGAAGCAGTTGCCTGGCGCTCCTTCCGGTGAACCGGACCAACCGGAGTCTGCCGGGAGCGAGGAACGTCCAAAACCCGACGAACCGGTGAACTCCGTCCGGTTGGATGAGGCGTCGGCGTTTGCACAGCAGCTTCGGGAACAGGGGGACAAACCGGCCGGTGTCGCTCTGTCGTTTCGCGGTGAGGGCAGGGACCGGACCATCGAGGAGATTGCCCTGGCAACCGGAGCCGGGATTTGGGTCTACAGCTCATTTATGGGGTCGGCAGCCGAATCTGCCGATCTGGTGCAACAGCTCCTCAGTAACCGTGCAGCACCGTTGTACTGCCACGAAGGCAAGGAGCTGACCACACTGGCGCTGCAGGAAGAACAACCGGCCGCTCCGATCCGGGACACCCGGATCATGGCGCATCTGCTGGCCTCCGAAGACCGGGTGTACGATCTTGAGGAAATCCTGGCGACATACGGAGAACTGCAGGTCGACTGTTCGACCACCGCCGGACGGGCCCGGGGGGTCTTTCTTGCCGGGCCGCTGGTGGAAGACCAGATGAAGGCCGATGGGCTGTGGGAACTTTACGAAGATTTGGAGCTTCCCCTGCTGAACATTCTCTGCCGGATGGAACTGCACGGGATCCGTGTGGACCCGGAGATCCTTGAGGAGATGAGCCGGGACTTGACCGGGCGGATTGGGGCTTATGAAAAGGAAATCCACCAGCTGGCCGGCGAACCGTTCAACATCAACAGTCCCAAGCAGCTGGCCGAGGTGCTTTTTGAGCGGTTGGGGCTCAAACCGCTCAAAAAAACCAAGACAGGGTTTTCCACAAATGCCGAGGTGCTGGAAAAACTTCGGGGGGAACATCCGGTGATTGGGTTGATCTTGGAGTACAGACAGCTGGTCAAATTGAAGAATACATACGTGGAGGGGTTGATCCAGCTGGCCCATGAAGGCGACGGGATTGTTCACACCACCTACCAGCAGACGGCAACAGCCACAGGGCGGTTGTCCAGTACCGACCCCAACCTGCAGAACATTCCGATCCGGACCGAAGAAGGAAAGAAAATCCGCCGGGCCTTCAAACCGGTGTCCGAAGACCACCAGCTGATGGCCGCTGACTACTCGCAGATTGAGCTGCGGATTTTTGCCCATCTGGCAGACGATCAGAAGATGATCGAAGCGTTTGCCTCCGGGGAGGATTTCCACACCCTGACAGCCAGTGAGGTGTTCGGCGTCGATCCGGCGGATGTGGACAGCGAAATGCGCCGCAGGGCCAAAGCCGTGAACTTTGGCATCGTCTATGGGATCAGTGATTACGGTCTGGCCAGGGATCTGAACATTCCGGTGAAAGAGGCCGGAGAGTACATTGAACGGTATTTCAACCGGTTTCCGGAGGTGAAACGTTATATTGACAATACGGTGCAAACGGCCCGGGACACGGGCATGGTGACCACAATGCTCAACCGGCGCCGTAAGATCGAAAACATCGGGAGCCGAAACTTCAATCTGAGAAGTGCTGCGGAACGGATGGCCATGAACACCCCGATCCAGGGTTCGGCAGCGGACATCATCAAGCTGGCCATGCTCCGTGTAGAAAAGCGGCTGACAGCCGAAAACCTGCAGGCCCGCATGGTTTTGCAGGTCCACGATGAGATCATTCTGGAGTTTTCCCCGGGAGCACAGGATCAGGTGGCCCGGGTTCTGAAAGAGGAAATGGAAGGGGCGGTCCAACTTAAGGTGCCCCTGCAGGTCGATATCCAGGTGGGTCCCACCTGGTTTGACATGGAGCCTGTGAATCATGCCTGAACTGCCGGAAGTGGAAACGGTCAGGCGGTGTCTGGCGGCAGCAGTCTGCGGCCGGCGCATTGTCAGCTGTGAAGTGCGGCATCCGGACGTGGTCAGAAATCTGGAGCCGGCGCTTCTGGAGGAAGTGCTTCGGAATAACCGGTTTACGGGTTTTCGCAGACGGGGGAAATACCTGCTCGGCGATCTGGAAAGTGGCCACGTGCTGGTGGTTCATCTGGGGATGACCGGCCGGCTGTTTGTGGTGGAGACGCCCTGCGAACTGGCGCCACACACCCATCTGATCATGGAACTGGAAGGCGGTGCAGAGCTGCGTTTCCAGGATGTCCGCCGGTTTGGCGGTCTCTATCTGCTGACAGGGCCTTTGGACCACAGCATCCCCGGGCTTGCGGCCATGGGCCCGGAACCCCTGGACCCGGGTCTGACTGAAGAACACTGGTGCCGGTATCTTGAGGGGCGCAGAGGCAACCTGAAGGCCCGTCTTCTGGACCAGCGGCTCGTGGCGGGAATTGGTAACATTTATGCCGATGAGATTCTGTTTGCCTGTGGCATCAGCCCGCAGCGGGATCTGGCAAGTCTGAACAGAGTGGAACGGATTCGGTTGCACCGTCAGATGCGCAGGATCCTGACGGAGGCCATTGATGACGGGGGCTCTTCGATCCGGGACTACGTGGATGGGCGGGGCCAGCCCGGCGGATTTCAAAACCGCCACCGGGTGTATGGCCGTAAAGGACAGGCATGCACAGTCTGCGGCCGCCCCCTCTCAGGATGCCGGATCAGCGGGCGCAGCACAGTGTTTTGTGAGCATTGCCAGAGGTGAGCAATATGCGGATTGGACTGACCGGGGGCATTGGCACCGGAAAAAGCACAGTGGGAAGAGTGTTGCGGGACTGTGGTGCGGTTCTGATTGACGCAGATCTGGTGGGACACCGGATCCTTGAACGTCCGGACATCCGGGACCGGGTTGCAGAGGTTTTCGGGGCGGGTGTGTTGGATGAACGGGGGGCGGTCGACCGAGGAAAACTGGGCCCGTTGGTGTTTGCCGATCAGACCAGGCGAAAAGCCCTGGAGGCCATTGTCCATCCGCCAATGATCCGGGAAATTGACGATTTGGCCCGGCGGGCTGAACCGGACGGGGTTGTGGTGATCGAAGCGGCCATCCTGTTTGAAGCGGGGATGGCCGCACTGGTGGATCAGGTCTGGGTGACTCACTGTTCGGAAAAGACACAGATTGAGCGGCTGTCCGGCCGGGATGGAATGAGCCGAGAGGAAGCTCTGCAGAGGATTCGCGCCCAGATGCCGGCGGCAAGGCGATTGGCCCTGGCAGATGAAATCATTGATACGGAGAGACCCAAGGATGAGACCAAACAGGATGTGGTCCGGCGGTTTCGGGAAATCGGAGACTGCCGGCATGACAAAGAAGATTAAATGGCCGATTGTGGTGCTGTTGCTCTTGTCGGTGAACGGAGCTGCCGGCCTCTGGGGCCGGGCGCGTCTGCCAGAGGAGTTCCGGGATCCGGTGGTCCACACCGCAAGCGCCTATGGGCTGGATCCGCTGATGGTTGCGGCCATTGCCAAAGCGGAAAGCAATTACCGGACAGACGCGGTGTCCCGGGCTGGCGCAGTGGGGCTGATGCAGCTGATGCCGAAAACCGCCGATTGGACAGCGGGTCTCTACGGGGATGTGTTCTGTCCGGACGCGCTGTTTGATCCGCTGGTGAATCTGCAGCTGGGCTGCCGATATTTCTCCTTGTTGTCAGAACGCTACGATGGGAATCTGACCCTGGCACTGGCAGCCTACAACGGTGGGCCGGGGAACGTGGACCGGTGGCTGGCTCTGGGGCGCTGGGACGGGCGGCTGAGAAACGTTCGGGACATTCCCTTTCCAGAGACGCGTCAATATGTGGTCAAAGTGCACCTGCTCCACCGGGTGTACCAGGTGGTGTACAGGGATTGGGCAGGGCCGCCTGGCGGAGGGCCTGTTCTGAGGGGCAAAGGGAGCTGACCGGATTGAAAACAGAAAGTCTGGCAAAAAAATATTTTACGATTGTTCTGGTCATCGTGGGGGTGACCTTTTTGTCCGTGCAGTTGATTCAGTTCAGTTTTGGACGGGCCGGTGAAACCGGTGTGCCCCTGGGGCTGCCCCAGGACCGGACGGGGGTCCAGCGGATCATGTTGGATGAACCGATCCGGACACTGGACCCGGTGTTTGTATCCGGGCCGTCGGAACGCTGGATCAGCGGGATGATTCATGAAACCCTGTTCGTGTTGGATGATCAGGGAGTCCCCCGGGGGGCACTGGTGCAGGATGTATCGGAAAGCGGTGGGCAGGTGGAGCTTCTTCTGGATGCTGACCGGCGGTTTCACAGTGGCCGTCCGGTGTCTGCCTGGGATGTCAAGTTCAGTCTGGAACGGTTTGTCCGGCTGTCATCCCGGCACAGGCTGGGGCAGGAACAGATCCTGGCCGGACTGGAAGGTTTTTCGTCCTATGTGGCCGGAGACGCGCAGGAAATCTCTGGAATTGAGGTGACCGGAAACCGGACACTGACCCTGATTCTCACACGGCCGGATCCATCGCTTCCGGAGCGGTTGGCCCTTCCACAGATGGCGATCCTGGAGGAACGGCAAGTCACCGGGCAGCAGCCTTACGGCACGCTGCTCTCCGGTCAGGAAGTGCTGCCGGTCAACGGAACCGGACCGGTCAGGCTGGCGGAATGGAGTTACCAGGCTCTGGCGCTGGAACGGGCTTTCGGAGGCACAGAACGATTCCCTCCCCGGCTTGAGATCATGCCTGCCGGATCCATGGAAGAAGTCCTGATGGGACTGGACATGTTTTACGCGGACGCCGCCCTGTTTTCCGGAAACCCGGAGGGGCTTTTGGAAGGCCGCCCGGAGCTGGCCGGACGGATGGTTGTGCATCAGACGGGACATGTTGTTGTGCTGCGTCTTGGCGCCCATCTGGAGGGTTCCCTGCGCCGGGGCCTGGTCCTTGGACTGGAACGCCATCAACTGGCGGCGGTGCGCGGTGATCGGCCCCTTCACGCCCTGGGTTCGGTCTCAGGGGCGCAGAGCCCCCGCCGGTACGAAGAAAACGCTGCGCTGGCCGGAGTCTATCTGCAGGAAGCCGGGGGTCGCATACTGCGGATTGGGGTTTCGGACAGTCCCGGTTTTCAGGAGATGGCACAGGTGCTCGCCGAAAGCTGGAGCCGCTGGGGCATTGAAGCGGAGGTGGTTGTCCAGGGAGAGCCCGCAACACTGCGGAGTTCCCTGGCCGTAGGGACGGTGGATGTGATTCTGGACCGGGTGGAGACCGGACCGCATCTGCCGTTTGGGGGCCTTCACCACCTGGAGGGCCTTGCTGACAGGCAACCGGACACCGGGAACGGGGGAGAATCTTTACCTGCGAACGGAGATTTCCGTCAGGTCCCGCTGGTTCGGGAACAGTATCGTTCCCTGGTTCCAGAGGGAGAACGCCTGCCGGAAGCATTGGAAATCTGGGAGGACATGCTGCAGCGGAGCATAGAGTAAGCGTGGTTTCTGCGATGGGCAGATCTGTGGTAAAATAGTCCTGGATGGTATTCCCTGGAAACCATACCCTGGGAAGGTAAACTGAACAACGGGCAGCAACGGTTCGCAAACGGGCCTGCCGGAAGGATGCGGCCGCTTCGATCCCACAGGGACGAAGACGGAGCGTGTCGTTTCGCCAGGGGGCCTTTTTTGCATGTTCCCAAACGTCTGCAGGTTGGCTTCCCACATGAGGAGGAACGGACAATGAACCGAATGACCAGTGTGACGTTTCGTGACCGGAAAGGCGCAGAGCCCATTGCCATGCTGACGGCTTATGATCACGTTACGGCAACCATTCTGGATGAAGCGGGAATCGATGCCATTTTGGTGGGGGATTCTGTGGGCACAACCCTGCTGGGCTATCAGGACACCACCAGGGTGTCCATGGATGAAATGGTGCATCATACAGCGGCGGTGTCCCGGGGGGTGCACCGGGCGCTGGTGGTGGCGGATCTTCCCTTTCTCAGCATGCATCTGGGAACGCATCATGGGGTGGCCTGTGCCGGACGGCTTGTCCGGGAAGGCGGCGCCCAGGCGGTCAAGGTGGAAGGCTGCAGGGGAGTTCTTGAAACCGTACGAGCGATCATCGAGGCAGGCATCCCGGTGATGGGGCATTTGGGGCTCACCCCACAGTCCGTCCATGCTCTGGGCGGCTACGCCCGGAGGGGCCGGGAGGCGGCTGAAGCTGCGGCCATTCGGCGGGATGCACAGCTTCTGGAGGCCGCCGGTGTGTTTGGCCTGGTCCTGGAATGTGTCCCGGCCCCTCTGGCCCGGGATCTGACTGAAACGCTGGATATACCGGTCATTGGGATTGGATGCGGTACCCCATGTGACGGACAGGTGCTGGTGTCCAATGATATATTGGGTTGGAATGCGGGCCCTGTTCCGGGGTTTGTCCGGGGTTACCTGGATACACGGAGTCTCTGGAGGAAAGCGTTCCAACAGTATATAGCTGATGTGCAAGCGGGTGCGTTGACGGAGGAAGACAGATGAGGACAGTCAGAGACATTGAACGGCTGAACGAAGTACTGGAGGATTACAGTCTGGAAAAACGGTCTGTGGGGTTTGTCCCCACCATGGGTTACCTGCATGATGGGCACCTGTCCCTGGTCCGTCGGGCCAGGGAAGAAAATGAGCGGGTCATTCTGAGCATCTACGTCAATCCGGCACAGTTTTCTCCGCAGGAAGATCTGGACACGTATCCCAGGAATTTTCAGAGGGATTTGGAACTGGCAGAGGAGGCCGGCGTGGATCTGGTGTTTGCCCCGGACGATGCAGTGATGTACCCGACTGGTTTTGACACCTGGATCCATGTGGGCGGCGTCACGGAAAATCTCTGTGGTGCCAGCCGGCCCGGTCATTTCCGGGGGGTGGCCACAGTGGTGGCCCGGCTCTTTCACTTGGTCAAACCGGACCGGGCCTATTTTGGACAGAAGGATGCGCAGCAGGCTGCGGTGATCCGAAAGATGGTCAGGGATCTGGGGTTTACGGTGGATGTGGTGGTTTGTCCCATTGTCCGGGAACCGGATGGTCTGGCCATGAGCTCCCGGAACGCGAAGCTGAGTCCGGAAGAGCGAAAACAGGCCAGGGTTCTTTCCCAGGCGCTTTGGCAGGCCCGGGAACTCTACCGTGGGGGGGAACGCAGCGCGCCCAGGATTCTGGAAGCGGTACAAGCGCTGTTTGACACTCAGCCTCTGATCCGTCTGGATTATCTGAAAATCGTGGATCCTCTGACCATGGAGGATCTGGAAGACATCACGGGGGAAGCACTGGCGGCTGTGGCCGCGTTTGCGGGGAACACCCGGCTGATCGACAATCTGAAACTGGAGGAAGAAAACCATGATGCGTGAAATGATGACCGGTAAGATACACCGGGCCACGGTGACTGACGCCAACCTGCAATACGTGGGGAGCATCACCATCGATGAAGCCCTGATGGAAGGGGCGGATATCCTGCCGGACCAGATGGTCCATGTGGTGAACAACAACAATGGCGCCCGGCTGACCACCTATGCCATCGCCGGGCCCCGGAACAGTGGGGTCATCTGCCTCAATGGGGCAGCCGCCCGGCTGGTTCAGAAAGGCGATGAGGTGATCATCATCGCCTATGGAATTCTAAACGAAGAAGAAATTCGTCAGCACCAGCCAAGGATTGTATTTGTGGACGGGACGAATCAGCAGGTGGATACACAATAATGCGATCCCGGCAAGGGATCAGGAAAAGGAATGAGACGATGGGAACCAAAGAGGAACAGATTGCACAGATCCAGGGCATGAAAAAGAAGCACAATGCGGTGATTCTGGCTCACTACTACCAGAATGCTGAGGTGCAGCAGGTTGCCGATTTCCTGGGTGATTCGTTGGATCTGAGCCAGAAGGCTGCAGACAATGATGCGGATGTCGTTGTGTTTTGCGGAGTGAAGTTCATGGCAGAGACCGCCAAGATTCTCTCTCCTCAGAAAACTGTGCTTCTTCCCCGGGAGGATGCCGGCTGCCTGATGGCCGACATGATTGATGCGGATGACATCAGGGCGCTCAAAGAAGAACATCCGGATGCCACCGTTGTGGGTTATGTGAACACCACGGCTGAGGTCAAGGCACTTTGTGATTACTGTTGTACCTCGGCCAACGCGGTGAAGCTGGTCCGGGCCATTCCGGGGAACAAGATTCTGTTTCTGCCAGATCGCAACCTGGGTCAGTACATCGCCGCCCAGGTGCCGGAAAAAACCTTTGTCTTTGCTGAAGGGTTCTGTCCAACCCACCACTTTATTGAACCCGAAGATGTCCGCCAGGCCCGTGAAGAGATTCCGGACGGTGAGATCCTTGCCCATCCGGAGTGCCGGCCTGAAGTGCTCAGCCTGGTGGATTTCGTGGGCAGCACGTCGCAGATTTTGAAACGGGCCAGGGAAAGCTCAAGCCTTCGGATTGTTGTCTGCACTGAACAGGGAATCCTGTACAAGCTGCAGAAGGACAGTCCCAACAAGGAATTCATCATGCTTTCGCCCAAGCTGGTCTGCCCCAACATGAAAAAAATTACACTGGACGATGTACACCGCAGCCTGAGCCGGATGGAACCGCAGATTGACGTGGAAGATTCCATTCGTGTTAAGGCTCTGACAGCTCTGGAGCGGATGCTGCAGAACGTATAGACATGAGGAGAGGCCGTTGAATTACGATGTCATAGTGGTTGGGGGAGGCATTGCGGGGTCTTATGCGGCCCTGTCTTTCGATCCCTCGTACCGTGTGCTGATCATCACGAAAGAGTCCCTTGAGGAGTCCAACACGTATTTGGCCCAGGGGGGCATTGCTGCGGTTTTGGGAAAAACTGACCGGAAGAGTTATCATGTGCATGACACCCTGACCGCTGGAGCAGGCATCTGCGATGTCCAGGCGGTGCAGACCATTGTGGATGAAGCAGAACAGAACATCCGGAACCTGCACAAGCTGGGTGTGCGTTTCGACCTGGACCGGGGCGAGCTTGCCCTGACCCGGGAAGGGGGCCATTCCCAGAAGAGAATTTTGCATATTCACGGGGATGCGACCGGACGGGGTCTGGTCAATGCCCTGATCCCGGCGGTGGCCTGCCGGGAAAACATCACCATCCGGCAGGCGTTTTGTATTGATCTGATTCTTGAAGAGGGTGCCTGCAGGGGCATCCGCATTCTGGATGAGCACAATCAGGACTGTGCTGTCCGTGCTCCGGCCCTCATCCTGGCGACAGGTGGGATAGGCGTGGTGTACGGCACCACCACCAACGCCCGGTCGGCCACCGGAGACGGACTGGCCATGGCGTTCCGGGCGGGAGCAGACATAACCCACATGGAATTTGTTCAGTTTCATCCCACCGGGTTTCACACAACGGAACAGAGGCGTTTTTTGATTTCCGAAGCCGTCCGCGGTGAGGGCGCACTGCTTCGCAACGCTGCAGGAGAGCGTTTTATGCCACAGTACGATGAGCGGGCGGAACTGGCGCCCCGCGATGTGGTGTCCCGGGCGATTTTCCAGGAAATGGAAAAAACAGGGGCGGACCATGTTTACCTGGACGCCACGGTGATTGAGACAGAACACCTCCTTAAACGGTTTCCCAATATTCGCAAGCGCTGTCTAGAGGGAGGTCTGGACATGGTCCGGGATTGGATTCCGGTGTCTCCCTGCCAGCATTATTCCATTGGGGGCATCAGGACAGACACGTTCGGACAGACCAACATTCCGGGGTTGTACGCCTGCGGGGAGGTGTCCTGTACCGGGGTGCATGGAGCCAATCGTCTGGCCTCCAACTCGCTTTTGGAGGCGGTGGTGATCGGGAAGCGGACGGCCGACCGGATTCAGTCCACGCTGACGCCGGCGGAGCGGGCTGAACCGGTGGTCTGCCGGGATATCCGGATCCAGGATGTTGATGTTTCCGACGAGCGCAGGGCAGTTCAGAACACCATGCTCAAATACGCGGGCATCATGCGTACGGAGGAGGGACTGAAACAGGCCGTGGCCAACCTGGACGATGTGGAAGAGAAGCTGCGCCAAAAGGCTGGGTTCAGCAAGAAGGTGCTGGAAGCGCAGAACATCCTGACGGTGGGCAAGTTGATCATCGCTCACGCATTGAACCGAAAGGAAAGCATTGGCACCCACTTTTTGCTGAAACGGAGGGACTGAAACCATGGATCTGTATTTGTACGATGAGGACATCCGGCGCTGGCTTCGAGAGGATCTTCCTTACGGCGATGTGTCCTCAGACTCTCTGTTTCCAGAAGGGCGGACGGCCCGGGCGGAGATTCGGGCCAAGGACGACGGCATTGTGGCTGGTCTTCCTCTGGCCGGGCGGGTGTTTGAAGTGGTCTCCCCTCAAACGGCGGTCCGCCAGAAGTTGACCGATGGTGACCGGGTCCAATCCGGCGATCTGCTGATGGTGGTCGAAGGGGAGGTTTCCGCTCTTCTCAAGGCTGAACGGCTGGCGCTGAACCTGCTGGGGCGTTTGTCCGGGATTGCAACTCTGACAGCCCGCTTTGTTAAAGAGGCCGGACGGCAGAGCGTTCGGATTACGGACACCCGCAAGACCACTCCCGGGTTGCGGTCTCTGGAAAAATATGCGGTCCGGATGGGTGGGGGAATCAACCACCGGTTCGATTTGTCCGGTGCCGTCATGCTCAAGGACAATCATATTCAGGCGGCAGGCGGGATTCTGGAGGCCGTGCACACTGTCCGGCGGGCGGTGTCACACACCATGCGGATCGAAGTGGAAGTGGAAACACTGGAGCAGTACCGGGAAGCCCTGCAGGCGGGTCCGGACATCGTTATGCTGGACAACATGTCTCTGGAGGACATGGCCCGGGCAGTCCGGGAAAAGCCTTCAGGAGTTCTTCTTGAGGCGTCGGGGAACGTGACATTGGAGACCGTGGCTGAAATCGCAGCCACGGGAGTCGATGTGATTTCTGCAGGGGCACTGACCCATTCGGTCCCGGTGTTTGATGTGTCCATGAAACTGACGGGGACGCCAGACAGGGAATTCAAATCATCATG
>SKMO01000116.1 GCA_007121025.1 Bacillota bacterium | reverse complement strand
GGACTCAAGGGGCACATTGCCGTGGGGCATGTGCGCTATTCGACCACCGGATCCAATTCAGTGGTCAATGCACAACCACTGATGTTTAACTATCTGAAAGGAACCCTGGCCATCGCGCACAATGGCAACCTGACCAATGCTGAGCGTCTGCGGAATCTGTTGTCGCTCAATGGCTCGGTGTTTCAGTCTTCATCGGATACTGAGATTTTTGTCAACCTGATTGCCCGGTATGGACAGGACGAGCTGGAAGACGCGCTCAAGAAGTGTATGATTGACATCAAGGGGGCGTACAGTCTGGTGATCATGGGCCGGGACAAATTGATCGGTGTCCGGGATCCTTATGGGGTGCGGCCGCTGTGCATTGGCCGACTGGGAGACGGTTGGGTGCTGTCCTCGGAATCCTGCGCGCTGGACAATATTGGCGCCACCTTTCTGCGGGACGTGGAACCCGGGGAGATCGTGATCATTGATGAAAACGGCCTGACGTCCCACCGTCCGATGGGTCTGGGCCGAAGAGCTCTGTGCATTTTTGAGCTGGTGTATATCGCCCGGCCGGACAGTGTGATCGACGGGTATTCGGTGAACAAAACCCGCCGGGAAATGGGCAAACAGCTGTTCCGGGAATACCCCATTGACGGGGACTGTGTGATTCCGGTGCCGGACTCCGGTCTGGCGGCGGCTCTGGGTTACGCCCAGGAGTCGGGCATTCCCTATAAGTTTGGCCTGATGAAAAACCGCTATGTCAACCGGACGTTTATTCAGCCGACCCAGGAGATGCGGGACATTGCGGTCAGCCTGAAAATCAATCCGATCCGTGAAGTGCTGGAGGGGAAAAAAGTCATTTTGGTGGACGATTCCATCGTCCGGGGGACGACCTCCCGGAAAATCGTAAAAATGCTGCGAAAATCGGGGGTCAAGGAGATCCATTTGGTGGTCAGTTCCCCGGAGATTCATTATCCGTGCTATTATGGAATCGATACGTCAAACCAGGATGAACTGATTGCCCGGAGGATGGATTTGGAAGGGATCCGGGAACACATTGGTGTGGATTCACTTCATTTCATCTCCCTTGAAGGCATGCTGGCCGCCACCGGCCGGGACCCGGATGATTTTTGCGATGCCTGTTTTTCCGGTGACTATCCGGTCGAGGTGACCGATCAAAACATCTGCAAGGGTGCCCTGGAGAAAGGGGTGGCCCGATGAGTGAACACATGACCTACCGGGATGCCGGCGTGGACATTGATGCGGGC
This sequence comes from Bacillota bacterium, assembly GCA_007121025.1. Classification (GTDB taxonomy): domain Bacteria; phylum Bacillota; class TC1; order TC1; family UBA5767; genus SKMO01. Next base: position 12,291 of record SKMO01000116.1, on the reverse strand, counting down.
AATCAGGCGGTGGAGAGAATCCGGGAGCACGTGGCGGGGACCCGCCGGCCCGAGTGTCTCGGTGAACTGGGTGGTTTCGGTGGAGCGTTTGCCCTGGATACGTCCCGGTACCGCCAGCCTGTTCTGGTGTCAGGGACCGATGGGGTGGGAACGAAACTGCGTATCGCCTTTGAGATGGGCCGCCATGACAGCATCGGGATCGATGTGGTGGCCATGTGCGTCAACGATATTCTGGTCCAGGGAGCAGAGCCCCTGTTCTTTCTGGATTACCTGGCGGTGGGGCGACTCGATCCGGCTCAGGTGGAGCAGATTGTGGCCGGTGTAGCCCGGGGCTGTCGCCAGGCAGGGTGCGCCCTGATCGGCGGGGAGACCGCTGAGATGCCCGGTTTCTATCCCCCTGGGGAGTACGATGTGGCCGGGTTTTGCGTCGGGGTGGTCGAACGGGACCGGATGCTCGCTCCGGACCGGGTTCGGGACGGCGACGTGCTCCTGGGACTGGCCTCATCCGGTCTTCATTCGAACGGATTTTCCCTGGTTCGCCGGATTGTCCGGGAAAGAGCCCTGGACCAGCCGGTTGCCGGATTGGCGGGGCCCTTGGGAGAGGTGCTTCTGACACCGACGCGCATATACGTCAAAAGCATCCTGTCGTTGCTGGAAGAGGTCCCGGTCAGCGGGCTGGCGCACATCACCGGGGGAGGCCTGACCGAGAATGTTCCCCGGATGCTGCCGGCTGGGATGGACGCGTTGATCCGTCCGGACAGTTGGCCGGTGCCCGCGGTCTTTCGTTTTCTGCAGGAAGAAGGGCGGGTCCTTCCGGATGAAATGCTGCGGACCTTTAATATGGGCATCGGGATGGTGCTGGCCGTCCGTCCGGAAGACGAAGGCCGGGCGCGGGATCATCTCACCGGCCAGGGAGAACAGGTCGTGACCATCGGCCGGGTGATCCAAAGCGGCCAGTCCGAACCCCGGGTGGTGTATGCATGAACATTGGGGTCCTGGCCTCCGGACGGGGCAGCAACCTGCAGGCTCTTTTGGACGCCGGTCCGGAAGCACTCGGTGGTGCCCGGGTGGTCCTGGTGCTCAGCGACCAGCCCGGTGCACCGGCTCTTGAGCGGGCCCGGAAGGCCGGGGTGGCCGCCCGGGCCCTTCAGCCTGCGGACGCGGCCACGGTGGAGGAATATGAACAGCGCCTGGTCCGGCTGCTGGCAGAAGCCGGGGTGGAGCTGGTGGTCCTGGCGGGTTATATGCGTGTTTTGGGTCCGGTCTTTCTGGAGGCTTTCGGGGGGCGCACGATCAACATCCATCCCTCGTTGCTGCCGGCGTTTCCGGGACTTCGGGCCCAGAAACAGGCGCTGGAGTATGGGGTCAAGATTTCCGGGTGTACGGTGCATTATGTTGACGATGGTGTGGACACCGGTCCGGTGATTGCCCAAAAGGCAGTGCCGGTGAAGGACGACGATGATGAACAGACGCTCAGCTGCCGGATCCTTCAGGAGGAACACCGGCTGCTTCCCTGGGTGGTGAGCCTTCTGGCCAGGGGACTGATACGGCGGCAGGGCCGCAGGACAACGTTAGAAAGGAAGGATCTGTGATGGAAAAACGAGCGCTTCTAAGTGTGTGGAACAAAACGGGGATCGTGGAGCTTGGCCGCGAACTGGAACGTCTGGGGTATGCGATTCTTTCCACAGGAGGAACCTTTCGGGTTCTGGAAGAAGCCGGGGTGGCGGTGACCGCGGTCAGTGATGTCACCGGATTTCCGGAAATTCTGGGTGGACGGGTCAAAACGCTGCATCCGGCGATCCATGGGGGCATTCTGGCCCGCCGGAAGGAGAGCCATTTGAACGAACTGGCGGCACAGGGCATTGCCCCCATTGATCTGGTGGTGGTCAATCTGTACCCTTTTGGGGAAACCGCCCGAAAGCCCGGTGTGACCTGGGAGGAAGTCATTGAGAACATTGACATCGGGGGTCCGACCATGGTTCGTGCGGCAGCAAAAAACCATGAATCTGTCACCGTGGTGGTGAATCCGTCCCATTATGCGGAGCTTCTGGCCGCGCTGGAGGAAGCCGGGGAGACATCGCCGGGGTTCCGCCGCCAGCTGGCCCTGGAGGCGTTTGCACACACCGCAGCCTATGACGCCACCATTGCCCGGTATTTTTCCCGGGAGCTCCATCCGGAGCAGCTTCCCGAGACAATGCTCTTTTACAGTGATCACAAGACGGCATTGCGCTACGGGGAAAACCCCCATCAAAAGGGGGCGTTTTACCTGGACGACCAGGCCCGGGGTCTCAACAAAGCCCGGATTCTGCAGGGTAAGGAACTGTCCTACAACAATCTCATGGACTTGGACGCCTGTCTGGGCATGGTGATGGAATTTGAGGAACCGGTTGCGGTGCTGGTGAAGCACACCAATCCGTGTGGGGCGGCCATCGGAGAAACCATCGGTGAGGCGTACCGCAAGGCTTACCAGGCCGATCCCCTGTCTGCCTTTGGCTCGGTCATGGGCTTTAACCGGACCATTGACGGTGAGACAGCCCGGGACATCACGGAGACCTTTATGGAAGCCGTGCTGGCACCGGGGTACACCCAGGAAGCCCTGGAGATCTTTTCGGCCAAAAAGAACGTGCGGGTGTTGGAAATTCCGCTGGAGGAACGGTTGGAGCGTCGTGAAGTCCGGGCCATCCGGGGAGGTTTCCTGTTGCAGGACCGGGACGAGGCTCTGTGGGATGAAACCCCGGAACCGGTCACAGAAAAACAGCCTACTGCGCAACAGATGCGTGATTTGACCTTTGCCTGGAAACTGGTGAAGCATGTGAAATCAAACGCCATCGTGATGGTGAAAGACGGGGTAACCACCGGGGTCGGTCCGGGACAGACCAACCGGGTGGGGGCTGCCCGCATTGCTCTGGAGATGGCCGGAGACCGGGCGAAGGGTTCCGTGTTGGCATCGGATGCGTTTTTTCCATTCCGGGACACGGTGGATCTGGCGGCAGCTCACGGCATCACGGCTGTGATTCAGCCGGGGGGCTCGCTTCGGGACACGGAATCCCTGGAGGCCTGTGAGGAACATGGGATCGCCATGGTGTTTACCGGAATGCGTCATTTCAGACATTAAAGGGGGGCAGCATTGATGAAAGTACTGGTGGTAGGTGGTGGTGGCCGGGAACACGCCCTGGTTTGGACACTGTCCCGTTCAACGCGGGTGAAGACCCTTTATTGTGCCCCGGGAAATGGGGGGACCGATGGACTGGCGGTCAACGTCCCGGTGCCAGCCCATGATGTGGAGGGCTTGATCCGTCTGGTCCGGGAATTTGGGATTGACTGGACGGTGGTGGGTCCGGAAGACCCGCTGGCCGGAGGCATCGTGGACCGGTTTCGGGAGGAAGGTCTTCGGATTTTTGGTCCCACCGCGAAAGCGGCGGCCATTGAAGGCAGCAAGGACCTGGCCAAGGCCCTGATGGCCCGGAGCAACATCCCGACAGCAGCCTCCCGGACCTTCCATCAGGCGCACAAAGCCTGTGCGTTTGTCCGGCAGGAAGGGCGTCCTTTCGTTGTGAAGGCGGATGGTTTGGCTGGGGGGAAAGGGGTGGTGGTGGCCCAGTCTGTGGATGAAACCTGCCGAACCATTCTGGATATGCTGGAGGAGAAAAAATTTGGTCAGGCCGGAGCACGGATCCTTGTGGAGGAAATCCTTGAGGGACCGGAGATCAGCGTGCTGGCGTTTACGGATGGCCGGACGATCGTCCCCATGCCCTGGAGCCAGGACCACAAACGGCTGCTGGACCATGACCGGGGTCCGAACACCGGTGGCATGGGTGCCTATTCTCCTCCCCGCTACGTGACAAAAGAGCTGGAGACGGAGATCCTGGAGACCATCCTCAAGCCGGTTGTGGCGACCATGGCCCGGGAGGGAAACCCCTATCAGGGGGTGCTGTACGCCGGACTGATGCTCACCAGGGAAGGCCCGAAAGTCCTGGAATTCAATGCCCGTTTTGGAGACCCGGAAGCTCAGGTCATCCTGATGCGTCTGGAGACAGATCTGGTGGACATCATGGAAGCGGTAGACGATCAGCGCCTTCATGAACTGGACATCCGGTGGTCGCAGGATGCCGCCGTGGGTGTGGTGATGGCGTCTGCCGGTTACCCCGGGGTGATTGAAACCGGCCGGATGATTCAGGGGCTGGAGACGACCCTGGAGGGAACGATGGTCTTCCACGGGGGAACCCGGAAAGAAGAAGGACGGGTGGTGACCTCCGGAGGCCGGGTTCTGACGGTCTGTGGCCGGGGACGTGATCTGCGGGAAGCGGTGGACCGGGCATACAGTCTTGTGGAGTGCATCACCTTTGAAGGGGCTCAATACCGGACGGATATTGCCTGGCGGTCACTGAAATAGAACCGCACAATCGAAAGGTCATCGTCAGTGAAAGCAGCACTTGGGAAGAAAGCGTTTACAGGAGTGCGGTTTTTCGCTATAATTTTTGACTGAAGGGTGATGTCATGAGAGAAAAAACCGTACACTGCAGTCGAAAACAACCGAAAACAGTGACGCTGTACTGGTCAACAGGAACAGGCGAACGGATGCGCAGGATCACCATGCCCCGCATCCTGTTTCCCGTGACCGGACTGGTGACAGGACTCCTGGCGCTGGCGCTGGTTGTCAGCTTCAGCGGGTGGCAGCAGACCCAGACGGCTCTTGACGAGGAAAAACTGGCAGTCGCCCTGTTGACAGAACAGACAGAGGCCCAGCAGCTGACCATCGGGGAGCTGGAAGAACAGTTTTCGGCCATTGACACACGGCTGGCTTCTCTGGCTGAACTGGAGATCCAGGTCATGGGGCTGGTGGGACTTGAGATTCCGGAAGAGCCCAACGAAACAGAACCACAGGCTGAGCCCGACTGGTCTTCCGACGGGGAACGGACGCGGCTGTTGTCTTCCGGTGAGTTGGGTTCGGCAGAATCCATGCAGTTACTGACCGGACAGGCCTCCGTGGTGTCCCGCTCGGACACCACGACAGCCCGTGAGCGCTGGCAGCCTCCAACCGTTGACGTTGAACGTTTGGAGGTGCTGCTGGAGGACCGGAAGACCGCGATGGGTCAGCTGATGGATAATGTTGAAGAACAGCTGGCCTATTTGGATGCACAACCCAACCTCTGGCCGGCACAGGGCCGGCTGACATCGGGATTTGGAACACGCCGGTCTCCGACGAATCGCCGCAGGACGGAGTTTCACAGTGGGATAGATATCGCCGCACCTTCGGGGACACGAATCGTTGCTGCCGGAAGCGGCCGGGTCATCTATGCCGGATACCGGGGTGGTTACGGGAATAAGGTGATCATTTCCCATGGTTACGGGTATACGTCCGTGTATGCCCATAACAGACGCAATCTGGTGTCTGTGGGCGACCGGGTGGAAAAGGGTGAGGTGATCGCCCAGATGGGCCGGACAGGCCGGGCCACCGGAACCCATGTGCATTTTGAGATTCATGTGAACGGAACGCCGGTGAATCCTGCGTCTGTTCTGAAGTAGGATGGCCGGAAAGGAGACCCCATGTTTCAAAAAAAAGACCAGGAAGCCGAACCCCGCTTTGACCAGTTTGACACGCTGATTGGCAAGGCCACCCGGATTGAAGGGACGGTCCGTACGACTGATCCGCTCCGGATCGACGGACAGGTGCAGGGGGAAGTGACATCGGAAAATGATCTGGTGGTCGGGGAAACGGGCACTGTGACCGGGGACATCGACTGCAGCAACATACTGCTGGCCGGGACCGTGGAAGGCAATGTGACGGCATCGGGTCAGTTGCACATCACGTCAAAGGGGACCCTGAAAGGGGACGCCAGAATCCGGACGTTTATTCTGGATGAGGCGGGTACGTTTGAAGGGAATTGCCGGATGCAAAAGGAAGACCCCCTTCCGGACAAGCCGGAACGGGGATCAGGGAAAAAGAATGACAATCAGTGAGTGTTGACTCCGGGCAGGCCTGTGGGCCTGCTTTTCTATTGCGGTCTTGGGCTGCTATTGCTCTTGATGTCACTGTACCGGGTGATCTTGTTTTTGCCGGTCTGTTTGGCCTTATACATGGCTTCGTCGGCCAGGGCGATCAGCTGTGACATGTCCTGGGTGTCCCGTGGGATGGTGGCCAGTCCCACACTTCCCTGGACCGTGATGGGTTGGCCGCCTCCGACATCGATGGGCGTGCTGAACAGCTCTTTGAGGTTGATTTCCAGTATTTCCAGGTCCAGTTCGTTGAGATCCTTCAGCAGAATGATGAACTCGTCTCCGGCAAACCGGTAGACTTTTTCAAGGCCTGGAACATGGGTTCGTTTCAGATGATTGGCAAAACGTTGCAGCACCCGGTCGCCGGCTTCGTGTCCGAAACGGTCGTTGATTTCCCGGAAGTTGTCCAGGTCGATAAACGCCATGGTCAGAGACTGCATGTCTCCGTAGGACAGGAGTTTATTGTAGTTCAAGAGATCGTTGTCCAGGGTGATCCGGTTGTTGAGCTGGGTCAGGCTGTCCTGACCGGCCCGGTAGCTGAGCAGAGCAATTTCACGGCTCTTCCGGCGGCTGCGCATCAGGGCAATAATGGTCAGAAGAAGGAGCACAATGGCCCCGAGCAGTCCGATGAGCACCAGATTTTCTCCGGGCAGAACCGGTTCGGCCGCCTTCAGAATCAGGCTGTCAGCCGGGATATCCCGACGGGAAAAACCGAAGCTTCTCAGCACCTGGTCATCAAAAGCGTAAAACAGCTCGTTGGTTCTCGGATTCGGGAGTGGCAGGCCGTTCCAGTAATCCAACAATATGGCGGCAACCCGCTGGCCTTCGACGGCCGGGTCGATCAGGGGCCCCCCCACGATGCCTTCACCCAGCAGGGCCATGGAAAAGTCGTAGACTGGCGCCCCGCTGACCGGAGAAATCATGGACAGGGCCTGACGGGGTTCGTAGAGCCCGCCGGAGGGGTCCCGGACTCCGAATGGGATCAGAACCATGGCGGTGGTATCCAGTTGGCTGGTGATCGTCAGGACATCTTCGATCTGCCGGTCCTCTTCCAGGCGGATGTCCAGGGTTTGTTCACTGACCACCTGGCTTGCCGTCAGCTCGTCATGCAGCCGCTGCTGCGCCTCGGTCAGCTGACTGAGGGTAAACAGGTGGATGGTCTGCAGGTCGGGCTGCAGCGTCAGGGCAGTGCTCAGCAGGCTGTCGACCGGAAGCTTTTGGATGATTCCGGTCAAGAGGTCTTCCGGATGACCGGTGGGGCGGGGGTCGTCCGCCAGGACGTAGACCACCGGGGTGTTTGGAAACGACGGCTGGAGAAAACGGCCGAAAAACCGGGTGGCACTGTCACCGCTGAGAATGATTCCGTCGGGTCGCCGTTGACTGTATTTCTGAACGATCAGTGCGCGCAGTTCTTCCGTGGATTCCTGGCCCGGAAACCGCCGGGCATCCAGGTGTTCCACGTATAATTCCACCGGATGGGACGCCTGAAGAAACCCCTCCCGAAGCCCCTGCTGCAGGGATTCGGTCTGGACATCACCGGCGTGTGAGGAGTGCAGAACCAGAACGGCAGTTCCGTCATCGGCCAGAACACGACGGGCAAAGAGCGAAAAGATGATGAAAAAGATGATGAAGACAAACAGTCTGCGGTTTCCTTTGGAAAAATGAACCATGACGGCACCCCCCCTTCCACGTAAGACTAAATTCGATTCCAAGAGGGGAACTTCCTGCCAATGGGGCCGGGAAGTTGTGTTTTGGCAAGAAAAGTATGTGAAAAGGAAGGAATCCTCCAACAGATGAAGAAGTATAGCAATAAACAAAGTCATCTGATGACTTTGCCCATTGACGAAATGGCAGCATGCTGAAGGTCTCCTGTGGTTGGCGAACCGGTATGCTGCCATTTATCTGCCGCTGGAAAAAGAGGAGAGGGTTGTGTATGAATAGCGGAGCACTGAACAACGCTGTGATCGTCACCATGAATCCCGGCAGGGACCTGCTGGCCAGAGGAGGAATCGTCTGGGAGGATGGGCGGATTGTCTTTGTCGGTCCCTCTGATGAAGCCGGCCGGGCAGCCGGGGACAGAGGCCTTCGTCCCCAGGACCTTCATGGGGCGGTGGTGTTTCCCGGACTGGTCAATACCCACACCCATCTGTTCCAGAATCTGCTCAAGGGTCTGGGAGCCGACTTGAATCTTGAAGACTGGTGGCCCCAGACCATTAAGCCTGCAGCTGTCTGCATTGAGGAACGTCACGCCAGGGCCGCCGCCGCCGGCGGCATGCTTGAGGCAATCCGCAGCGGCACCACCACCTTGGTGGATTATATGTATGCACTGCCGGACCGCGGGCTCAGCGATGTGGTGATTGAACAGGGGCTGCAGACGGGAATCCGGCTTGTGTACGCCCGGGGTTTTCGAAATACGGGAGCCCAGCACGGGTTTCCTGTCCAGCTGATTGAACAGACGGACGATGTGTTTGAGGACGTACTCAGACTGCGCAGGCAGTACGAGAAGCCTGATGGGATGGTCCGGCTGCGGGTGGCTCCGGCGGCGATTTGGGCCCTGGATGGTCAGGGGCTTCGGGATACCCGAGGTTTTGCTGATGAGACCGGCATTCCTTTGACCATGCATATGTATGAAACGGATACAGACAATGTGGTCTGCCGGGAACGCTATGGAGCGGTGGACGCCCTTGCGACATTTGAGGAGGCCGGATTTCTCGGGCCTGATCTGATGGCGGTCCATGTGGTGGCGGTGGGGGATCGTGAGCTGGACGCATTTTCCCGCCAGGGTGTAAGCGTTTCTCACAACCCGGTGGCCAACATGTATCTGGCCAGTGGAACGGCTCCGGTCCCGGACATGTTGGCCCGGGGGATGCAGGTGGGCCTTGGGACTGACGGGGCTGCCAGCAACAATGGTCTGGACATGCTGGAAACACTGAAAACGACAGCACTTTTGCACAAAGTGACGACCGGGGACCCGACGGCGATGACTGCCGGCAGAGTCCTGGAGATGGCCACCATCGGCGGAGCCCGGGCTCTTGGCATGGACGGATCCATCGGTTCACTTGAAGTGGGCAAAAAAGCTGATTTGTTTGTTCTTAATCCTGCTTGCCACGGGAAATCATGCCCGGTGCATCATCCGGTGGCGACGCTGGTTTATTCCTGTGGACAGGATGCAGTGGAAAAGGTGGTGATCGAAGGCAGAACCATTCTGGATAAGGGGGTTTTTCTCTTCCAGGATGAAGAGCAAGTCTGCAGAACACAGCAGGAGATGGCAGTCGATCTGGTGCGCAGTGCGGACTACCCGGCGGATTTTCTGGCACCTTCGGAGATCTGAATCCGGTGAAACCTGAGTTGGGAGGTTGTTGTTTTGGCGCAGAATGAAGTCAATTATCCATTGTTTGTCAAACCTGACGTAGACGCTTTTTTCGGACTTCTATCAGATTCTATTGCAAAAGTACTCATTATCATCGGTGTTTTTCTCTATACGTTCAACATGCCGGCGGACATCGTGTTTGGCCGGGTGATTCCGGGGATTGGTGTCGGAACGGCCGTGGGCTGTTTCTATTACGCGCAGCAGGCCAAACGGCTGGCCATCAAGCTTGGACGAACAGACGTCACGGCCCAGCCGTATGGAATCGGAGCCACCCATGTGTTTGTCTGGCTCTATTCGATCATGGGTCCGGTTTACTGGGCTACAGATGATCCCATTCTGGCCTGGCAGGTCGGACTGGCTGCCGCTGTGATTGGTGGCGTTGTGGAAATGATCGGCTCTCTCTACGGGGAGTGGCTGCGGAGGATGACCCCCCGGGCGGGCCTTCTGGGCTCTCTGGCCGGTGTGGCCATTGCTTACGTGGGGCTGTCGGCCCTTCTGGATGTGGGCAGCATTCCAGCTGTGACTTTGATCCCGGTCATTCTGGTGTTTATCGGGTTTTTTGGTCGCGACAAACTGCCCTTCAAAGTTCCTGCGGGGATCAGTGCCGTACTGGTGGGCTCGGTCATCGCCTGGTTCTTTGGCTACAAGGATGTGGCCGGTCTGACGGCGTCGTTTGAATACGTGGGCCTGAACCTGCCAATACCGATTATCGGAGACATTATTACGGGCTTTCGAAACATTGCACCGTTTTTGGCCATTGTCATTCCCATTGAGATTCACAATACCCTGACCACCTTGCAGGCCGTGGAGTCAGCCCATGCGGGCGGGGACACCTACAGCGCCAGGGAAACGATGATTGTCGATGGCGTGGGGACGACGATCGGGGCGATCTTTGGCAGCCCGTTCCCGACCACCGTATACATCGGACATCCCACCTGGAAGCGGATTGGCGCCGGCCGGGGCTACATGATCCTGGAGGGTATTTTCTATCTGGCGATGGGATTCACCGGCCTGATGGGGATTGTCGATGCGGTCATCCCGTATCAGGTGGCCATGGTCTTTTTGCTGTTTATCGGTCTGACCCAGGGATCTCAGGCTTTCACGGCCACCCCGAAGCGGCATGCACCAGCGGTCTGGTTTGCCATTATGCCGGCATTGATTGCCTGGTCGGGGCGCTTCGCGACGCAGGTGGATGGAACGTCCATTACCTTTGTCACTGTGGGCGGAGGCTACATCATCATTTCGATGATCTGGGGATCCATGCTGGCGTTTATCATTGACCGCCGTTACCTTGAAGCCACAGTGGTTACTGCCCTGGGAGCGTTTTTCTCGTTCATCGGGTTTATCCATTCGGGGATGCTGGGCATCAATGCTGCTCCGGAGTGGGCACTTGGCTATCTGTTTATCACGCTGATCCTGCTTGGGTACCATTTCTGGCAGGGCAAAAGTTCTGAGGCAATGCCCAGAATCGAAGCGCCTCTGACAGACGAGGCGCCGGAAGGAACGAACGACTAACCGTCGGAAAGATTGCTTTGAGCTTCCGGCACCCTCTTTTCCGCTGAGAGTGCCGGAAGCTCTTTCAAGTCCGTCATTCATGAACGGCGACTGACGGACCCACCCACTCTGATTTCATGGTAGAATAGTCAATATGAAATGAATCCATCCGGCGCGCCGGATGTTCAGGGTGAAGGAGTCGAGAGCAATGCGAATTTTAGGACAAAGTCGTTACCTGGAAACCAGGGAAGCCATCATGGAGCTGCTGCGGACAAAGCAGTTTCCCAAAAATAAGCTGGATTCGGAAGAGGAACTGTCCAGACAGCTGGGCATCAGTGTGCCCACGATCCGGGAGGCCCTCCGGGAGCTGGACCGTGAGGGATACATCACGAAAAAACATGGCAGTGGAAACTACGTGCACAAGAGCGCTTTTACGGCCCAGATGCGCATCGATATGACCCGGGATTACGGGCAGCTTTTGCAGGAACGCTATGGTGACGTTCAGACAGTGCAGATGCCGTACCGGGTGGTCCAGATGGACGAATTGCAGGCCGGCCGTCTGCATTGTCCGGTGGGCGAAGAGGCCCTGGAATACGTCCGGCATTTCGTGGTCAGAGGCGACAGGGTGGCGATTCTTGCGATCAACTGCATTCCCATGAAACGGGTCCAACGGGACCTGAAAGAATTGAAGGAACCGTTTTCGATCATGGATTTTCTCTGGGAGAACTGTGCTGAGGAAATGGTTCAGAACATTGTGCGGATCGGCGCCTGCAGTTGTGAGGGCGGGCAGGCGGAAATCCTGAATGTGCCGGAAGGCACACCGCTGATTTGCTGGGAAGAGACGTTTTTCAACCTGGATGATGAACCGGTAGGGTTCACCAGATCCTATTTTCATCCGGAACTGGTGGACATGCACCTCTTGATGAAACGCAGGTGAGTGATGAAACACTATGATGTGGTGGTTGTTGGTGCGGGGATCGTGGGCGCCGCGGTGGCACGGGAGCTGACCCGCAGGAACCTGCGGGTGGGGATCGTTGAGCGGGACCGGCCCTGTGCGGGAGCCAGCGGTGCCTGTAACGGGGGAATCAGCTATCTGGGAAAAACCGGGGAAGACCTGACCCGGACGGTGGAGAGTCTCCGGCTTTACCGTCAGCTGGCCGGAGAGCTGGGCCTGGGCGACGCCATCGATCAGTCCCGGCCCATGATTCTGCTGGGAAAAACAGAAGAAGACCGAAATCTTCTGCAGGAGCGGGTGGATGCCTGCCACCAGGCTGGACTGGACGCGACCTTTCTGGTCAAGGATGATCTGCACAGGCTGGTTCCTGCACTGGATCCGTCGGTCTTCTGGGGGGCGGTGGCGTTTGGAGACCTGCAGGGTGTGGTCAACCCCTTTCGGGTGACGTTTGGCCTTTTGGAGGACGCCCTAAAGC